>CAZIBN010000052.1:0-17013 GCA_964537395.1 uncultured Elusimicrobia bacterium
GTCACCGTCTCCCTCGCCGCCGCCGCCGTCCCCGCCCTCCTCCCCGCCGCCGTCGTCGTTTGGAAGGGCGCCTTCGCCTGGTCCGGCTTGACCGCGATGGCCGCCTCCCGCTTCTGGCGTTCCCCAGGCATGGCCCCCGACGTCCCCCGCGGCCCTCCCGCACCATCAGGCGGCGCCTTCTCCTCGTTCAAGGCCGCCTGGGCCGCCGCGCGCGACAGCGCCGCCGCGCAGGCGTCGTTCGAAACCCGCGTCGGCGGTTCCTCGTGGTCGTCATTCCGCGACTGGCTCCTCGGCGGCCTGCGTACGGGCATGTATTGGATGGGCCCCGCTCTTCTCCTGATGCTCGGCGGCGCCGTCGCCGCCAAGGGCGTCATCCTCGCCTTTGGAGCCAAGGCCGCCGCCGCCGCCGCGGCCGTCATGGGCAGCGCGCCCGCCGCGGCCGCCTTCGCCGACACGATCCCGATGACCTTCGTTCTCGGCTCTCTTCTGCCGATGGCCCTTGCCGCGCAGGCCGCCGGCGTCGCGCTGTATTTCGGCGTCGAAGCGTTGGCCCGCAAGCTCGGTGCGGGCAAGGCCGCTCCCTGGCTCGGAGGCATCGCCGCGCTCGGGCTGGCCGCCGTCGCGGTTCTGTCCTTGACCCACGCTCCTTTCATCGTGGCCGCGACCTTGGGCCTCGAGGCGGGCGTGATCTGGAGCGCCGCGCGCTCCCGTTCCTTCGTCGCCCCGTTGGCGCTGAGAGCCATCCTGACCTTGTTCTCCATCGAGGCCGCGCGCCTGAGCATCTGGCTCGGCGGGACCGCGGCGGGCGCGCTCGTCGGGCTTCCCGCCGTTTGGGGCGGCGTCGCTGTCGCCGGCCTCGTCGGCCTCGCCCTGCTCCTTAAGGCTCCGGGCCTGCGCCTCGCCGAGATCGGCGCCTGGTGGAACGCCGCCGAGCCCGGCCAAAAGCCGAAGTCGCCCTGGCGAGTCCTCTCCGCCGGCCTCGTCTGGGGCCTGGTCGTGTACGCGGTCGGCGACCTGATCTTCTGGGGCGTGAACTGGCTCGCCCCCGGCGCCGAGCCCACGCCCGGGATCCTCGCCAAGATGCTGACCTCGAGCGTCGACCTCGTGCTCTACAACTTCGTCATCGTCGGCCTGCTCGAGGAGTATATCTTCCGCCGCGGCCTCTTCAAGATGATGAACGACTGGCTCGATAAGCGCGGCCTGACGCTTGGCAAGTCATTCTGGATCGCGGCGATCGGCTCGGCTTTGATCTTCTCGGGCGTGCACTACATCGATTGGGGCGCCATGATGGCCTGGTTCGGCATGGGCGACGCGACGGCCGCCTCGGGCCTCGGCGGCGCCTATGCGTTCACGTGGGCGGGCTTCGTCGCGCGCTCGGCGCTCGGCGTCCTGCTCGCCTGGATGTACAAGCGCTCCGGCCTGCTGATGATCCCGATCGTCGCCCACTTTTGGGCCGACTCGATGGAGGGCCTGGGCCTGGCCTTCGGGTTTCCCGTCTTCCTGGCTCTCGCTGCCGGCGCGCTCGTCCTGTCCTTCTTCTTCAAGCCGAAGGCGCTTAGACCGAAGTCGTCCTGAACAGGGGCTCGAGCAGGTTTTTGTAGCCGACGCGCGCCAGCGCGTACACCGAGTACGACGTGAAGAACGCGCCCAGCACGTCCACGGTGTAGTGGTTGCGCGAGAGCAGCACCGACACCGCCATCACGATGGAGCCCACGAACATCAAGCGCTTGAGCCCCGGCGTCTTGAAGAAGAGGAAGAACAGGAACGGGATCGAGGTGTGGCCGGAGAACACGAACTCGTTGGTGAACGTCCAGGTTCCCAGTATTCGCGAGAAGATCGCGTCGTGCAGACGCATGTCCACCATGCCCGCGGGCGCGCCGATCGGCGACAGGAACACGAACGCGGTACGCACGACCATATACACCGCCATGAGAAAGAAAAGGAAGGGGATGCGCCGCGGATGATACGCGACGGCCGCGCCGGCGGCATAAAAATGGAGCGCGAACCAGCCCCAGGACAGGATCGGCAAGGTGTTGACGAGCGGCAGATGCCTCAGGAACCAGTCGTTGCCGGCCGGCAGCGCGCGCTGGTCGGCGACCCATCCCAGCTTCGTGTACAGCGCGTAGCTGAGGCAGAACATGAACAAGGCGCCGGCCAAGGTGCCGATCCACCACTTGTAGTGGACCCCGTGCCATTCGTCTTTAATCTCAGCAATCTCGCGCTGGGCGGCCTTGGGCAGAAGCTTTCGGAGCTCGCTTATCTCTCGCGCGGAATCGGTGAATCGCCGTTCAAGTTCCGCGAGCTTTTCTTCGAGGATATTTTCGGCGGGGGGCATGTCCGGATGATATAAAATCTCGTCGTGGAGCCTACGACAAGCCCGTCTATCCTAAGTGAAGTCCGCGACTTTTTATCGTCGTTAAAAAACGATTGGCCGGAGATCTTCTCGCCGTTAAAACGGCCGAAGGCCGAAGCTCCAGCCCCTGTCGCCGTTCCCCAGGTTTCCGTCCCCCGTAAGGCGCCCCCTTCAGTCCTCATTCCGTCCGTGTCCGTCGACGCTCCCCTGAAAGCCGTTCTTCCCGTGGGCGATCTTGTTCCGTTATTCCGTTCCCGCGCCGAATACTGGGCGCCTTTCCTGGGAGTGTCCTTCAACCGCCTGAGCGTCAAGGACCAGCGCACCCTCTGGGGCTCCTGCACCCGCGAAGGCAACCTGAACTTCTCCTGGCGTTTAGCGTTGGCGCCCGATTCAGTCCTCGACTACCTGATCGTCCATGAGCTTTCCCACCGCGCCCAGATGAACCACTCCCGCCGCTTCTGGGAGGTCGTCGAAACCGTCTGCCCCGGCCACCGCTCCCACCGCCGCTGGCTGCGCAAGAACGCGGCCGCGCTTCACGCCGCGCGGCGTTAGGTGCTCGCGCGGGTGCCAATGTCGTCCACCCATCCGGCAGCGCTGATGATAATCACTAGTTCCGGAACTAGTGATTATTATCAATAGCGAGCCCGCACGACAGGAATCATCGTAATTGACCGGCAGTGGCACCGGTGCGAGTTCGAGGCCTTACTCGGTCAGCTTCTTGAGGATTTCAGGCACATCGGCGGCGGTCACGCCGGAGAGCCATTCGTCGCCGGGGTAGATGAAGGCGTTGGGGCCCTGCTCGCACAGGTCGAGGCAGCCGGAGCGCGCGACGCGGACCTTCCCCTTGAGCCCGGCGGTTTTCACCGCCGCCTTAAGAACCTCGCACAGCTCGAGGCCGCCGCGGCCGGGGTTTCCGCAGGAGGTCCGGCCGTCCGCGCGGGAGTGCGTGCACACGAAGACGGTCTTCTTATAGGGGACTGTTTTTTTATCCATGATTAGAGCGCGACGGGGTGGGCCTCGGCGGCGTGCAGACGGACTTCCTGGGTGAGGCGCGCGGTCCAGACGGCGCCCGCGAACGAGCAGGCGAGGCCTATGATCTGGACGCCCTGGATCGTGTCTCGGCCGAGCGCCCAGGAGAACACGAGGGTCAGCGCCGGGTAGGACAGCATGAAGGTCGTGGCTTTTGAAAGATCCATGTTGCGGATCGCCATGTACCAGAGCACGAAGTTCAACGAGGACATGAGCAGGCCCTGCAGCGCGAGAAGCCCGAGCGCCTCCGGCGACCAGGACCAACGGCCGCCGTGGGTGAGCGACCACAGGCACACCGGCGCCATCGTGAGTATCCCGTAGAACACGCGTCCGCCGGACAAGGTCATCGCATCGAGATCGCGGGGCAGGCGCTTGGCGAAGATGTGCGAGAGCTGGTACAGCCACGGCGTGCAGAGGATCATCAGGTCGCCTTTCCAGCGCGGCGAGGACAGGTCGTGCAGCACGACGAGCCCGGTGCCGCTCATGACGAGAAGCGCCGCGAGGCTCAGCTTGAGCGACGGGCGCTCACCGAGCAGCCACGCGGTCAGCGCGGCGGAGTAGATGACCTCGACCTGAGCCATGATCCCGGCGTTGGCGGGTGTGGTGTGCGCGAGCGCGGAGATGTAGATGATGGTGGCTATCCCGCTGCACAGCCCCATCATCGCCAGGGAAGGAGCGATATCGCGCGCGAGCACCCGGCGCCAGCGGCCCTTGGCCATCAGCCACGGCGACATCGCGAGCAGGCCGATGATGAGCCCGCCGGTCGTGAACAGCGCGCCCGAGTAATACGCCATCCCGAACGCGCCGAGTATCGGCCACAGGGCGGTGATGGCCCAGTCGAGAACGAGTGCCGCGATCGGGGACATGATCGCCCTCTGCTACAGCAGCCCCGTCGCCGCGAGCAGGGCGATGGCCACGCCGATGAGCGACTCTCCGGCGATGAAGCCGGAGCTGACGGTGATGAGGTAGCGCTCCGCGAGCGCCGGCTTCTTCTTCTCGAGGAGCATCGCGATGACCGCGCCGATGAACATGGACAACGAATTGAAGAAGGGGATGACCATGGAGAGGCCCAGCCCCGTCGCCGAAGGGATGTACTTCTGCTGCTTCGGGAACAGCTTCTCGAGGAGCGGGATGATGATCCCGAGCAGGCCGCCGACGATCATGCCGTTGCGCGCCGTCGGATGCAGGGCGTCGATGCCGTTGGCCAGGAGCTTGGCCACGGCCGCCCATATCTGCGCGGAGGGGGCCGGCCATTGGGGCGTCCCCAGCGACGCGGCCGTCGGCACGAGCAGGTAGAAGGCCGGGATCACGACGAGCGTGCCTGCGAATATGCCCAGGAACTGGGCGATGAACTGCTTGCGCGGGTTGGCGCCTAATATGTAGCCGCTCTTGAGATCGACGAGCAGGTCGGCCGAGGCTCCGGCGGCACCCGCCGTCACGCTGGCCGTCATCAGGTTCGTCGCGATGTCGGCCGGCGCCAGGAAGCCGAACGCCAGCTGGGTGATCTTGCCCATGGCGCCGATCGGGGTGATGTCCGACTCCCCGGTCACGCGGCAGGCCACGAGGGAGAGGAAGAAGGTCATGACGACCGCGATGCAGCCCATCCACCAGCGTGTGTTGAAGGCGAAATAGAGCACGGCGATGCACCCCAGGCTCGAGAGGGCGGTGCCCGCCAGGAACCAGGACGTCGGGACCTCGATGGCTTCCATCGCGTCCTCGGCGGCGCTGTTCTTTTTCTGGGAGTGCTTGGGCGCGAAGAGGGCTGCCACGCCGCTGAAGGCGCGCACGATGGTGCGCCACTGGAGCAGGAACATGAACAGGCCCGAGGTGACCATCATGGCGCCGCCCGTCCAGGTGCTCCAGGTGACGATGGCGCGGTAGCCTATCTTAGTGCCGTCGATGGCGCCCAGGCTCACCATCCACGGGGCGAGCACGCCGTAGTTGATGCAGGCGCCGAGGAGCAGGGACCAGGAGATCTTCCAGCCCATGATGGCGCCGGCGGCGATCATGATGGTGCTCATCTCGAAGGAGATGGTGTACTTGGCGAGGGCGAGGCCGCCGATGGAGCCGGGAAACTCGAGCATGCCCGGAATGGCGAAGGGCTTGCCCGCGTCGCGCAGCCAGGCGATGACGCCGCCGATAAGACCGGCGAAGCCGAGAGACTTCGCCTTCAAGGCCGCTTCCGTGCCCTTGGAGTGCAGGCTCTTCAAGGTCTCGGCGGCGGCGATGCCGCTGGGGAACTTGAGCTGCTCGATGTTGATCATCTGCCGCTTCATGGGGATGGCCATGAAGACGCCGAGGGCCGAGAGGAACAGGGTCCAGAAGGCGAGGGTGGGCCAGGGCATGTGGTGGCCGGTGACGATGAGGTAGGCCGCGATCGCGGAGGTCATGGTGCCGCCCGTGGAGTAGCCGGCCGAGGATGCGGTCGACTGCATACAGTTGTTCTCGAGGATGGACATTTCCGTCGGGAACCAGCGCGGGAAGGCCGCCATCATCGTCTTGTGGATCGCGTAGGAGAGGATGCAGGCCGTGATGGCCACGCCCAGGCCCCAGCCCGTCTTGAGGCCGACGTAAAGATTGGAGAGAGCCATGAAGCCGCCGAGGAAGGAGCCCATGACGACCGCGCGCAAGGTCAGCTGGGGCATGTCGTCGCCCTGGTAGATCTTCTTGTACCAGCGCATCTCGAGCTGCGCCGCCGTCAGCTTCGTCTTGAGATCGGGATGGTCGTCCGGCAGATCCAGGTATTCCTCACCCATCACGCTCACTTTGGGATCGTTCATGAACGCAATCATACTACACGACGGCCGTGGCGCTCTACTTCTTGCGGCGGCCGTCGAGCAGGAAGGCGCGGTATCCCTTATAGGCCATGTACAGGTCGAGCTTCCCGATGAGCTCCCACGGGGCGTGCATCGAGAGCACGCCGACGCCGCAGTCGAGCACCGACATTCCATAACGGGCCATAAGGAAAGCGATGGTGCCGCCGCCGCCCGCGTCCACCTTGCCGAGCTCGGCCGCCTGCCACTTGGCACCCGCTCCGTCGAAGATCCGGCGGACCTGCGCCACGAACTCCGCGTGCGCGTCGCTGGCCCCGGACTTGCCGCGGCTGCCGGTGTACTTGGTGAGGATGACGCCCTGGTTGAGGTTCGCCGCGTTCTTGCGCTCGGAGACGGTGGGGTAGAGCGGGTCGTGCAGCGCGTTGACGTCGGCCGACAGCGCCCAGGAGCGTTCGAGCGCGCGGCGCAGCTTGAGGCCGTCGTAGCCGCCTTCGGTCGCGTTGAAGAGCTCGGCGACCGCGTTCTCGAGGAAGCTCGACTCCATGCCCGTGCTTCCGTAGGAGCCGATCTCCTCCTTGTCGGCGAGCAAGGCGCAGGCCGTGTGCTCGGGCGTGCCGCCCAGGTCGAGGAGCGCGCGCAGCGAGCTGAACGCGCAGGATTTGTCGTCGTGGCCGTAGCCCAGGATCATCGAGCGGTCGAACCCGGCCTCGCGGGGCGGCCCGGCGGGGACGAACTCGAGCTCCGAGGAGACGAAGTCCGCCTCGACGACGCCGTACTTTTCCTTTAGAAGCTCGAGCACGCGAAGCTTGATCTTCTCCTTGGACTTCTTGTCCTTGGAGGGCACGGAGCCGACGAGCACGTCGAGGCCCTCGCCTTCGATGCCCTCGCCCATCGTCTTCTTCATCTGCTCGGCGCCCAGATGGGGCAGGAGGTCGGTGATGGTGAAGACGGGATCGCCGGGCGCCTCGCCAATGGTCAGCGAGATCTTCTTGCCGTCGGGGCGTACGAAGACGCCGTGCAGGGCCAGGGGCATGGCGACCCACTGGTATTTCTTGATGCCGCCGTAGTAGTGCGTGTCGAGCAGGGCCATCTCGCCGCTTTCATAGAGGGGGTTCTGCTTGACGTCCAGGCGGGGAGAGTCGATGTGGGCGCCGAGGATGTGCAGGCCCGCCTCGAGAGGCTTCTTGCCGACGACGAAGGCGACGATGGTCTTGCCGGCGCTTCCGCGGTAGACCTTGTCGCCCGGGGCCAGGCGCGTGCCCTCGGGCAGGGCCTCGAGGTCCCGGAAGCCCGCGGACTCGAGACGCTTGACCGCCTCGTCGTGGGCCTCGCGCTCCGTCTTGCACTCGCCCAGGAATCCGAGATAGTCCTTGGAGATCTCCTCCATCCGCTTGGCGTCGGCGGGAGAGAGGCTGTCGTAGCCGCTCTTGCGCTCGTGGGTGAGGCTTTCCTTGGCGGCTTTATTTTTCTTGGGCATGCGCCGATTTCACCAAATACCCGAGGCGACTGCAACGCTCAAAGACGGCACGCGTACGAAGTTATCCCCAGCGTTTCCAACGTTGGAAGTGCTGGGGATAACCTGACGAAGGCTGCTTTTTAGGGTTGTTCAGTGGCACATGCCGCCGGCCGGCCGGGCCAGCTCCGGTGCGGGGTAGGCGATCAGGAGGCGGTCGACGAGCGCCACATATTTGGCGCGGTGCTTGGGCCCCATGCGCTCGGCCTCGACGCGGTCGAACTCCTTTTTCATGACCGTCCAGCGCGCTTCGGGGAGGGCGTCCATGGCCATCGGATAGAGGATGTTGTCCTCCTTGCCGATGTGGGCCGACAGGAGGGCGGAATAGCCGGCGGCGGCGCGGGCGGCGTCCTTGAGCGCCGCGTCCTCACCCGAGCGGATTCGTTCGATCGCGGCGGAAAGGGATTTCACGAGCGCACGGCCCTGCTCGTGCTCCATGAGCATCACGCCGACGGGCCCGCCCTGGCTTGGGAAGCCGACCTCGCCCATGGCCGGGAACAGCAGATCTTCTTCCTTGCCGTGGTGGCAGTAGTCGGCGAACGTCTTGATGAAATCCAGGGCGGCCTCAAGATCGGGCAGGAGCACCTTCTTGCCTTCGCCGATGCACAGGCACATGCCGTTAAGGGCTCTCAGCATGCGGAGGATGACCTGGTGGTCGTCCATGAGTTCTTTGATCGCGGGCTTCATCGTTATCTCCTCTTGTGCTCGGCGGCGGGAAGCTTGAATATCGGACTTTGCTATCCGGTATTACAGATGCAACGTTTCTGCCGAGAGGTGTGGCGCTATTTTGCGGGGAAGACTTCGAGGACCGACTCTCGGAGCACGGGCAGGGGGAGAGGGCCGTGGCGCAGGACGGCATCGTGGAAGGCCTTGATATCGAAGCGGCGTCCGGTGCGCGTCTTCACCTCGTCGCGCAGGGCCATGAGCTCGCGCTGGCCGACCTTGTAGGCGAGCGCCTGGCCGGGCCAGACGGTGTAGCGGTCCACCTCGGCCTCGATCTCTTCCTCGGACATCGGAGTGTTGGCCTTCATGAACTCGATCGCCTTGTCACGAGGCCAGCCTTTCGCGTGGATGCCGGTGTCCACGACGAGCCGCGCGGCGCGCAGGGCCTGATCGGAGAGCATCCCGAGGCGGGACAGGTCGTCCTCGTAGAGGCCCATATCGTCGCCGAGGCGTTCGGAGTACAGCGCCCAGCCCTCGATGTAGGAGGTGAAGCCAGCGCTGCGTCGGAACTGCGGCAGCTCCTTGTTCTCGAGCGCGAGCGCGATCTGGAGGTGGTGGCCCGGCATGCCTTCGTGCGCCGCCAGCGAGGTCATCGAAAAGCGCGGGCGCGACTCGGGCTTGTAGGTGTTGATGTAGTACACGCCGGGGCGCGAGAGGTCGGTCGGCGGCTGGAAGTAGCGGGCCGCGGCCTCGTTCTTCTCCTGGAACTCTTCCACCGGCTTCACGACGAGGGCTGTTTTCGGCAAGGCGCCGAACCACTCCGGCAGCTTGGCCGTCGCCTTCCCGACGAGGAATTCGGCGTTTTTCAGGATTTCCTCGCGGGTCGTGAAGAAGTTCGCCGGATTTTTGCGCACGGACTCGAGGAAGTTCTCGAGGTCTCCCGCGTGGCCGGCGCGGCGTGCGATCTGCGTCATCTCGCCGCGTATGCCCTCGAGCTCCTCGAGGCCGATCTTGTGCAGCTGCTCGGGCGACTTGTCGACCGTCGTGTGGGAGCGGATTTTGTGTCGGTACATCGCCCGTCCGCCGGAAAGCGCCGAGAGCCCGATGTCGCCGGTCCGGGTCTTGGGCAGATAGTCGGTTTTAAGGAAGGTGACGAGGCTGTTCAGCGCGGGCGCGATGTCGGTCTCGACGATCTTGAGAAGGCGGGGCTTCCATGAAGCGCGCAGGGGCTCCGGCAGGCGGTCGCAGGCGTCGGCGTACGGAGACTTGTCGATGGGTGCCGCGAGCATCTCCTCGAGCTGGCGGATCAGCTTCTCGGTCGGCACGCGCGCGGCGACGCGCCCGCTCTTGAGGCCGGAGGCGAGGTTCTCCCGGTGGCGCGTGAAATAAAGAGGCACGGCCTTCAGGCGTTTCTCTAGCGCGGCGGCGTCATCCGCGTCCTTCATCGGCTGGGCGGTCTGGATCACGGTCGGGATCCACGACTGGCCGCCGTCCATGTGGTCCACCTCGAATTCCTGGAAGGGGAGCGCCAGGCCTTCGAGCTCGTCGTCGAGCATGGTCTTCATGACCGACACCGACAGGCGCTCCTCGGCGGACAGATTCTTGCGGTCGAGCGTGCGCGCGCGCTTGAGCAGGGCCTCATCGGAGGCCTTGCGCGCGGCGCGGCCGGCGAGGCTGTTGTCGTCGAGCTGGTCGTCGTAGCCGCGCTCGCCGTAGAACGTGGCGACCAGGGGCGAGAGGCGCATCTGCGCCGCCCAGTAATCCGCGAACAGCTTGGACGCGGCCTCGTCCGCGCGGGCGGGCGCGGCGATCAGGAGCGCGGCTAGAAGAAGCGGGAGCCGGGTCATGGCTCGCGCGGTCAGTCCTTCTTAGGCGTCCACTTCGCGCCGCGGACGGGGGCCTTGCGATCGAACGGCTTCTTCGCCCACGGCTTCTTGGCGGCGGCATCGAAGGGCTTCTTTTCCCACGGCTTGTGATTCGCCTTGGCGCTCGGGTCGTAAGGCTTCTTGGCGGCGTCGTCGAAGGGCTTCTTGACCCACGGCTTCTTCGCCGCGGCGTCGAAGGGCTTCTTCTCCCAGGGCTTCTTTGTGGCATCGAAGGGCTTCTTCTCCCAGGGCTTCTTGGCGGCGGCATCGAAGGGCTTCTTCTCCCAGGGTTTCTTGGCGGCGGCGTCGAAGGGTTTCTTCTCCCAGGGCTTCTTCGCGGCGTCGAAAGGCTTCTTCACCCAAGGCCGGTTCGCCTTCGGCGAACCGCTGGCGTCGAAGGGCTTCTTCTCCCACGGCTTCGCGGCCGGGGCGGCGGGCGCGGAGTCGCGGCGGTCCGGGGTGGCCCCGGGCGTGACGGCCTGTCCGCGGCGGTCCTTCCCGGAGCGGCGCTCGACGAATCCAGGCCGATCCGCCTTCGGCGAATCGCCGGCGGGCTTCGGGACGAAGCTGGGCTTGGGCGTGTAGCCTGCGGGCCGGTCCCGGTCCGGGCGACCCTCGACGACGAAGATCTTGCGGTCGCCGATGAACGCGCCGTTGAGCTTCTCCACGGCGATCTTGGCCTCGGCGTCCGTGGACATCTCGATGAAGCCGAAGCCCTTGGGCCGGCCGGTGTCTCGGTCGAGGATGACCTTGGCGCTCAGGACGGTGCCGCACGCGGAGAAGAGCTTGGCCAAGTCCTCCTTCGAGGTCTTATAGGGGAAGCCGCCGACATAGATGTTGTTAGCCATAAGCGCATTGTACGATTCTTGGCGCCATTCCGGGAGGTCACTCTCGGGACATTTTAACCTTACGCTCCCGTTCAGGCCTTCGGGGTTACACTGTGAAAGGCAGCGGAGGGGGTTATGGCGACAAAAACGAAGAGGCTTCATTCGAAGTCCAAGCGGGTCCGGCCCGAGCGGCCGGGGCACGTCGGCGACGTGCGCATACTGCAATCCACGCGCACGCGTGGGCAGGATATCCGCGTGAGCCATCCGTGGAGGCGCGCCGGCCGCTGAGCTAGGCTTCGGGCTCGGAGGAGGGGAGGGCGAACTTCGGCTGGCGCCTCGGCGCCTTCGGCGCGATGCCGCGTTCGAACATCTGCAGGAAGGCGGCCGCGAAGCGCGCGATCTCATCGGCCTCGTTGAAGAAGTTCGCGTTCTCGAAGCTCAGGGTCTCGGCGCGCGTCGAATAGTTGAACGAGCCGCTCTCGAGCATCTGGCCGTCGAAGATCGCGAACTTGTTGTGCATCTTCTGGTAGCGCGGGTCGCGCGTGCGGTCGGGTCCGCTGATCAGGCGCAGGTCGAAGCCGTGCCAGGCGAACCACTCGTCGAGCTTGGAGGTCCCGGTCTGGCTCTTGTCCATGACGACCTGGACCTTCACGCCGCGCTCCTTGGCGCGAAGGAGGGCCTCGGCGATCGGCTGGGAGAAGAAGCTGAACATCGCGATCTGCACGGTGGCCTTCGAGGCCTCGATCGCGCGGATCAAGGCCTGCTCGATGCCCGAGT
Source organism: uncultured Elusimicrobia bacterium (assembly GCA_964537395.1). Lineage (GTDB taxonomy): Bacteria > Elusimicrobiota > Elusimicrobia > UBA1565 > UBA9628 > GWA2-66-18. Next base: position 11,802 of record CAZIBN010000052.1, read on the forward strand.
TGGGCGAGAACATGTGGATCGGGAAGCGCTCGCCGTTCAGCTCGATCGGCGTCTCGGTCTCCTGCGGGGGATCGGGAGGCAGCGGCTTGCTGCGGCCGGCCGCCTCGGGCTCGGCGTCATCGGCCTCGGGCAGGGCGTCCTCGGAGCGGCTGAGGACCTCCTCGAGCTTCTCCATGTCGGGCTCTTCAGCGAGGCCTCGCATGTACTCGAAATACTTGAGGTAGCCCGCGACGCGGGCCTTTTCGATCGAGAAGAAGACGTTCTCGTAGTGGTCTTCCTCGGACTGGCGCGTGTAGTTGAAGGAGCCCATCGAGACGAGGCCCTCGTCGGCGATGATGAACTTGTTGTGCATGATGCCGCCGTTGCGGCCCTTGAGCAGGAGCACGTCGAAGCCGCCGTCCTTCAGCAGGTCCACGACCATCTGCTTGGGCCTGCGCGGCGTCCCGTCGTCCTCGTAGCCCGTCGTGTACACATGGCTGCGGTCGAGCACCACCGAGATCTTGACCCCGCGCTTCTTGGCGCGCTGCAGGGCGTCCCAGATGCCTTCCAGGCCGAACTCGTACATCGCGATGCGCAGGGTCTTCGCGGCCGAATCGATCTGCTTGATGAGGTCGGCCTCCACCGGCTCGTGAGGGCGGATGGCGCTGACCGGGAAGTCCACGCCGTTGAAGGCGACTCTGCGCGCGGCGGGGATCGGGTCGTGGCCGGGCTCGGGCGGGGGCGGGGGGCCGCGGGGCTCGAGCGCGTTCTCCCGCATCTGAGCGTCGGTCGGGATCTCGCCTTCCGGGTACTCCGGCGCGGTCTCCGCGATGTCGAACATGTGCTGGAAGGTCTTGGCGAAGGCCGCGACGTCGGTCTTGTCGTCGAGGAAGTTCGCGTTCTCGAAGTTGGAGACGCCCGCGTTCTTGCTCGGGTTGCCGGAGCCGGTCTCCACGAGCTTGCCGTCGAAGATGAAGTACTTGTTGTGCATCTTCTCGGCGAGAGGGTAGTCGCTGTCCTCGCCGTTGGGGCCGCTGAGTATGCGCAGCTGCGCGCCGCGGCGCTGCAGCCAGCCGAGGAAGAGCTGGACGTGCTCGTGCTGGGTCTGGCTCTTGTCGGCGACGACGCGGACCTTCACGCCGCGCTTGGCGGCGCGATCGAGCGCGTCGAGGATCTTGCGGGAGGTCATCACGAAGACCGCGGCGTCGACGGAGACCACGGAGGCGTCGATCGCGGCCGCGATCGAGTCCTCGAACAGCTCGCCGGGGTTGAATACCCACGCCGGCAGCTTGGCCCCGTTGAAGGAGATCCGCTTCTGGGCGTCGGAGGGCGGCGCGGGAATATCGAGCGTCCATTGCTTGGTCGCCGATTCGGCGACGGAGACGCTGAGCGCCCGCATATGCGCCCAGGCGTCCTGATACGCCTTGACGCGGTCGGCGTCGGCGGAGAACATCACGTTCTCGTAGTGGCTCTGCTCGGATGTGTAGGTCCAGTTGTAGGAGCCGAACTCGGCCAGCTTCCCGTCGAACACGGCGAACTTGTGGTGGTTGATGCCGTACTTCGACGGGCTTCCGAGGACGGTGACGTCCATCTTGTTTCGGATCAGCGCCCAGATCTGCTCGCTGCGGTAGCGCTTATAGTCGGCGTCGGGCTCGTTTCTCGGGTTGACGCTCGTATCGTCCAGGATGATCTCGACCTTCACCCCGCGCTTCTTGGCGGCGAGCAGGGCCTTGAGGATGCCGCGCGAGGTGAACTCGTAGAGGGATATCTGTATGGTTTCCTTCGCGGTCTCGATCGCCCTGACGATGTGGGACTCGACGGGCTCGTTGGGCCGGAAGGCGACCGAGGGGAAATTTTCGCCGTTGAACGGAACATCGCGGTGGACGGTCGGCCCGCCGCCGTTGTCGCCGGTCTGCGCGGGCGGGGGGACCTTGACCCTGGCGAGCGGATGGAACGCGCCCTCGGTGAAGGCGGTCAGCGCCGCGGGCACGGACGCGAATATTCCGAGCTTCGCTTCGAAGGAGCGTGCCGCGTGGTCTCGTCCGCCGTCGCGGCCGGTCTCCTCGGGCTTGGCCGCGTCAATCTCGGTCTTCAGGCCCTCGAGAGCGGTTTTCGGCGCCTGCTGCTCGCCGGGAAGGGCGGGCTTGCCGGCCTTGGCCGCGGCGGGAAGCAGCGGCTGGGCGGCGAGCGCGGCGGGAATCGTGGCGGCGGGTAAAGCGGGTATCGCGGCGGCAGCGAGAGCGGGCGTCAGGGCCTGCGGCGCCGGAGCATTGAGGGCGGGCGAAAGCGAGGGAACGGAAAGGCCGGGGGCAAGCGGCGTCAGCCCCGGAGCGAAGGCGCCCGCCGCACCGAGCGAGCCGGAGATCGGCGCGATCGGGGTGACGAGACGGATCGAGGTTGGAGCCACGACCTGGGCGAATACGGGCCCGGGTGCGGCCATGATGAGCGCGAGCGAGAGACGCCACATTCGACGCATTGGTTCCAGTATACCCGCGTTCCCCTGATAGACGCAGGGGTATAGGACCCAACGGCGCCAAGGCAAAGGGCCCGCAACGCCCGGGGCCGGAGGGCCCACGCCGCTTACGGTTCTACTTCGGCTTGGCTTCGGGGCGGGGCTGGCCGGGCGTCTTGATGTCGGCCTTGCGACGCAGCTCGAGGAGGAACGGTGCGGAGGAGTCCTTGAGCTTATCGGCGAGAAGCATTTCGCGGAGATCGTCCTTCACTTCATCGAAGGTGACGGGTTGGGGGGCGCGCTTCTCGACGACCTGGAGGATGTGCGAGCCGCGGGGGCCGGGGATGACCTTGATCTCGCCCGCATTGAGCGAGAAGGCGATCGCGTCGATCTCAGCTGGCAGCATGCCGCGGGAAACGAAGCCGTAGTCGCCGCCCGCCGCTTTGCCGCTGGGCGACAGCGATTTCTCGCGGGCCAAGGCCTTGAAGTCGGCGCCGGCCTTGATCTTGGCGACGATCTCGTTGGCCTCGGCCTCGGTCTTCGCCAGAAGGTGGCGCAGGTGCACCGCCTCGGGCTTGCCGAGCTTGTCCTTGCTGGCTTCATAGGACTTCTTCAGCTCGGCGTCGTCGACCTTGATGCCCTTCGCCTCAGAGATAAGACGCTCGCGCACGATCTCTTCGGCGAGGTCTGCTTTGACCTTGGAGACGCTCGTTCCGGCCTGCTCGAGCTGGCTGACAAAGAGAGCGGGGCTGCCGAACTGGCCCTGCAGCCGGACGAAGCGGCGTTCGACCTCGGCGGCCGGAGCCGTGATCTTCTTGGAGGCGGCGGCCTGGCGCATGAGCAGCTCGTCCACCATCTCCTCGAGCGTCTGCGAGCCGTGGCGCTTCCAGAGGCGCTCAAGCACCTCGGATTGCCGTATGGCCGTGCCGTTGACACGCACGACGTCGAAATCGCCGGGGACGGCCGCGCGGGCGGCGGGAGCGAGGGCGGCGGTCAGCAGGACGGCGGCGAGGGTGTTGAACATGGGTTCTCCTTTAATAGTGCGGAGATGATATAATAAAATTCGGAACATGCCTGTCATGCTTAATTTCACTCCCCGCTCCATCGAGAAGGTCGAAGACGCGCGCCTGCGCATCGTCTGGGACGACGGTCACCAGACCGAGCTGCCCTTCACCGTGCTGCGCCGCCAATGCCCCTGCGCCATGTGCAAGGACGAGTGGACGGGGGAATCCCTGCTCGACCCCGCGACGGTGCCCGATACCCTCGGCGCCACCCGGGCGGACATCGTCGGCAACTACGCCCTGAGCTTCGCCTTCAGCGACGGGCACGGCACGGGCATCTACACCTTCGAGATGCTGCGCAAGCTGTGCAGCTGCAAGGACTGCGAGTACCATCCGGGCTCGGAGACCAACTGATGGAACCGGTCTGGAAGACCATCATCGAGCCGTTCAAGATCAAGAGCGTCGAGCCTCTCGGCTTCACGACGCGCGGCGAGCGCGAGAAGGCCCTGCGCGACGCCGACTACAACCTTTTTTCCATACCGGCCGATAAGGTCCTCATCGACCTGCTCACCGACTCCGGCACGTCGGCGATGTCCGCCGAGCAGTGGGCGGCGATCATGCGCGGCGACGAGTCGTACGCGGGCGCGCGCAGCTTCTACGAGCTCGAGAGGACGGTGCGCGACCTGACGGGCCTGCGCTATGTCATGCCCGTTCATCAGGGACGCGCCGCCGAAAGAGTCTTATTCTCCGTCGCGGGCGGCAAGGGCAAGGTGGTGCTCTCGAACTCCCATTTCGACACGACCCGCGCCAACGTCGAGGCGTCCGGCGCCGAGGCGATCGACCTGCCGGTGCCCGAGGCGCTCGACTTCGCCTCGCCCGGGGATTTCAAAGGCGACATCGACCTGCGCGCTCTGGAAGACAAGCTGCGCGAGCTGGGGGCCACTCGGGTCTCCATGATCGTGATGACGCTGACGAACAACTCCCTCGGCGGCCAGCCCGTCTCCATGGCCAACCTGCGCGCGACCGCTGAGATCGCGAAGCACTACAAGGTCCCTCTGTTCCTCGACATCGCCCGCTTCGCCGAGAACGCCTGGTTCATCAAGCGCCGCGAGGCCGGCTACGCGACGCGGCCGGTGCGCGAGATCGTTCGCGAGATTTTTTCATACGCGGATGGATGCTGGATGAGCGCCAAGAAGGACGCGTTCGTCAACATCGGCGGCTTCCTGGCGCTCAACGACGAGAAGTGGATGAACGAGGCGCGTGAGACCCTGATCCTCGGCGAGGGCTTCACGACCTACGGCGGCCTGGCCGGGCGCGACCTCGAGGCGATGGCGGTCGGCCTGCGCGAGGTGCTCGACGAGCACTACCTCGAGTACCGGATCCGCTCGATCGAGTATCTGGGCGACGGCCTGAGATCGGCGGGAGTGCCGATCGTCGAGCCTCCGGGCGGGCACGCGGTTTACCTCGACGCCTCTCGCTTGCTGCCGCACATCCCGCCCTCCGGCTATCCGGCCCAGGCCCTGGCCTGCGAACTGTACCTGACCGCGGGCATCCGCTCCGTGGAGATCGGCTCTTTGATGTTCGGCCGTCGGGAGAACGGGGCCTTCGTGCCCGCGCGCATGGAGCTCGTGCGCCTCGCCATCCCGCGCCGCGTGTACACGCAGAGCCATGTGGACTTCCTGATCGAGGTCGTCGCCGACGTCGCCCGGCGCGCGAAGACGATCCGCCCTCTGCGTTTGGTGTCGGCGTCGCCGCGCCTGGCCCATTTCACCGCGAAGCT
>CAZIBN010000052.1:17113-26433 GCA_964537395.1 uncultured Elusimicrobia bacterium
TTCGCGCTGTTCCTGCTCGAGCCCGCGACTTTGCTCTCGCCCGCGCAGGCCGCGCCTCTGCGCCGCCTGATGTGGCCCCCGCCCAAGGGCTTCCTCGATCAGGTCCGCGTCGTCGAGGTTCCCGTCGTCTTCTTCGTCGATCAGAGCCTGTACATCGCGCAGGCGGTCCAAACCTCCCTGCGTCAGTCCGGCGTCGTTTTCATCCAGATGGAAACGCCGATCGGCCTCATCGAGCTCCTGGCGGACCAAAATCGCCTGGCCGAGGAGCAGCGCGCCACGACTCACAAAACGACCGGCTTCTGGGAGCGGCTTTCCGGCAAGGCCGAGGAAGCGGAGGCGCCGCAGGCCATGCTCGGCAAGGTCGCCGTCGTGCGCTTCAGCCAGACCTGGGCCGACGCCGCCGCGCTCGACGCCAAGCTGCGGCAGGCGATCACCGGCGCCGTCGCCTACGCGGTGACGACCGCCGATCCGATCCGCGCCGCGACGGCCGCCGTCAAAGGCGGCAGCCCCGCCGTCCTGCCGCGCGAGGTCGCGGGCCGCGTCGCCGAGATCCTGACCGACGGCCTCGAGGCCGTGCGCTCCGGCCCCCGCGAGGTCGAGCGCATCCTCCTCATCGATAACGAGCTGGCGACGCTCTCGCGCCTGTCGGAGGCCCTGCTGTCCCAAGGCTACGAGGTCGCGACGACGACCGACGGCGAGGAGGGCCTGCGCCTCATGCAGAAGAAGCCCTTCGCGCTCGCGGCCATCGGCGGCAGCGCGCTCGAGGCGACCAAGCTCGCGGGCGCGAAGCTGGCGCTCGCGATGCGCGAGAAGGACAAGGACCTGCGCATCGTGCTCATGATCGACCAGTTCCCGGCCCAGGACGCGCTCAAGGGCGTGAGCCGCGCCGTCGAGCTCGGCCTCGACGACGCCATCCTGAAGCCGATCGACCTCTCGCGGCTGATGCTCTCGATCGAGCGCGCGCTCGAGCGCCGCTTCCTGCTTCTGGAGAACACCCGCCTGCGCAAGGCGGCCGAGGTGTCCGCGCAGAAGCTCGCCGAGGTCAACGGCTTCCAGACCAAGTTCTTCGCGACGGTCGCGCACGACGTCAAGAACCCGCTCACCGCGATCCTGGGCTATTCCGAGGTGCTCGGCATGCGCCTCAAGGACAAGCCCGACGAGCTCAAGTGCGCCTCCCACATCCACAACGCGGCGAAGACGCTGAACCTGCTCGTCTCCGACCTCGTGGACCTGGCCGCCATCGAGTCCGGCAAGCTCCGCGTCGAGATCGGCACGTTGGACCTCGCCGCGGTCGTCAACGAGGTCAAGTCGCGCGTGGACGTCGTCGCCTCGCGCAAGCAGATCCAGTTCTCGACGGCGCTGCCGGCCGCGATCCCCGTCCTGCAGGGCGACCCGAACCGCATCGGCCAGGTCGTCCAGAACCTGTGCACGAACGCCGTCCAGTACACGAAGGAAGGCGGCAAGGTCACGATCGAGGTCGCGGTCCATCCGGAGTGGGTCATCGTGGGCGTGCGCGACACCGGCATCGGCATCTCTAAAGAGGACCTGCCGCGCGTCTGGGAGCGCTTCTTCCAGACGAAGGAGGCTCAGACGATGCGCAAGGCCGGGTTCGGCCTGGGGCTCAAGATCTCCCGAGAAATCGTGCAGATGCACGGCGGCGACATGGGCATCGAGTCCGAGCTCGGCGTGGGCTCGTTCTTCTTCTTCAAGCTGCCGGTCCCGAAGGCGCAGGCCTCGGCGCCGCCCGCGCCGCCTCCGACGAATCCGCCCGCCCCGCCGCCGGCGGCATGATGCGCCTCGCCGAGCTCCAGGCGCAGGTGGCGCCCGGATCCCTGCTCTCGTCTGCGACCGAGCTCTCGGTCTACTCTTACGACGGCGCGCTCGCCCGAGCCCGCCCCGACGCCGTCCTGATCGCGCGCACCGTGTCGGACGTCCAGCGCGCGGTGGCCTGGTGCGCGGCCAATAAGGTCCCGTTCATCGCGCGCGGGGCCGGGACCAACCTGTCCGGCGGCTGCATCCCGGTCAAGGGCGGCCTCGTGATCGCGCTGGCGCGGCTCAACCGCATCCTGTCGCTCGACGTCGCGGGCCGCGTCGCCTGCGTGGAGCCCGGCGTCGTCAACCTCGATCTCCAGAAGGAAGCCGAGAAGGTCGGCCTGTTCTACGCGCCCGATCCGGCGAGCTTTCGGGTCTCGACGCTCGGCGGTAACGCGGCCGAGAACGCGGGAGGCCCGCGCTGCCTCAAGTACGGCGTGACGACGAACCATGTTCTGGCTGTCGAGGCCGTCATGCCGGATGGTTCGTTGGCCAAGTTTTCCCTGGAGGATGACGGCCCCGAGTTGCTAAGCCTGCTCATCGGTGCCGAGGGCACGCTCGGCATACTCGTCAAGCTGTGGGTCAAGCTCACGCCGATCCCGGAGGACACGCGCACGATCCTGGCGGGCTTCGCGTCGATCGACGCCGCCGTCGCCTGCGTGTCCGCGATCATCGCCTCCGGCGTGGTGCCGCGCTGCCTCGAGGCGATGGACCGCCCGACCGTCGAGTCGGTCGAGGCCGGCCGCCCTCTCGGCTACCCGAAGGATCCCGCGATCCTGCTCATCGAGCTCGACGGCCCGCCCGACGACTGCGCGCGCGAGGCCTTGCTGGTCGGTCAGCTGTGCGTGGAGTCGGGCGCGACGACGGTGCGCGCCGCGCTGGACCCGCTCGAGCGGGAGCGCCTCTGGGAGGGCCGCCGCGGCGCCTACGCCGCCCTCGCGCGCCTGGCGCCCAACGTGCTCGTCGAGGACGGCGTGGTGCCCCGCGACAAGCTGCCGGATATCGTGCGCCGCATCCAGGAGATCTCGGCCAAGCATCAGGTGAAGGCCTACCTCCTTTTTCACGCGGGCGACGGCAACATCCATCCCAACATCGCCTACGACGAGCGCGACGCCTCCGAGACCGCGCGCGTCAAGGCCGCGGGCCATGAGATGCTCCAGGCCTGCGTCGAGCTCGGCGGCTCGCTGTCCGGCGAGCACGGAATCGGCCTCGACAAGCGCGACGCCATGGCCTGGCTTTTTACCGATGAGACGCTGAGGCTTTTTCATCGGGTCAAGGACGCGGTCGACCCGTCCCACCTGGCCAATCCCGATAAGCTGTTCCCGGCTCCGGGCTCGAAGCCGGGACTGGGATTCATCCGCCCGCCCGCCGGCGCGCTCTCCGAGTACGCGAACCTCCTCGTCGACAAGGTCCGCACGGCGCCCGACGGCTCCGCCTTCCGCGTTCGCGGCGCGTCCACGCGCTGGAAGGACGCCACGCCCGACGGCGCCGTCGAGCTTTTGACCGCCGGCCTCGGCCGCATCGCCGATCTCGACAAGCGCAACTACACGCTCACCGTCGAGACCGGGGTCTCCCTGCATGCCCTTCGCCGCGAGCTGGAAACCCAGGGCGTGTTCGTGCGCCTGCCCAAGGTCGGAGGTACGCTCGGCGGCCTGCTCGCGACACGGCCCTGGGCCGGCCTGCGCGAGGATATCCTGGGAATGCGCGTGCTTCTTTCAAACGGTGAGGTCGTCGAGCTCGGCGGCAAGGTCGTCAAGAACGTGGCAGGCTACGATCTCTCCCGGCTTCTGCTCGGCTCGTGGGGCACCTACGGCGTGATCCTCGAGGTGACGATGAAGCTGCACGCCCGCGCGGTCGAGGTCCCGTCGTCCTTGCCCGAGGCCGCGCCGCCGAAGCTCTCGCCGTGGGCCCTGCGGGTGCGCAAGGCGTTCGATCCTCAAGGCCGCCTGAATCCCTCGCTGGTGCAATAAGAAATGGCCGAATCTCTAGGACGTCTCATCACCGACCTCGGCGAGCGGTCCCTCTATGACGCGGTGAGCCAGTGCTCCCGCTGCGGGTACTGCGAGCAGGCCTGCCCGACCTATGTCGCTACGGGGGATGAATCCAAGTCTCCTCGCGGGCGCAACCAGATTGTGAGGTTGATGATCGAAGGCAAGTTGGATGACAAGTCCGCCGCGATGGAAGCGTTGTCGACATGTTTAGCGTGCGGCGCATGTACAACGGCGTGCTACGCGAAGGTTCCGGTCGCCGATATCGTTTTGGAAGGGCGGCGAATGCTGCGTGGCGACACTCATTGGCTCGTGAAGTCGGTATGCCGGATCATGATAACGAGTCCTCGATTCTTTGCCGTTCTGCTAAAAATCGGTTTCTTTCTAAAAAAATGCGGCCTATCGGCGTTGGGGCGGCCGGCGCTCCGCGCCGCCGGACTCTCGGTCCTCGCCTCGATGGATGAGCACACGAACGAGTCGCCGTTGCAGAATCTGGATGACCTGACGAAAGACCGTCAGGATCCGGATGCTCCGGCCTATCGCTACTTCGCTCCCTGCGGACCCCGGTATCTGTTCCCGCGCGTCGGCCTGGCGACGATGTCCGCTTTGGACAAGCTGAAAGGAAGTGGATCGTACCTCGGCAACCCTTGCTGCGGGCTTCTGGCGTACAACTACGGGGAGCTCGAGGATGCGCGTGAGCTGGCGAAGAAAAATATCGAGCATTCGGAAAAGAATGGAACGGAACAGATCGTCGGGGACTGCTCTTCATGCGTGGCTCATCTGAAGACGTATCCTCAGCTCTTCCTGAAGGCAGAAGACGCTTCGTGGCGAGTGCGCGCGACCGCTTTCGCGGCGCGCGTGCGGGACGCGGTCGAGCTTTACGGAGAGCATGCAGACAAATTGCCTTCGGCTGTCGCCGAAGGCGTGGAAACGACTTATCACGATTCTTGCCGCGCGATCAATCCCCAAGGAATAAAAAATCAGCCGCGGCTTGCCGCCAAAAAGGCGGCGGGCGGCTCGTACTGTGAAATGTCCGGCGCGGACGCGTGCTGCGGCGGCGCCGGAGCCTTCGGCTTCGTTCACGAAGATTTGTCCGACGAATTATTGAAGACCAAGGTCGGGAATGTCGCCGCGGTCCAGGCCGGGGTCGTATTAACGAGCTCCACTTCCTGTCTTATCCAGCTTGCCCGCGGTTTTCGTAAATACTATCCTGACGCCAAGGTGCTCCACCTCTCCGAGTTCGTCGCCGGGGCCCTCGAAAACAAACATGGGGCGTAGACAAGAGCTGGAGCAGCGCCAGTCCCTCCTCGCCCGGTTCGGGCGCATGGTCGCCGCCGAGACGAGCCTCGAGACCTTGCTTGGCATCATCGCCGAAGAGGTGCGCAACATCCTCACCGCGGACCGTTGCTCGGTGTTCCTCGTGGACGTCTACAAGGGCGAGCTGTGGACGAAGATCGCGCTCGGCATGGAGGAGAAGATCCTTCGCATCCCGATCGGCCAGGGCATCGCCGGCTTCGTCGCGCGCACCGGCTCGGCGGTCAACATCCGCGACGCCTACAAGGACACCCGCTTCGCGCAGGACCTCGACCGCATCACCGGCTACCAGACCCGCAGCGTGCTCGCCGTGCCTCTGCGCGGCCGCGATGGGAAAGCGCTCGGGGTTTTTGAAGTTTTAAACAAGGCTAAAGGTTCGTTTACAGAAGAAGACGAGGGGCTGCTGCGCATCCTCGCCACCATGGCCGCCACCTTCATCGAGAACGCGACGCTGTACGACGACCTTCGCCGCTCGCACCTCGAGACCATCTACCGCATGGCGCTCGTGGCCGAGTATCGCGACCAGTCGGACACCGGGCGCCATCTGCGCCGCATGAGCCGCTTCTCCGGCATCCTCGCTCAGGGCATGGGCCTCTCCTTCCTCGAGGCCGAGGACATCCGCTACGCGGCGCCGCTGCACGACGTCGGCAAGGTCGCCATTCCCGACTCGATCCTTCGAAAACCGGCGAAGCTCACGCCCGAGGAATTCGAGGAGATGAAGAAGCACACGGTTTACGGTGCGAAGATGCTGGCCAACGCGGAGAGCCGCCTGCTGCGCCTGGCCGCCAAGATCGCCGTCGGCCATCACGAGTTCTTCGACGGCACCGGCTACCCGTATCAGCTGAAGGGCGAGGCGATCTCGCTCGAGGCGCGCATCGTCACCGTCGCCGACGTCTTCGACGCGCTGTCGTCTAAGCGTGTGTATAAGGGCGAATGGACCGTCGAGGACGCGGTCAAGTACATCACGGAGCGCGCCGGGAAGCAGTTCGACCCGAAGGTGGTCGCGGTCCTTATCGAGAAGCTGCCCGAGATCCTCGAGGCCCGCGACGAAGAGAACCGGCGCATGGTCGACGACGAGGCCGCCGCCCTCCAGCAGGATTTCCCGCCGCCGGTAACCCCCAAGCCCGCTTAGCGCCCCGTCTGTCGGGTGGTCGCCTCGAGCATTTGCTTCGTCGTGGCACGGGTGGGGAGAATCCCTGCGGGCCCGGCGACCGCGCGCCGGCTCCCTTCGGGAATCTCCCCACCCCTATCAGGCGAGGCTCAGCGACCCCCCGACAACCTTAGCGTGTGTGGTGCGTGAACCCGAAGTTATCCCCAGCGTTTCCAACGTTGAAAGCGCTGGGGATAACTTCGCGCGCTCGAGCGAGGCGCGGCCGGCTTAGGGCGCTTTCAGGTGCGGGGAAAGCTCGATGTCGAGCGCGAGCAGGCCCAGGGACAGGTCGCGCAGGAAGCAGGCGACCCCGGACATCAGCGCGAGCACGTCGAGCGCGAACGCGGCCACCACCAAGGTGCCGACGGGCCAACCCGCCAGTATTTTCAAGAAGAGCAGGAAGACCATCAGGCACGACAGGAACAGGCTCGTGCCGAACAGGGTGATGCAGTGCTGAAGCCAGTGCGCCCGCTTATGCGTGATGACGAGCTGCTCCTGGAGCGCGGCGCGATTCTGAGCGGCCGGGTTCGCGAGCTCGCGCCCCAGCGAGCGGCAGCGGTCGATCGCTCTCCCCAGCCGGGTGGTCGCGGACATCATCAGCAGCCCCACGGCCGAGACGAGCACGGCGGGGGAGATCGCGAACTGCAGGACACGCGCCAACGTCTCGGGATCGGCTTCGGGTAGGCTCATCTTGCCCATTCTATCAATTCTTGCTAAGATGCTCGTAGAGCCGCGGGCGTGGTTCAATGGTAGAACGGGTCCTTGCCAAGGATCAGACGAGGGTTCGATTCCCTTCGCCCGCTCCAATTTCCTCACCCTCCAGGATAAATCGTGAACGTCACCCGCCGCATTCTGATCAGCGCGCCGTACGAGTCGGTGCGCACCTACCTTCGGGACCTCGGCGAGATCGCGCACTACGAGCCCAAGGTCGACTCCATCTCGATCTCCGGCGAATCCGCCGAGGCGAGCGGCCACTTCTTCGGGATGCCGTGGCATGGGACCTTCAGCTTCGAGTTCGCTCCGGACGGCGGCTATCACGGCGTGATGCTCACCGGCCCGCTCAAGCGCATGGAGTGCCGCATGCTGATCCGCCCCGTCAACGGCGGCACGATGCTCGAGCACGACGAAGAATACGAACTGCCTCTTTTCCTCCGCCCCCTGCGCCCCCTCGTCCGCCGCTGGCTGGACAAGACCCTCGAGACCGAGCTCGACGTGATCAAAGAGCGCGCCGAGGCCCTCAACCGGCGCATCCAGCTCCAAGTCCTCGACGCATAACGGGACTTTCGGCCCACGGCCGATTGGGCCGCATGCCTCCGACCCCCTGGGCCTTCATGCCCCTGATGGTGCCACGCTGTAAGCCTATGCTCACGTCAGCGGACTAGTAACCGCGTACGTCGTTAAAATGAGAGAGGGATTACGCATGAAGAAAATACTTGCCGTACTGTCGGTGATGGCTTTGACCATTCCCGTCGCCGCCCGCGAGTTCAGTGACATCGGGGAGATGCGACGGGAGATGCGCGAACATCGCGTGGCCGAGCCGAAGGCCGTCGAGGTCCGTCCGACGGAGACGGACTCGGCAGGTTGCGCGGTGCTGAAGCTCGACGACGTCGTCATCAGCCGCGGCGTCCTCTCCAGCGACTTCACCGTGGAAAGCGGCGGCAGCGAGATTGGGAAGATCGAGAAGAACGGCTCGGACATCGTCATTAAGTCCGGCTCCGCGGTCGCCGCCAAGGCGTCCGGCTCGGTCGTGACCGACTGCGCGGGAACCGTGATCGGCTCCGTGGAGGAGCTCGCGGGTGATTCCTCGAGCAGCTTCGCGATCAAGAACGCCGCCGGCCAGATCGTCGCGACGAGCGGCGACGTGGACGGGCACTCGATGATCCTGCGCGGTTCGGGCGGGATGGTCGCGGTCCAGAACAACCACTGGCTGATCGACAGCTACAAGGTCAGCGTCTCCGGAGTGGACGCGCGCCTGGCCGTGGTCGCCGTCATGAAGAACAACACCGCGCTGTACCGGCGCTCCGCTCAGCGCCGCCGGGACAACCCGCGCGAGCCTCGCGGCGGACGCGGCGATCGTTAGTATCTAGCCGGCAATAAGGCGGTAGGCGCGCTCGAAGGCGAGCGCGCCTGCCGCCCACGCCGGAAAGAAGTCGAGCCGCACCAGATCCAGGACCGCCCACCTGTGCCCGCGGTACTCCGGCTCCCACGGAGCCTCCCCGACCGCCGCGCGCAGCGCGAGCCCGGTCAAAAGCTCGCAGACCATGATGATCACGGCGTAGAGAGCGGCTCTCAGAGGCCACGCCCACCCCCCGACGAGCGGCAGCAGCAGGCGAAAGCCCGGATAGAGCAAGGCGTAGATGGGGAACATCCAGACATACGAATAGCCGGTCAGGCGCTTGTCGCGCTTGGGGGAGGTCAGGGCGGTGAAGACGACCTCAGCGGCCACGCCGACACACGCCAGGAGCAACGTCCGTTCGAAATGGATCATGGTGTCAGGCCTACCGGTATTTGCGTTGGTGCCAGGCCTACCGATATAGCGCTATGCGCCGTGGCACTTTTTAAACTTCTTGCCGGAGCCGCAGTGGCAGGGATCGTTGCGGCCGATCTGGGGCTCGGTGTTCACGACGGTCACGCCGGGCTTCTGCGCCTCTGCCTCGAAGTCGCCCTTCTCGACGCGGTCCTTGTTCTTCTCGAGCCAGGACTGCACAGCCTTCATGTCCTTGATATCTACCCCATCCTTCTGCATGTGGCCGGCGAGGACGCGCAGCTGCTTGAGGAAAGCCGGGTCCTTCCACTTACGGAAGAAGGTGCCCATCATGCCCTTCATCGTGGGATCGTTGGCGATCGCGGGGGGGAGGGCCGGCATCCCCGGCGGCATGCCGGGGATAGCGTCTTCGGTGGGCGCCGGCTCTTCTTTCTTGAACGGATTCTTTAGCTTGGGAAGCCAGGACATAACGCTCCTAAAATGGCGGAAGGGGAGGGATTCGAACCCTCGAAGGAGTTGCCCCCTTGGCAGTTTTCGAGACTGCTACCTTCAACCGCTCGGTCACCCTTCC
>CAZIBN010000053.1:0-26092 GCA_964537395.1 uncultured Elusimicrobia bacterium
TCAAAGTCATCCTCATCCCCAAAAAGCTGGTAAACTTGGTGGTCAAATGAACAAGCTTAAAATCGCATCCCTCGCCCTGATCGCGCTGGCCGCCGCATGCGGCACCGACGTTGCCTACAAGCCCACGCCCCAGCTCCTCCCCCAGCACGTCCAGCGCCTGGCATTGCGCCCGATCGTCAACAAGACCCAGCAGTTCGGCCTCGAGGACAAGCTCTCATTGCGCGTGCGCGATGAGTTCCTGCGCGACGGCCGCTACCCCCTGGTCCCCGAGCCCGAGTCGCAGGGCGTCGTCTGGATCACCGTTACGCGTTATATCCTGACCGCCGTACAATACGACGCGACGCAGGCCGCGACGGCCTTCAAGCTGCGCATTCTCGTCGATGTGCAGTTCCTCGACAAGAGCACGAACCAGCTGCTCTGGGAAGAAAAGAACCTCGAGGGCATCCTCTCCTTCCCGGTGCAAACGCTGCGCGGCGGCCTTACAGAAGAGCAAGCACGCGAGCAGATCTGGGACATCCTGGCGCGCAACATCGTCAAGCGTGTCGTGTACGGCTTCGGCTCGGTCACCGGCACGTCGCAGAGGCGCAGCACCGGCGAAGGCTACTCGACGCAGCCCGCCGCGAAGCCGGAAGAGCCGCTGAAGCCCGTCATCACGAATCCTTACTAAACGATGGAGCTCCGGCCGAACGACCTCGCCGCGGAGTGGAAGGCCGGCAAGTTCCGGCCGGTCTACTATCTGTTCGGGGAAGAGTCCGCTTCGAAAGCGGACTCGGTCCTGAAGCTCAAGGCCCTGTTCAAGCCCGACGACTTCAACCTTCGGGAGTTCTCCGGCGATCCGAATTCAGAGTTTCCCGCTATCATCAGCGAGGCTCTGACCCTGCCCGTCTTCGCGGACAAGCGTCTCGTGATCGTGCGCGCCCCGAAGATCCCCGCCGAAGCGCGCGCCGCCTTCGCCGAGTACCTGAAAGCCCCCTCCAGCACGACGACTCTCGTGCTCCTCTCGGAAGACAACAAGCCGGACAAGAGGGACGCCTTGGCCAACGCCGCCGCCGCGGCCGGGGCGGTCTGCATCTTCGCCCCGCTCAGCGACGAGGATGCCCTCGACCGGCTTCAGGCCGAGGCGAAGAAGGCCGGGAAGAACCTGTCCCACGACGTGGCAGCCGCCTTGATCGAGCAGGCCGGGACGGATTGGGGGATTTTAAGCGGCGAGCTCGAGAAGGCAGTCCTGTTCTCCGGCAAGTCCGCGGAGATCTCCTTGGAGGCCGTGTCGGCCAGCATGGGCACGGGCAAGGCGATCGACCCCTGGGCGTTTGAAAAGCTCGTATCGGCCCGGGACCTCAAGGCCTGCCTCACCTATCTCAAAGAAACCTTCGCCGACGCGAAGCCCGACGAGGTCGTGTTCCGCTCCCTGGCCCAGGCCCGCGCCGCCTACCTCAAGCAGCTCAAGGCCAAGCGCATGCTGAAGGCCGGCCTGGCCCAGCGCGAGATCGAGATGAAGCTCCGTATTTTCTACGACCGCGACTTCTTCACGCGCGCCCAGCGCGTCACCGAGGAGCGCCTGCGCCGCGACCTGCGCCGCCTGCTCGAGGTCGAGACCGACCTCAAGTCCAAGGCCTGGCTCGACGCCAAGATCGAGTTCGAAGGCGTCGTCGTCGAGCTCTGCACCCCCACCGCCCGTCTCTGAACGGCCCCGGAGCGGCTTTTCCTTATAGAGCATCGCCTTGTCTTTGTAACACGGTTCATTTACACTTCTGGCGGTGCCCGCAAGAGCGATTTTCATCCCCCTCCTCGCCGCCCTTCTGGCGGCAGCTCTACCACAGTCCGCCCGCGCGGACGGCGGCCCCGGCACGTCGGGAGCGGAGTTTCTCACGATCGGCGTCGGCGCCCGCCCCGCGGGCATGGCCGATGCCTTCACGGGGGTGGCCGACGACGTCCATGCTCTGGCCTACAACCCCGCGGGGCTGGCTTTTCTCCGGCGCCGGGAAATCGGCCTTGAGCACAACGTCTACGCCGCGGGGATCAACCACGAATGGCTGGGCTACGCCCACCCCACAGCCTGGGGCACCTTCGCCGGTGCGGCCAACCTGCTCTTCATCTCGCCGTTCGAGTCGTACAGCTCCGTAGACAATCCCACCGGCAAGACCTCGGCCGCCGACATGGCCTATCAATTCACCTTCGCGACGACGGTCACGGAAAACTGGTCGCTCGGCGCCACGGGCAAGTATATCCGCTCGCGCCTCCATGAGACCACGGCGAGCACCTACGCCGGCGACTTCGGAACCCTCTGGAAGCCCCTGCCCCGCTTCAGCTTGGGCGGCAGCATCCTCAACCTGGGCCCCGGCCTGCGCTACATTTCCACAAGGGTGGACCTTCCTCGAACCCTGCGCGGCGGCGCCTCCTGGAATGTATTCAACCCCGGCGATTTCCGCCACACCTTGATCCTCGCCCTCGACGTCGAGAAACGCCACGACGATTCGGCGCGGGTCGGCGGCGGTCTTGAGGCCTGCTATGACAGCGTACTGGCTCTGAGGTTAGGCGGGAGATCTCTCCCGGCCTCGGGAGCGGGGCTGACGCTCGGCATAGGGCTCTACCTGTTCCGTGACGAAACCAAAGGCTACGAGATCGATTTCGACTACGCGTTCGTGGCCGCCGGCGACTTCGCGACGACGCATCGCGCCGGGCTCGTCCTCAAGTTCGGCGAGCCCCTCACCAGCGTTCCCCGCGCCGCCGTGCTGCAGAAGTCCGATCGATACTACGAGGGCACAGTCAAGCCCAAGGTCCGTCGCGCGCCCAAGCCTGCCGAGCCCGAGCCCAAGCGCCCGAGCCCCGAACGGCCCAGCGCCCCGCGCACGACGGACCCCAACGATTTCCAGTGGATCACGCCGTGATGAACCTTAACCCTAGAGGGAACCTATGAAAAAAATCGCGATTATCCTGACGCTGACCCTGGCCTTCGGCCCGCTCGCCGAGCCCGCGTCCGCCCAGTTCACGCCGCAGGCCACTGCCATCGCCGGCAGTGCGCCCGAGGGCATCGGCTACCAGGGCCGCCTCGAGGACGGCGGCTTCCCCGTGAACGCGACGAAGTCGATGGTCTTCCGCGTCTACAGCGCGGTCGCGGCCGGCACCTTGCTCTGGACCAGCCCAGCCCAGAACGTGAGCGTAACGCTGGGGCTGTTCAACGCCGTGGTGCCGGTTCCGGTCACGACCTTGGTCGGCGGCGGCGCGCGCTATCTCGAGGTCCAGATCGACGGCACCATCATGGCCCCCCGCGAGCTGCTCAACTCCGTCCCCTACGCCCTGATCGCGAAATCCGTCGAAGGCACCATCGATGTCTCCACCGCGGGCCTGGCCATCAACGCCAACTCCACCGCGACTCAGCCGGCCCTGTACATCTCCTCCCAGACCGGCAACGTCGGCGTCGGCACGGGAAGCCCGTCGACCGCCTTCGATGTCGGCGGCAGCGCCCAGTTCGGCAGCGGCTCAACGAAGTCCACCTTCACGGCCACGGGTGCGCTCAACACGGCAGGCAAGGTCACAGCTCCCGATTACACCGCGACCTACGGCCTCAACGCGGCCACGGCGACGATCGTCTATGTCCAGTCCTCAAGCATCACGACGACCGGCAACGTCAATGTGCAGGGGAGCCTCGGCGTAGGCGTGGCATTCTCGATTCCAGGCACCAAGCTCCACCTTAGCAGCGGCGTCCTGACCATCGACGGCAACGCGACGAACGCGCTGACGACCGTCGGCCGGGTCGGCATCGGGACGGCGCTCCCCGCGTCAAAGCTTCACCTGAGCACTGGGACGCTGACGGTGGACGGGACGGGCGCGAATATCCGCGTTACAGGTCACATCAACTTCGACGATGCCATCGATTCAATGAGCCTCGGTGAAAATGCCGGCAACGTGAACACCGGGGTGGATAATGTGTTCGCAGGCCAGGGGGCGGGGATGGCGAACGTGGCGGGAGCGCAAAATACCTTTCTCGGTAAAGAAGCTGGATTGACTAATATTTCCGGATCGAGGAATACATTCCTCGGGAATGTCGCGGGCCGCGCCGTGACTGACAGCGATAACACCATAATCGGCTCCCGCGCCATGAACATCGCCTCGGGGGCCGACAGCAACGTCGCGATCGGCGAAGCCGCGGCGTTCGCGCTGACCACCGGAGATGAAAATGTGTTTATAGGCGAGCAAGCGGCCCTCACAGCCACCCCCGCCAACGGCACGACGACGGGCTCGGGCAACACCTTCGTCGGCTATCGGTCGGGCCAATCGGGGACGACCCAGTTGACCGGCTCCTCGGCCTTCGGCTACCAGTCCCTTGTCGGATGCTCCGACTGCAACTCTTACGGCATCGGCACGACGAAGCACGGATTCGGGACCGACTTGCCCGCCTCCAAGCTCCACCTGAGTTCCGGCACGCTCACCATCGACGGCAACACCGCGACCGCCCTCACCACGGTCGGCAACGTCGGAGTGGGCACCGAGTTACCGGCGTCCAAGATCCACATGAGCAGCGGGACGCTGACCATCGACGGCAACACCGCGACCGCCCTCACCACGGTCGGCAATGTCGGCGTGGGCACCGCGTTGCCGGCGTCCAAGATCCACATGAGCAGCGGGACGCTGACCATCGACGGCAACACCGCGACCGCCCTCACCACGGTCGGCAATGTCGGCGTGGGCACCACGCTCCCGGCGTCGAAGCTCCACATAAGCTCCGGCACCATCATCGTCGACGGCAACACCGCCACCTCGCTCATGACGACCGGGGCAGCCTTTATTGCCCCTAAGGACGGAGCTACCGCCACTGCGACAACCGCGCTGACCATCGAGCACAATACCTCCGGAGTGGTAGGTGACGGCTTCGCCGTGGACATGACCTTCGCCCTTCAGAGTCCCAGTGGCGCTCAATTAAATCCCTCCGGTCGGATCTATTCGCGCTGGACTTCGGCTGCGGCCCTTCAAAGCGTGATGGACTTCCAAACCCGTGATGGCGGCTCAATGATCGACGCGATGCGCATCAACCATCTGGGCAACGTCGGCGTCGGGACCGCCCTGCCCGCGTCGAGGCTGCACATGAGCTCGGGCACGATCACCGTCGACGGCAATGCCGCGACCGCGATGACGACGATTGGAAACGTCGGCGTCGGGACCGGCGGCTCGACTCCGGCGGACCGTCTCGAGGTCGCGGGCGGGAATGTCCGCCTTACAGCCGTCGCCGGAAGCGCCGGGAGCGTGAAGCTGTTCTCCGCCCTCGCCGCGATAACAGTCACCTGCAACACGCAATGCGGGGCGAACGGATTCTGTCTGGCCGCCTGGGACAACGCAGGAACCATTTCGACCTGCGCGACCGCCGCCGCCGCAACAAGCAACCGATGTCTGTGCTCGGGCTTCGGGAACTGACCATGAAACACGACTACTCGAGGTTTATCCTGAGCGCCGGCGCGGCGACCCTGACCCTGCTAGCTCTGAGCATCCCGCGCCTGGCCTCCGCGATCTCCGGGGGCACCTTCAACATCCCCGTGTCGGCGGTCAGTTCGGGAGGAGTGCGCTCGACGGGTGGAGCCCTCGTCAACTACTCGGCGATCGGCGGCTACGGCACGGTCATGACGGGCGGAACTTTGACGATGCTCCCGGGCACGCTCTCCTCGGTCAAGGCGGCGAGGCTAAACCTCGACGCGGCGCACGCCTACCCCACGCCCTACATGCCTTCGAAGGGCCATGACCGGATCACCTTCACCGATCTGCCGCCCTTGGTCTCGATCAAGGTCTTCGCCCTCTCCGGGAGATTGGTGAAGTCGCTCGAGAAGAACGACTCCACCGACAAGCTGATCTGGATGCCGGTCGCCAACGATCAGGGCTCCGCGCTGGCCAGCGGCGTCTATCTCTTCAGCCTGTCCCAGCCCGGCAAGCCCAAGCGCCAGGGCAAGATCATGATCATCCGCTGACAGCGAAGCGCCCGCCCCTTTCGGGACGGGCGCTTTGTTTTCGTGCCGGGAAAAGTCTTACTTCGCGGCGGCGGTCAGCTTGTTGACCTGGGCGGCCAGACGCGACTTCTTGCGCGCGGCGGCCTTCCAGTGGATCGTTCCGTTCTTCGCGGCCTTATCGAGCGCGGAGGCGGCCTGTCCGGTCAGAGCGCCCAGACCTTTGACGTCCTTGCTCTTCGCGGCGTCCATGACGGCGCGGACGGCGAGGCGGACGTTCTTCTTGATGCCCGCGTTGTGGATCGCGTGCTTCAGAGACTGACGGTGAGCCTTGAGTCCCGACTTGTGACGCATCTGCTTCATCTTTGCCATAGTTTTGAGATTATGGCTTTTTAGGGCCTACGCCGTCAATGAGGCTGCGTCGGGCGTTCAGAATCGGGCCAGCAAGACGAAGCCCCAGACGATGGAGCGGTAGACGACGCGGTAGGTACCTCCCCTCGAGGCGGCGCGGTAGGCCGAGGACCCGGTCCAGACCGTGTCGCGCAGCGCGACGCTGGGGCCGACGGACAGAGAAGTCGAGGGATGCCAGAGGCCCGCGGCGTACCACCAGCGCTCGTACCAGGCCCGCGTACCGAAGTTGAGCGGGATATACGTGCTGTGCCTGATGAAGACCGTCGCCCTCGGAGCCAGGCCGTCGAGCCAGAACCAGGCGAGCTCGGGCTCGAGCTTGAGGGTGCTTTGGCCGTTGAAGAAGTTGCTTTCCCAGCGGACCTTCAGCGCGCCGGTGAAGTTGCCCCCCAGGCTCGCGCGCGGCGTCGCGTCGAGGACCAGGACGCTCTCCGGCCGGTTCGTCGTCGGACGCCAGGCCCAATTGACGCCGTCCTTGACCCAGTCGTCGTCATGGCGGGCTCCGTTTTGAAGCCGATAGAACGCGCCGAGCTTGAGGTTCCGGTGCACACGAGCGTAGGAGCCCAGCATCAGCGCGCGATACGGCCGCTGACCCTCGAACTGCCAGCGCCCGCTCAGGTCCGCGAGGGGCTCGAAGCGTCCGGCCCGGCCGCTGAGACGCGCCGAGGCCTCGTATTCGGCGGTGCGCCCACGGGGAACCGACGGCGCGGGCGCCCCGAAGGCGGCCGGCGCGAGCAGCGCGAGAAGAAGGAGCTTAACGATAATCCTGATCAAGAAGATCCGAGTATGCGCCGTCGAGGTTGGTCTTGTCCTCGAGCGCGCCCTTCTCGGCGTCCATGTTCCAGTTGAGGCCCTTGGTCCAATCGTAGGCCTGAGGCTTGGTGAGGTCGAGGCCGGCCTTGATCAGCACGCCCTTGCCCGCGGGCACGAGCAGGCTTTTGTCGGACTTCGTCGTCGAGAGATCCACGGCGCCTTCGTTGACGCACACCCACAGGTCACGGTTCTTGCCCGAGGGACGCCCGAAGGCGGTGAAGAACTCGGTGCCGCGCACGGCGGCCACGGCGGACGGCGTGCGCACGTGGAACTGCTGCCCGGCGAGGCGCTTCGTCACCTTCGCGAACACCGAGCCGAAGGAAAGAAAGGCCTCGGTCACGGCGGACTTGGGGCCAGGCAAGGTCAAGGCGAGCCGGCTCGACTCGCGAAGCTTGAGCCGCGAGCCGTCGGGCAGCTCGATGACGGCGGTCGCCCCCTCGGCGGTGGCCACGGAATCCCCCTCGGCGAGAACGGCCCCGCTCTTCGCGAGGCGGCCGCCGGCCTTGGATTCGATCGTGACGTCGCCCGAGGCAAAAAGGACCCTCGCGGCGGGCGCCTGAGGCGCGGCCGCGAACAGAGGCCCGGCGGCGAGCATGACCGAGGTCATAAAAAAGATCGCTGTCGTCATCATGAGATGATTCCACCTCATTGATATACTGTAGGGATGGAGCCCTTGGACCGCCGCCATCTCCCCCATAAGACGGGCGTCTACATCATGTGCGACGCCGGCGGGGAGATCCTCTACATCGGCAAGGCCCTGGACCTGGCCAAGCGGGTCGCGCAGTATTTTAACCCCAGCAAAGAAGATCTTAAGAATCAGAGCCTCGTCCCCCTGATCCGGCGCATCGACTACATCCTGTGCGAATCCGAGCGCGAGGCGCTCCTGCTCGAGCGCCGGCTGATCAACGAGAACCAGCCCTTCTTCAACGTCCTGTGGAAGGACGGCAAGACCTATCCCTATCTCAAGATCACCATGGGCGAGGATTTCCCCCGGATCTTCACGACGCGGCGCAAGGCCAAGGACGGCGGCGTGTATTTCGGGCCCTTCCCGAAGGTGACCCCCATCCGGGCCCTCCTCCGCTATCTTTGGAAGCAGCGTCTGTTCCCGCTTCGGCCTTGCCGCTGGGACTTCTCGGAAGCCAAGCCTCTCGACAAGCGGAAGATCACCGCGTGCCTCTACTATCACACGAAGGAGTGCCCGGCGCCCTGCGCGGGGAAGATAGCCAAGGCCGATTACCGGGACATCGCCGAGCGCGCCGTGCTCTTCTTCAAGGGCAAGTACGACGATCTGCGCGCCGATTTCGAGAGCGAGATGAAGGCCGCGTCGAAGGACATGGATTACGAGCGCGCGATGCAATTGCGCGACAACGTCTCGGCGCTCTCCCAGATGGGAGAACGGGTGCGGGTGCGCGCCGTCGAGGCCGACCAGGTGGGCGGTCACACCGCGCGGACCCAGATGGTCACCGATCTGCAGAAGGCCCTCATGCTGCCGACGCCGCCGGTGCACATCGAGTGCTTCGACATCTCCCATTTCCAAGGCCACCAGACCGTCGCGTCGATGGTCTGCTTCACCGGCGGCAAGCCGAACCGCGACCACTACCGGAAGTTCAAGATCCGCGACGTCGCCGGCATCGACGACTTCAAGTCCATGCGCGAGGCCGTCTTCAGGCGCTACAAGCGCCTGAAGACCGAACGAGCGGCTTTACCCGACCTGATCCTCATCGACGGCGGCAAAGGCCAGCTGAGCGCCGCGCAGGAGGCCCTCAAGGACCTCGAGGTCAAGATACCGATGGCTTCCCTCGCCAAGCGCATCGAGGAGGTGTTCCTCCCCGGTCGGCCCGACTCGATCATCTTAAGGCTCGACGACCCCGCGCTGCGCCTTCTCCAGCAGCTCCGCGACGAAGCCCACCGCTTCGGCGTCGCCTACCACCGGCTCCTCCGCGACAAGCACCTGTTCGAAGACTAGCCCGCAACGTCGATGTTGGCCGGGTCGGGGAGATGACCTCCTCGGGGACGGTCGGGATTGACCCGACCTCCGGGGTTGTCCGCGACTTCAACGCCCCCTTGTCGCGGCGAACCCCAGGCCGCCTTCGGAGGTCATCTCCCCGCCCCGATTTCCCGATGATGCGGGCGCACGGCGAACGGGGTTATCGCCTGCGGCGATGGGCTTCTTTGTGCGCGCGAAACGGCGAGGAACTGATAGGCGATCGCTTGATTGATAAGGGCCGGCGGGGCGATCATGCCCGATGGGGCCTGGGGTCCGCCGCGACAAGGGTTCTTCATATGTCGCGGACGGACCCCGGAGTGAGGTCAATCCGAACGTCCCCATCGGGCATGATCGCCCCGCCGGCCCGTCTCAAGCTCTGCTCGCGCCGTTTCCGTTGCGAGCTATTCTGCCATGCCGCCGATCTCGAACATAGGCATAAACATCGCGATGACAATAGTGCCGATGACAATACCCATAACAACGATGACGATGGGCTCGATGAGCGAGGTCAGACCTTTGACCGCGGTGTCGACCTCCGAGTCGTAGAAGTCCGCGATCTTCGAGAGCATGATGTCGAGCGCGCCGGTTTCCTCGCCGACGGAGATCATCGAGGTGACCATGTTCGGGAAGATACCTGATTTCTTGAGCGGATCCGACAAGTGGCCGCCTTCGCGGATAGACTCACGCGTCATGTTAACGGCCTCGGCGATGACGACGTTGCCGGCCGTCTGAGAAACGGTCTCGAGCGCCTGCATGATCGGCACGCCCGACTTGATCAAGGTCCCGAGCGTGCGCGTGAAGCGCGCAACGGCAACCTTCTTTAAGATTGGCCCGAAAACCGGCGCCTTAAGGGAGTAGCCATCGACCCACTTTTGGCCGTAAGGCGTCGCGTAGAACCGCTTAAAGGCCTGCCAGGCGACGATTGGGAGCGCGACGACCAAGTACCACCTCACCTTCATCGCGTCGGAGAGGTCGATCAGGATCTGCGTGGGCAAGGGCAAAGCACGACCGAAGCCGGCAAAAATGTTCTTGAAGGTCGGAA
Organism: uncultured Elusimicrobia bacterium; assembly: GCA_964537395.1. Classification (GTDB taxonomy): domain Bacteria; phylum Elusimicrobiota; class Elusimicrobia; order UBA1565; family UBA9628; genus GWA2-66-18. The sequence goes on from CAZIBN010000053.1 coordinate 10,181, forward strand.
TCACGAACATCAGCAGGAAAACCGTGACAATCGAGCAGATCGAGAGCACGATCGCGGGATACATCATCGCGCCCTTCACCTTGGCCTTCAGCTCCTCAGAGCTCTCGAGGTAGGCGGTCAGACGCTCGAGGATGGTGTCGAGGATGCCGCCGAGTTCGCCGGCCTTGACCATCGAGCAATACAGGTCCGGGAAGGCGTTCGGATGCTTCTTCAGCGCGTCGGAAATGGACAGGCCGGCCTCGATGTCGGTCTTGACCGCGCCGAGGACCTCCTTGAAGTCGGGGTTCTCGGACTGGCTCTCTAAAATACCAAGGCTCTGCACGATCGGCACGCCCGCGCCGACCAGGGTCGAGAGCTGGCGGGAGAACAGCGATAGGTCTCTTGAGGGGATGTCCGGCTTGCCCTTCTTCCAGCCGACCGCGGCCTTGATCTTCTCCAGCAGCGGCACGGCCTTCTCAGTGATCTCGAGGACGACCATCTTCTGCCCGCGAAGCTTCTCGACGGCGGCGCGCTGCTCGTCGGCGTCGATGATCCCCTCCATCACGAGGCCGGCCGCGGTCTTGGCTTTATAGCTGTATGAGGGCATAGGTTCTCTCTATTCTACGATTGTGCGGGCGTCATGTGTCGCTGCATCAAGCGTCGAAGGTCCTCGGGGTCCATGGAGTGGGCCATGGCCTCCTGGAAGGTTATCTTTTGCCGGAAATAGAGATCGGCGAGGGACTGGTTCATCGTCTGCATGCCGATCTTGCCGCCGGTCTGGATGGCGACCTGGATCTGCTCGACTTTCTGGTCGCGGATCAGGTTGCGGATGGCGGAGTTGACGATGAGGGTCTCGCACGCCAGGACTCGGCCGGTCCCCGTCGAGTGGCTCAGCAGCTGCTGGCACAGGACGGCCTGCAGGACGAAGGACAGCTGGACGCGCACCTGCTCGAGCTGATGCTGAGGGAACACGTCGATGATGCGGTTGATCGTCCCCGCGCAGTCGGTCGTGTGAAGGGTCGCCAGGACCATGTGTCCGGTCTCGGCGATATTGAGCGCGGCCTGGATCGTCTCGAGGTCGCGCAGCTCTCCGATGAGGATCACGTCCGGGTCCTGGCGCAGGATGTGCCGCAGAGCAGCGCCGAAGGTCACCGTGTCCGAGCCGACCTCACGCTGGTTGATGACCGACTTCTTGTGCGAGTGCACGAACTCGATGGGGTCCTCGATCGTCACGATATGGGCGGCGCGGTTCTCATTGATGAAGTCGATCATGCTCGCCAGGGTCGTCGACTTGCCCGAGCCCGTCTGCCCGGTGACGAGGATGAGGCCCTTGGGCACCTTCATGATCTCATGGATCGCCGGAGGCATCCCGATCTCATCGAAGGTCTTAAAGGAGTTCGGGATCGCGCGGATCGCGGCGCCGACCGAGCCGGTCTGGCGGTACACGTTCATGCGCACACGGCCGATGCCGCGCAGGTTGAAGGCCAGGTCGAGCTCGTTGGACGCCTCGTAGCGCTGGCGCTGCTGATCATTGAGCAGGGAATAGATCAGGGTCTGCGCCATCTCGCTGTTGAGCTTCTCGAACGGCGTCGGCAGCAGCGCGCCGTCGATGCGCAAGGTCGGAGGCGCCCCCACCGTAAGATGAAGGTCGGACGCTCCGCGCTCGTGCATCAGCAAAAACAACTCACCCATCGAGACCATGCTGGACTCCTTAAGATTAGGTATCGCCGTCTGACGTCGTCACGCGCATCATTTCCTCGGCGGTCGTCACGCCGGCGAGCAGCTTGCGAACCGCGCACATGCGCAGGGTCAGCATGCCTTGCTTCATCGACTGCGTCTTGATCTGCTTGGCCGACGCGCGGTCCAGGATGAGCTGGCGGATCGCATCGGTGACCTCCATGACCTCGTAGAGGCCCTGGCGGCCGCGATAGCCGGTGGTCGCGCAGTTCTCGCAGCCTTTGCCCTTGTAGAGGGTGATCTTGTTCTTCTCGCCGATGGCCGCCTGGAGCTGGACCTCGGGCACGCCGAGCTTCAGGAGCCAGTCCTTCTCCACCTCGTAGGGCTCCTTGCACTTCGGGCAGATGCCGCGCAGCAGGCGCTGGGCCTCGATCATCAGCATCGCGGAGCTGACGAGGAAGGGCTCGACACCCATCATGCCCAGGCGCGTGATCGTCTGCGAGGTGTCGTTGGTGTGCAAAGTCGAAAAAACCAGATGGCCCGTCAGCGCGGCGTTGATGGCGATCGTCGCCGTCTCCTGGTCGCGGATCTCGCCGACCATGATGACGTCGGGGTCCTGGCGCAGGAAGGAGCGCAGGGCCGCGGGGAAGGTCAGGCCGACCTGGTTGTTGATCTGGACTTGATTGATACCCGCGAGCTGATACTCGACGGGGTCCTCGGCCGTCATGATGTTGCAGTCCGGCGTGTTGAGGTTCGCCAGAGCGGAGTAGAGCGTGGTGGACTTGCCCGAGCCGGTCGGGCCGGTCACGAGCGCGACGCCGTAGGGTGCTTCCATGGCCTTCTTAAAGACGGCCATCGCCTCCGGCTCGAAGCCGAGCTGGGTCATGTTGACCTTCAGCCCCGACGAATCGAGGATGCGGGTGACGATCTTCTCGCCGGGCGCGCAGGGCAGGACCGACACGCGCATGTCGACCTCCTTGCCGTCGATCTTGACGCGCATGCGCCCGTCCTGGGGCACGCGCCGCTCGGCGATGTTGAGGTTCGACATGATCTTGACGCGCGCGCAGATCGCGCTGTGGAACTTCTTCGGCGGCGAGGGCTGCTCGTGCAGGACGCCGTCGATGCGGTAGCGGATGCGCAGCTCCTTGGCGTAGGCCTCGATGTGGATGTCCGAGGCCTTGGCCTTCACCGCTCCGGCGATGATCAGGTTGACCATCTTGATGACGGGGGCATCCTCGGCGTCCCGCTCGAGGCCCATCTCGGGCGTCTCGATCTTCTCCTCGACGTGCTCGAGGCTGTCGGCCGCGGCCTCGTTGTCCGACTGCTGCTTGACGATGTCCTCGAGAGCCTCCTGGGAGGTCTCCTGCTTGTAGTACTTCTCGTGCGCGGCCGAGATCTCCGCCTCGGAGGCGAGGCAGGCCACGACGTCGCAGCCGGTCTGCATCTTGAGGTCGTCGAGGATCATCACGTCGAGAGGATCGGCGATGGCGACCGTAAGCCGGTCCTTCGTCTTGTTGAACGGCATCAGCATCTTCTGCCGCGCGATCGACTCCGGGACCGCCGCGATGGCCTCTTCGGAGATCTCCCCGATATCGGCGAGAGACACATAGGAGATGCCGGTCTTCTCGGCCAGGAACAGGAGGAGCTTTTCCTCCTCGATGAAGCCTTTCTCGATCAGAAGGGAGCCGAGCTTCTCGCCCCCCTTCTTCTGGGCCTCGAGCGCCTCCTTAAGCTTCTCGGCGCTGATCAGGTTCTCTTCGACTAGGAAATCGGCGAGACGCCGGGACAAGCCGAGAGAGATAACATGCTGAGTGGCTGCCATTCCCTATAGGTTACGGTCCGCGTCGTTCTTTGTCAAGGCCATCCCCAAGCATCGGCATATTAATAAGAAGTGAACACTAAACGCTATAAGGCCTTCCCCAGCGGCGTTTGTGCCGGCCGCTTGCGGCCGGCCAGAGTTTAGATGCCCGAATTGATGGTGTCCGAGCCGAAGGTGCCGTCGTCCTCGGCGGGCGGGCGCAGCTCGCCGGAGTCGGGCAGGGGCAAAAGCGGAACCTCCTTCGGTTCCTCCGGGGCAGCGCGGCGCTTGGACGAGGCTTTCTTGGCAGGCTTCTTCTTGGCCTTGGGCTCTTCGGGCGGAGGGCCGCCGGCGAGCATCTGACGCGCCTCGATGTTCTTGCCCATGACGAGGCCGTTGGGATCGACCTCGAACAGGTACAAAGCGCCCCTGCCTCCGGAGGCCCCCGGGACCATGCGATACTCGACGAGCACGGCGTTGTCGCCCGTGGTGCTCGCATTCCACTCCTCGGCACCGGCGCCGGGGCTGGCGGTATAGGAATACTGAAGCCAACGGCCGACCGTGCCGCGGCCTCCGTCGAGAGGGAAGTCCTTGACCGCCTCGATCGCGGCGACGTGCTCGGGCGAAGGCCCGGGCGGCGGCGCGGGAGCCACGGGCTCTTCCGCGATCTTCGGCTTGACGATCGGCGGGGGTGCTGTAGCGCCGTCATCGGCGGAAACACCCATCGGAGCCTTTCCGTCGTCAAGCGTCGCCATCTGCTTCAGGTCGTCCTTCGGCTGACGCATGATGATCACGCCCACGATCATCAGCAAGGTCACGAGCACGCCGCCGGCGATCAGGAAAGCCTTGTTGTTGCGCCCCGGCTTCTTGATCTCGCCCGTCGCAGGCGCAGGCTCGGGCTTGGCGAAGCGAGCGGAGGCGGCATCCTCAGCCGGATCCGCGGCGGCGCCGGCCGAGCGGGCCATCGTCGCCGGGGGCGGCATCTGCGAGGCCGCGTCGGAGGCAAGGTCGGGAACAGGCTGGGAGTGGCTGAGCGTGTTCGGGGGCGGAGCCACCGGCGTCGGAACTGCGGGCGCCATGGCCGCGGGCTCAAGACGCACGGGCACGGCGAACGGGTTCGTGACCGGCGCAGGCTCCGGCGTCGGGAGCGGAGCAGGGATCGGCGGCGCGAACACGGCGGGTGGAGGCGAGATGGGCGCGATGACGACCGGCGCGGGCGCGGGGATCGGGAAGGAAGCCTGGATGGCCAACGGCTCCGCCGGCGCTTCGATGATCGGCTCGATCTTGAACTCGGGAACCGGATTCTGGGAAGCGGTCGGCGCGGCATCATTGGCGCCCAGGACCTTGAACGACTTGACCGTCGGAACGATCTTGAAGGATTTGGGCTTACCGAACGACAGCGCCCTCGCGGCCGGGGCGGAGACGAAAGACGGCATGGCGGGAAGCTCCGGCGCGGCTGGCGCCGCCGGTACGGGCGGGACTTGCGCCGAAGGCGGGACCGGCGCGCCTCCGGCGAACGACGGGAAGATCGCGGCGCCTTGGGCAGGCGCCACCGGCCACTCGACCGGGGCAAGCGACGCCTCGGGCACGGCGGCGACCGGGGGAGGTCCTCCGGGGATCGGCGGCGGCGCCGGCGACAGGAACGTTTTCGCCCCGGCGTCCGGAACGGGGGCTTTCGCCAAAAATGAGGCCGCTTCGGCGGTACGTCGCGTGCCGAGCTCTTGATCCTTTTCAGCCAAACGGCGCGACAGGTCCGTCTGCCCGGCCTCCAGCTCCGAGATATGGCGGTACATGGCCTCAAGCTGAGCGGTCAGCTCTGAGATCTTATCGCGCGCGCGACGAGCGCCGGCCTCATCCGCCGAAATACGATCGGAGAGGATGTCTTTGAAGTCCTTCTTGAAAGATGCGTCCTTGAACAGCTCCTCGGCGAACGAGTCCGGGAATTCACCGTCGCCGACGAGGCCGGAGGCGTCGATCTGAAGCTGATCGAGAAGCCCGCTGCTGGATGGGAATTCCTCGAGGAGCCCGCCGGAGGAGATCCGGGTCAGGCCGTCGAGCTCTCCGGCCGGGATCCACGAACCTCCGGCAGGGTCGCCGGCGCACACAAGGGTTCCCGCATCGAGCCCCGGAAGGCCCGACACGGCCTCCTTATCGAAGGGACCGAGGATACGCGACTCCTTATAGACCCAATACTTCACTCGATGTCAGGATAGCCTCCCTGTGTTACATTTTCAAGGCGGTTAATGGCTAAAATGACCCTATGCTGATTCGACCTTTTTACCTCGCATGCCTGGCTCACGGCTCCTATCTCCTTGGGGATGAAAAAACGGGGACCGCGGTGATCGTTGACCCGCAGCGCGATGTGGACGGCTATGTCGAGGAGGCCGCCCGCCTGGGCCTGACCATCAAGCATGTCATCCTCACCCATTTCCACGCCGACTTCGTGGCCGGCCACCTGGAGCTTCGCGACCGGTGCGGCGCGCAGATCCATCTCGGGGCGCGCGCCAAGGCGGACTATAAGTTCGCCCCCCTCAAGGATGGCGCCCGCCTCGAGTTCGGCTCGCTTGGGATCGGCGTGCTTGAGACTCCGGGCCATACCCCCGAAGGTGTCTGCCTGACCGTCTACGACCTCGATTCCGACCGGAACAAGCCCAAGGCCGTGCTGACCGGCGACACCTTGTTCATCGGCGACGTCGGCCGCCCGGACCTGATGGCCTCCATCGGCTTCAAGGCCGAAGACCTGGCCGGCATGCTCTACGATTCGCTGCAGACCAGGCTCCTGACGCTTCCCGATGAGACTTTAGTCTATCCCGCGCACGGGGCCGGTTCCTCGTGCGGCAAGAACATGTCCGACGAGCGCGTCTCCACGATCGGCGAGCAGAAGCTCTACAACTACGCCCTCAAGGCGCGCTCACGCGAGGAATTCATCCGGCTCGTGACCGAGGGTCAGACCGAGGCGCCCGCCTACTTCGCGCACGACGCGGAGATGAACCGTCGCGAGCGCGGCACGCTCGACGCCTCACTCGCCGCGCTGAAGCCGCTGGGCGTCGCCGCGGTCGCGGAGTTCGCCTCGCAGGGCGCGCTCATCCTCGACACGCGCGACCCCGCCGACTTCGCGGGCGGGCATTGGCGCGGGGCGGTCAATATCGGGCTCGACGGCAAGTTCGCGAACTGGGCGGGCTCGGTGCTCGATCGCGAGCGGCCGGTCGTGATCATCGCCGACGACGGGCGGGAGAAGGAATCGGTCCTGCGCCTGGCGCGGATCGGCAGCGACCGCGTCGCCGGCATTCTCAAGGACGGCATGCTGGCGCTCGCCACCCGCCCCGACCTGGTCGAGCGCACGCCGCGTACCACCGCGCGGGCGCTGGCCGAGCGCCTGTCCGCCAAGGACGCGCCGCTCGTCGTGGACGTGCGCACCGACGCCGAGCGCGCGGCCGGCTTCATCGCGGGCAGCATCCACCTGCCGTTGGCTCAGTGGCCGCGGCGCATCGCCGAGGTCCCGGCCGGGAGGCCCGTCGCCGTCTACTGCGCGGGCGGCTACCGTTCCTCGATCGCGGCAAGCCTTCTGCGGGCCTCGGGACGAACGGACGTCACGGACCTCGTCGGCGGCTTCGCCGCCTGGCGCGAGGAAGCTCTACCGACGGCGTCGGCCTAACGTTTTTTCAGGGAGAAAAAGTCATCCCCAGCACTTCCAACGTTGGAAGTACTGGGGATAACTTCAGGCCAAGGTCGGGGGGTTATTCTCCGGCGCGCTCGGTTTCGCCGATGACGCTGAAGTCGAGGCCCGGCTCGGCGGCTTCCGTCACCTTCTGCTCGAGCTGGTTCTGATAGGCGATGGAGTAGCGCGCGTAAGGGATCGCCTCAAGGCGGGCGCGGGTGATCGCCTTCTGGGTGGCCTCGCACAAACCGTAGCTCCCGTTGTCGATCTTGCGGATGGCGGCCTCGACCATGTCGAGGGTGGTGCGCTCGTTGTCGGAGAGCTCGAACATGAGCTCCTTTTCGATGGACTGGCTCGCCTGGTCGACGGAATCGCCGTTGTCGACGTCGCCGATGCTCTGCTTGCGCACCGTCTTCAGGATGTCGTCGCGCAGCGCGACAAGCTCGGCCCGGATCGACTTGATCTTCGCCGGCGTCAGCCACGCCAAATCCTTAGCGGAATTCCCCGCAGCAGCCTTCGGCTTCGCGGCGGTGCTCACGGTCTTCTTCACTGCTTTTTTCGTCATAACGCCTCCGGAAAATTGGGACGTGATAGTATATGAGAATAACCGTGCAACGCAAGGCCCAAGCGTTCTTATCTAAGGCAGGAGACCGGCGGCGTCCTTGAGGCGTGAGACGACCATGTCCTTGCCCATGATCTCGAGCATGAGGAACAAGGTCGGGCCCTCGGTGCGACCGCTGACGGCCACGCGGATCGGATGGAAGACCTGGCCGTTCTTGAGACCCTTCTCCTCGACGAACTTCCGGATGCGCGCCTCGATGGCCTTGTCCTCGAACGGCGCCTGGCCGTTGAGGACCTCCGCGAGATCCAGCAAGACCTGCTTGGCGCCCGGAGCCTTGAGGACCTTGTCGAACGCCTTCGGGTCGAACGCGACCGGCTTGTAGAAGAACTCGATCAGGGTCGGGATGTCGGAGAGCAGCTTGAACTTCTCGTGCTCGAGCGCGACCACGCGCACAAGATCCGGCCCAGGCAGGCCGACGAGCCCGGCCTTCTCGAGAAATGGCTTGGCAAGCACGACCAGCTCGGCCACCGGCGTCTGCCGGATGTACTCTCCGTTCATCCAGTTCAGCTTGACGGTATCGAAGGTGGCGGGGCTCTTCTGGCAGCCGGCCAGGTCGAACTTGGAGATCAGATCCTCATCCGTGAAAAGCTGCTGGGACTCCGTCGTGGCCCAGCCGAGAAGCGCGAGGTAGTTGCGCATCGTGTGCGGCAGGTAGCCCTGGTCCCGGTACTCGAGCACCGAGGTGGCGCCATGGCGCTTGGAGAGCTTGGAGCCATCAGGGCCGAGGATCATGGACAGATGCGCGAACAGCGGCGGCGTCCAGCCGAGCGCGTAGTAGATCTGGATCTGCGAGGGCGTATTGGACAGGTGCTCGTCGCCGCGCACCACGTGGGTCATCTCCATGAGATGGTCGTCGATGACGCAGCAGAAGTTGTAGGTCGGGCCGTCGGTCGTCTTCCAGATCACGAGGTCCTGCTGCAGATTATTCTCGAAGGAGACCTTGCCGCGGATCTGGTCATCGATGATGGTCGCGCCCTCGGTGGGCATCTTGAAGCGGATGGAGAACGTCTTGCCCGCGGCCTCGACATCCTTGCGCTGCGCGCCGCTGAGCGCGCGGCACTTCCCCGGATAGCGCGGCGGGCGCTTCTCGAGCTGAGCCACGCGCCGGTACTCGTCGAGCTCCTCCTTCGTGCAGTAGCAGCGATACGCCTTGCCCTCGCTCACGAGCTGGTCGAGGTATTTCCGGTAGATGGCGACGCGCTGCATCTGGAAGTAGGGCGAGTACGGCCCCTTGTCGGTCTTGCCGTCGAGGGGCCCCTCATCCCAATCGAGGCCGAGCCACTTCACCGAGTCCAGGATCGCCGTCACCGAGTCGTCGGTCGAGCGGACCTCGTCGGTATCTTCTATGCGTAATATAAAATCGCCCTTGTGGCGGCGCGCGAACAGCCAGTTGTACAAGGTGGTGCGGGCGCCGCCGATGTGCAGGAAGCCCGTCGGGGACGGTGCGAAGCGCGTGCGGATCTTTGTCGTCATGAGAGGGAGGTCTCCAGTAATTCTTGAGCGTGCTTGCGGGAAGCGCCCGTCGGCTTGCCGCCGAGCATCGTCGCGACCGCCTCAAGGCGGCCGTCGCCTTCGAGCCGGTCGACGCGCAGGCGCGTGCGTCCCGCGGCGACGTCCTTGACGGCGTGAAAATGGGCGGTGGCGAAGCAGGCGACCTGGGGAAGATGCGTGATGCACAGCACCTGGCGGCCTTTCGCGAGCGCGGCCAGGCGCTCGCCGACGGCATGCGCGACCTCGCCGCCGATGCCGGCGTCGACCTCGTCGAAGACCAAGAGGGCGGTGCGGTCGGCCTTCGCGAAGACGGTCTTAAGCGCCAGCATCACGCGCGAGAGCTCGCCGCCGGAGGCGGCGGTCTTCACGGGACGGGGCGGCTCGCCGGGGTTGGGCGCGAGCAGGAATTCCACGGCATCGGCACCCGTCTTGGACCAGCTTCCCTCTTCCATCTCGACAGAGCAGGAAAAGCGCGCGTGCGGCAGGCCCAGGACTTTGAGCTCCTTGAGCGCAGCGGCGTCGAGTTTCTTGGCGGCCTTCACGCGCTTGTCATGGGCTTCGTTCGACAGCCCGGCGAGGACCTTCTCCGCCTTCGCGAGCTCCTTACGCGTCGCCTCGAGGTGCGCGTCGGCGTTGACGAGCCCGTCGAGCTCAAGGGCCAGGCGCTCGCGCGTGGCGAGAACGTCGGAGATCGTCGCGCCATGGCGCTTCTTCAGGCGCGCGAGCACGTCCTGGCGGGAGAGCAGCGCATCGAGCGCGGCCGGATCGGCCGAGACAGAGTCCCGGTAGGCGCTGAGCTCGCGGGCGACCGAGCCGGTGGAGATGTGCGCGTTCTCAAGCTCGGTGTGCAGGCTTCCGGCGGCCGGATCGAGCTTGGCGAGCTCGGAGATCGCCCGAGAGGCTTTCAAAAGACGGGCGACCGCGGCGTTCTCCTCAGCGTAAAGCAGCCCGTAGGCCGTGTCCGCGAGCGCGCGCAGGCGCTCGGCGTTCTTGAGACGAGGCAGACGCTCCTCCAGATCCTCATCTTCGCCGTTGCGGATCTTGGCGTCGTCGATCTCGGAGAGCTGGAAGCGAAGCATGTCGGCGCGGCGCTCGCGCTCCGCCTCGGATAAGGACGACGCCTCGAGGCGGGCCTTGAGCCCGGACCACGCGGCGTACGCCGCGGCGAGCGCCTCGCGCTCGGCGTCGAGGCCGCCGAAGCGGTCGAGCAATTCAAGCTGGGATGAGGCCTGCAGCAAGGTGCGGCTCTCGTGCTGGCCGTGGAAGTCGGCGAAATGGTCCCCGACGCGCGCGAGGGCGGAGACCGGAGCGGGACGGCCCGCGATCAGGGCGCGCGTGCGCCCGGTGGAGTCGAGCTCACGCCGGAGCTCGACCGTTTTGCCGGTGATGTCGAGCTCCCGGCGAAGATCGACAGGAACGTCGGCGATATCGACGACGCCCTCGACTTCAAGGCGCTCCGCTCCCGCGCGCAGCCAGGACGAGGAGCCCCGCGCGCCGAGCAGAAAGCCCAGGGCCTCGAGGAGGATGGACTTGCCCGCGCCGGTCTCGCCGGTCAGGGCGGTAAATCCCGTGCCGAGCTCGAGCTCGACCTTCTCGGCCACCGCGAAATTAAGGACCTTCAGGCGCCTAAGCATCTAGCGTTGCCCCCACTTCAGCTTGCGGCGCAGAACCTCGAAGAACGAGCGGCCCGGCGGCAGCAGCAGGCGCAGCGGCGTCTCCGCGCGGCGCACGCGCACCTCGTCGCCGAGCTTGAGGTCGCAACCGGGACGGCCGTCGAGCGAAACGAGCACGCGGGGCACCTCGCCCTCGCGGCGCTTGCCGAGGCGGATCGTCAGCGGCAGATGCGCGGGGACGATCAGCGGCCGTTGCGTCAAGGCGTGAGGGCAGATCGGCGCCACCAAGGTCACGTCGAGGGAAGGGTCGATGATCGGTCCGGACGCGGCCAGCGAATAGGCCGTCGAGCCCGTCGGCGTCGCGACGATGAGGCCGTCGCCGAAGTAATCGGCCACGAAGCGCTCGCCCGAGCGCGTCGAGAGCGTGATGGCGCGCGCCTGCTCGCCGCAGCGGATGACGACCTCGTTGAGCGCCAGGTCCGGGCCGTAGATGCGCCGGCCGCCGCGCAGGACCTCCGCCGAGAGCATCGAGCGCTCCTCCACGGCGAAGCGTCCCGCGAGCACCGAGTTCAGGCAGCGCTTCAGGTCCCCCGCCTCGGTCGCCGAGAGGAAGCCCAAGGTCCCGATGTTGACGCCGAGCAGCGGGATGCCGCGCGGGGCGACCTCGCGCGCGACGTGGAGCATGGTACCGTCGCCGCCCAGCGCGATGGCGAGGTCTGCGTCGCGCAGGGAGCGCGCCGTCGGCACGCGCGCCGCCGTCACGGCGCGCACGCCGTGGCTCTTGAGCAGCGCGCGGACGAGCGCCAGCGTCCGCGACGAATCCGGCTTGGCCTCGTTGCGGAAAATAAGGACCGAGCCGAACGCCCGGCCGGAATGGGTCTTGAACAAAGTAGGAGTTACCATCGATGACCACCTCGAACGCCTGAGGGGCCTCGATTATAGCAAAAGGACCTTCGGCCCTCCGGGCCGAAGGTTTACCGGTATACTCGCCTCCGAAAACGAGTTCCACCGTGCCCAGCCTCAGTCGCCACGGCCCGCCGACGGCGACGCGCTCGAGGCTCCCCGCGCCGAGGGCGCGCGCCGCATGCCGGGCCTTCGCGCGCGGCGGCTTGGACCCCAGATGCCAGGCGGGCCCGCCGTTGAAGCGGAGAAGGACGCTCCCATCCGTCAAGAACAACGCCGCGATCGGCGGACGCGGAGCCAAGGCTCGGCCCATCGTGAACACCACGAGCGCGACGGCCACCATCGAAGCGGTCACGCGCCTTCTGGGCCAGAAAGTCAGCGCGGCGAGCAGCAGGACCCACGCCGCGATCTCCGTCCCGGTCCAAGGCCTCAGCTCGACCGCCGCCCAGGGAAGGGCGGCGGCGCGCACGCAGGTACGCTCGAAGACCCACAGCCCCGCGCCGACGAGCTTCGCCGCCGCGGGCGCCGCGGCGGGAAGCCAGGCGTCGGCCGCCCACAGCGCGAACCCTCCCGCAAGCAGCGGCCCCGATAGCGGGACCAAAATGAGGTTCACGAACGGCCCGATGAGCGAGGCGCGGCCGAACACGGAGATCCACAGCGGCCACAGCGCCGCGGCGATGGCGACGCTGATCAGAAGCAGCGCCAGCGCCGCCCTTAAGAGCCGCGGCCACCCGGCGGGCGCCGCCTGCTCCGCGGCGCTCCCCGCCCAGATGATCGCCGCGCAAGCCCCGACGCTCATGACGGCGCTCGGCGACAGCGCCGAAGCCGGATCGACGGCGAGCATGACCGCGGCAGCACTGGTCAGCGAGGCGGACGCCGTCGTCTCACGCCCGAGAGCGCGCCCCGCCAGCGCCGCCGCGAGCATCACCCAGGCCCGCACGCACGGCGGATCGGCGCCGGTCATCAAGGTGTAGAAGCCCGCGGCCGCGAGCGTCAGCGCGGCGCGGGGCCCCGGCCTCAGGCCCGCCGCCAGGCCGAAGAGCGCTGCGGCCGCCGCCGCGAAGGCGATGTTCGAGCCCGACGCGACGAGCAGGTGAGTGGCCCCCGCGTCGCGCACCGCCTTCGCGAGCCCGTCGGACAAAGCCCCCGCGTCGCCGAGCGCGATGCCCGCGAGCAAAGCGGCCCGCTCCGGAGGCAGGTGGCGCGCGAACGCGGTCTCGGCTGACAGGCGCGCCTGCTGGGCCCAGGCCCACGGCAGGAAGCGCGCCGGCGCCGCGGCGGAGGAGACCGCGACCTCGCGCGCGTGAAGCACCCACGCGCAGCCGGCTGCCTCGAGCGCTCCCGCCTCGTCGAAATCGCCGGGGTCGCGCGGCCGCCGCGGCGGCCTCAGCTTCCCGTCTATGACCGCCGCGCGCCCTTTCTCCAGATCCCCGACCCCGCGCCCGCGCGGCAGCCACACCAGCGCGCGCTGGACCCCCGTGGGGGAGGCGAAGGCCAGACGCGTGCGCCAGCCCCGCCGAGTCTGGCGCACCGGCGCGTCGAGCACGCCCGCGACGCGTACCGGCCCCGCGAAGGAGGCCTCCCGCCAGCCGTCGTCGCGCGGGGGCGCCAGCGCTCCGGCCCGCCGCGCGCTATAAGCGACTAATGCGCCGGCGATAACGGCCCAAAACAGAGGACGGCGCAAGATTGCCATCCCTTTATACGATTGACCCCTACGAATTGTTCCCACAATTGTTAGACTTCGGCATGAAAATCTCGATAGTCTCGCTGCTCTCCTGGCTCGCGCTCGCCGCCGCCGTGAACGCCGCAACCCTCTCCCCGAGCGACCTTCCGACCCCTGAGGAGCGCGAAAAATACGCGGAGCTCGCCGCGTCGAAGCCGGCCGATGCCGAGCGCTACCTGGCCGCACGCGGCTATATGCGCGAGGCCGCGGCTTTCGTCGCCGCCGGAAAGGCGCTCAAGTTCACCGACCGTCCGAAGGATCTCGACATTCGCGCCATCGACTGGAGTACCGAGGGCCAGGATCTGAAGACGCTCAGGGCCGCGGGCAGGCTCAGCAACAAAGCCTGGGCCGCGTCATGGGGCGCTCCCCCCGTTCGCGGCAAGCTCACGCCCGCCGCGGAAGCGTTCCTCCGGACCAACGGCCTCGATCCGGCCTCGCCGGAGGCCGCGTGGGCGATCGCGGACGGCGTCATCCACACGGTCTACAGAGGAGATCCCGAAGAGATGAGCCTCGAGACTCTGGCCTCGCGCGGCAAGAAGACCGCGATATGGTCTTTCGTCGCCACGCGGATTTACGCCAGGCGCCTCAAGAAAAATTTCGCATCGACCGGCGAGCCGGTCGCCGAATTCGACCCGTTATATTTAACAGTCGAGGAGCGAGTCCTTGCTGGCCGCAGGTACAAGGAAAAATAAAGACCGTCGCTGATACTTGTCATTCAGCCCTCCCGGGGCTATACTTCGGCTATATGAGTTGCCCCGGCGGAGCCTGCGGCAAAGACGGCCTGGAGCAGCGCATGCTCCTGTGCGGCATCATCGTCGTCCTGTTCTCCGTGGGCCTGATCTGGGTCTCCGGCTATCACAAGACGGCCTACGCGCTGACCTCGGTCCCCGTCCTGATGTACTTCTTCGGAGCCCAGCTGTCCCGCGGCCTCGATCTCGCCACTAGCGCCGTCACGAAAGTCTGGCGCGCTTATGCGCGCCGCCCGGGAAAGCGCTACTGCCCCGAGTGCGGCGGTGCGCTCACCACGCCGAAGTCCTCCCGGCCGGTCTCCGGCGACGAGTGCCCGAAATGCGAGGGCTCCTGGTGCGATTCGCGCGAGCTGCTGCGTTGGCTGGCCGCCTATGGCACGTCCGAAAGCACCTGGCGCGCCATCGCGCGAGAAGACCTCTCCCCCATGCTCTGCCCGCAGTGTACCATCCCTCTCGAATCCGGCAGCCTGGACCGCCTTCAGCCGCTGTTCGCCCGCTGCGGTGCCTGCGGCGGACATTGGCTCTCCCGGATGACGTGGACGTGGTTCGAGCTGACGCCGCCGGCCCCGGCGAAAAAAGCCGTTCGCGCCGAGGCCCGCGCGGAATCCCCTCTTCCTGAGCTCGTCTTCCGGAAAGACTCCGCCTCCTGATCGTGAAGAGGGTGAGCCTTCTCGCCGCACTCGCGCTGTGCGCTCCGGCCTTCGCCGCGCCCTCGTTCTCTCCGCTGACCAAGGTCCGCGCCTGGCCGATCTACGACACGCGCGTCGCCGGAGAGACGGACCTCGGCGATCTGTGCCGGATGGCGCGCCTGCCCTGCGGCGTCATCGCGGCCAAGGACGAGAACCTCGAGGCGCCCGCCGGACCGATCGCCGGCCTCACCGTCGGCGCGATCCTCGACCGCATCCTCGCCGCGCATCCCGGCTACACGGCGGAGATGCGCGAGGGCGTCCTCGTCGTGCGCCGACCGAAAGATGCCTGCGCGTCCGCCCTCGAGAGGCCGGCGCATGAGGCCAACCTCCCCGTCCTCTCGGCACGCGTCGCGGCTCTGATGGTCCTGCGCGCCTCCGGCTGGCCCGCCCTCGGCAACGCCGGGCTCGCCTCCCTGACCGGGGACCGGGAGGACGCCCGCTTCCTGCGCGTCCAGGTCATCACCCACGCGGGCGCGAGCGTGCGCCGGACGCTCGACGCGATCGCGCGCGGCGACGGACGCATGCTGTGGCTCGCCGAGAGCGACGGGAAGTCATGCGTCGGCTTCCGCTTCCTCAACTGGCGCGCGCCTCAGCCGATCGAGACCTCCTCGGTGCTTGTCTCCGTTTCCGGGCCCGGAAAAATTCCATAATACGGGCATGAAAGTGGTTTTGGCGGGCGGCACGGGCTTCATCGGAAGCGCTCTCATCGAAGCGCTGCTCGAGCGCGGCGATAAGGTCATCCTGCTCACGCGCAACCTGCACGCCGCCCAGCTGCGGTGGGACGCGAAGGTGGACGCGCGGCTCTGGAACGCGCGCGACCCCGGCCCCTGGATCATGGCCGTCAACGGCGCCGACGCCGTCGTCAACCTCGCCGGCGAGAGCGTGGCCGGCGCGCGCTGGACCCCGGAGCGCAAGCTCGCCCTGATCAAGAGCCGCATCGACTCGACGCGCGACGTCGTCGCCGCGATCTCGGCGGCGAGCGAACGCCCCGTCGTCCTGGTCAACGCCTC
>CAZIBN010000054.1:0-26066 GCA_964537395.1 uncultured Elusimicrobia bacterium
GGCGATCGCGAGGTGGGCTTCGCCCATGGCCGCCGGATGCCGGGAGTGGGGGTCCTGGGCCCCGGCGGGCATAGCCGAGCAAAGGAGCGCCAGGGCGGTCAGTGACCCGGTCCGGCGAAGGGCTTTTTTGTCGATGCTTAAGTATAGACCTAAGCGAGGTCGAGCGCCTGGGCCTAACGGCCCCTCGAGGAGGGCCCTAAAGCGGCTAAAGACGCGTTATACGCGGATTTGATACACTTTCGGCATGGACAGCAAGGTTATGGTCATCGGGGGCACCGGGTTGGTGGGTAACGCTTTGCTTCGGGCGTGGACCGCCCAGGGAGCCCAGGTCTCGGCCGCCACCTACCATTGCCATGCCTCCGGGGGCTTTTTACAGCTGGATATGCAGGATGAGGGACAGGTCCGGGCCCTGTTGTCGGCCCATCGGCCGGACGTGGTCGCCGTTCCCGCCGCCAACCCCTTCGTGGACTATTGCGAACTGCACCCGGAGGAGACTCGCCGGGTGAACGTGGACGGAACCCTTAATGTGGCCCGGGCCTGCCGGGAGATCGGCGCCCGTATGATTTTTTACTCGTCCGACTACGTGTTTGACGGCGTCAAAGGTTCCTATACAGAGGAAGACGCTCCGTGTCCCATCAACGAGTATGGCCGGCAGAAGGCGGAAGCGGAGCGCGGGGTCCTCTCCGCGGACCCTCGAAATCTCGTGCTCAGGACCTCCGGCGCGTACGGCTGGCAGTGGGAGCCCAAGAATTTCGTCCTTCAGGTCCGGGCGAACCTGTCCGAGGGCAAGCCGATGCGCGTCGCCGACGTGCGCTACAATCCGACCTATGTCGAGAACCTGGCCGAGATCACCGCGGGCCTCGTTGCAGCCGGCGCCGGAGGGATCTTCCACACGGTTGGAGCGGAGGAGATATCGCGCGATGCGTTCGCCCGGCGCGCGGCTCGTGCGTTCGGTCTCGACGACTCTTTGATCCTGACCGTGCCCGCTGCCGAGTTCAGGTCTCCCACCCCGCGCCCGAAGCAAAGCAGCCTCATGACGGATAAAGTCCGCCGTGTCCTTCCGGGTTGCCCCCCCGTGGACGTCGAAACGGGCTTGAGCCGCATGCTCGCTATGGAGCCGCAGTGGCGGGCCTATGCCGCGGGGCTGCCCGACCCGGCCGCAAAAGTCAGGCCCTAGGGGCCGGGTCGCAAGCGACCCGGCACAGACGCGATTGAGGAGTGGCTATAGCGTCTAGGATTTGCTAGAATTTTTTCGTTGTGACATCCTCGGAGGATTAAAACCAGCTCATGATCAACGTTTCAATGAAAGCCATGTTGGAAGCCGGCGTGCACTTCGGTCATCAGACCCGCCGCTGGAATCCTAAGATGTCCCGCTTTATCTTCGGCGAGCGCAACGCCATCCACATCATCGACCTCCAGAAGACGGCCAAGGAGATCAAGAAGGTCGCGCAATGGGTCTCCGACCAGGCCGCGGCCAACAAGAAGTTCCTCTTCGTCGGCACGAAGAAGCAGGCCCAGGACATCCTGCGCTCCGAAGCCGAGCGCGCCGGCCAGGCCTACGTCTGCGAGAAATGGCTCGGCGGCACGCTGACCAACTTCGCGACGCTGCGCAAGTCCGTCAAGCGCCTCGAGGAGATCGAGAAGTGGCAGACCGAAGGCATCTTCGCCGTGCTCCCCAAGAAGGAGGTCTCCCGCCTCAATAAGGAGATGTCGAAGCTCAAGCGCAACCTCTCCGGCCTGCGCGGCCTGAGCACGCTTCCCGACATCGTGTTCGTCGTCGACCCGGTGGAAGAGGATCTCTCCGTGATGGAAGCCCGCAAGCTGGGCATTCCGATCGTCGCCGTCTGCGACACCGACTGCGACCCGGACCTGATCGATCATCCGATCCCGGGTAATGACGACGCCGCGCGCTCCATCAAGCTGTTCTGCGCCCTCGTCGCCGACGCCATCCTCGAAGGTAAGGGCATCCTTGAGGCCGCGAAGAACGCCGAGTCCCTCGCTGCCGCCGAGCAGGAGATGCTCGCCGCCGCCGCCGCCGAGACCGCCGCGGGCGTGATGGCTGCGGACGTCGTGTACGCCGCCGAAGAACCCGCCGCCGAGGCGGCGAATTAATATGGCCATCGCCGATTCCACGACTCTGATCAAGGACCTGCGCGAGAAGACCGGCGCGGGCATGATGGACTGCAAGCGCGCCTTGGACGAGGCGAAGGGCGACTTCAACGAAGCCCTGACGCTTCTGCGCAAAAAGGGCATGGCCGACGCGGCCAAGAAGTCCTCGCGCACGACCAAGGAAGGCGCCGTGGCCTTCAAGATCGACGGCAAGGCCGGCGCGATCATCGAGATCAACTCTGAGACTGATTTCGTCGCGAAGGGCCCGGATTTCCAGGCGATGCTGAAGACCATCGTCGCCAAGGCCTCGGCTGGCGAGCTGAAGAGCCTCGAGTCCGCCAACGAGGAGCTCGTCAAGCCCCTCGTTGGCAAGCTCGGCGAGAACATGAACCTTCGCCGCTACGACCGCTACGAGCTCAAGGGGCCCGGCCTCATCGCCGGCTACGCCCACCAGACCGACATGGCCGTGCCCGCGAAGAAGGGCGCGCTCATCGAGATCTCGACCTCCAGCGACGCGGCCGCGCAGTCCCCCGAGCTCGCCGAGCTCGCCAAGGAGCTGCTCCTGCAGATCGTCGGATTCTCCCCCAAATACCTCAATCGTTCCGAAGTCCCCGCCGCGGACATCGAGAAGGAAAAGGAGATCCACACCGAGATCCTGCGCAAAGAGGGAAAGCCCGAGGCGTCAATCCCCAAGATCATCGAGGGAAAGATCAACAAGCTTTTCTACCAGCAGTGGTGCCTGCTCGACCAGATCTCGGTGCGCGATAACAAGACGCCCGTCTCCGAGTTCGTGAAGGCCGCCGGCGTCAAGCTCGGCGGGCCGGTCACGGTGACGCGTTTCGTCCGCTACCAGCTGGGCGAGTAACGCTCGGGATGGCCGCCGCCAAGAAGTATAAGCGGGTCCTCCTCAAGCTCTCGGGCGAGTCTCTGTGCGGCGAGAGCTCCCACGGCATTAAGCCCGATGCGCTGTCCTCTATAGGCGCTGAGATCAAGCTCGCCTACGACCAGGGCCTGCAGATGGGCATCGTCGTCGGCGGCGGCAACATCTGGCGCGGAGAGCAGCGCGGCGAGGCCATCGGCCGCGTGACCGCCGACTACATGGGCATGCTCGCGACCCTCATCAACGCGCTCGCTTTGCAGGATGCTCTCGAGCAGATCGGCGTCCCCACGCGCGTGCAGACCGCCGTCGAGATCAACAAGCTCGCCGAATCCTATATCCGCCGCCGCGCTATCCGCCACCTCGAGAAGGGGCGCGTCGTGATCTTCGCGGGCGGCACGGGCAACCCCTATTTCACGACGGACACCGCCGCGGCGCTGCGCGCCGTCGAGATCGAGGCCGAGGTGGTCTTGAAGGCGACGAAGGTGGATGGCGTCTACAGCGCCGACCCGAAGAAGGACAAGACCGCCAAGAAATTCGAGCGGCTCACCTTCATGGACAGCATCAAGCAGCGGCTCAAGGTCATGGATACCACGGCTTTGACTCTCTGCATGGAAAACCAGATGCCCGTCGTCGTTTTCGATCTCGCGGTGAAGGGCAACATCGCCCGCGCCGTCGCCGGCCAGAAGGTCGGCACACTCATCACCACGGAGTAACCCCATGGCCATAGATGCCGCCAACGCCGTGCTGTCTCAGATGGAAGCCGCCATGAAGGAACGCATGGCCCGCATGTCGAAGGAGATGTCCGTCATGCGCACCGGCCGCGCCAACCCGATGATGCTCGAGTCGGTGAAGGTCGAGGCCTACGGTTCCCTCGTCCCTCTCAAGCAGGTCGCCGCCGTCTCGGTTCCCGAAGCGAGAACGCTCGAAATTCGGCCTTGGGATCCCTCGACGCTTCAAGATATCGAGAAAGCTTTGCAAAAAGCCGATATCGGCGCGATGCCGCAGAACGACGGTAAGATGATCCGGATCTCCCTGCCGATGATGACCGAGGATCGCCGCAAGGACCTCGTCAAGATGGTCAAGAAGCTCGGCGAGGAGTTCAAGGGCGGCGTGCGCACCGACCGCCAGGACGGCCTCAACAAGATCAAGAAGTCCTTCCAGTCCAAGGAGATCACCGAAGACGATCTCCGCGGCCTCGAGACGCGCGTCCAGAAGATCACCGACTCCTTCACGAAGCAGATCGACGATTCGATCGTCATGAAAGAGAAGGAAATCACCACGATCTGATCGTGGCGCTCGAGCCCGGAAAGCTTCCCCGCCACGTCGCCGTCATCATGGACGGCAACGGCCGTTGGGCGGCCAAACGGAACCTGCCGCGCATCGCGGGGCACAAGGCCGGCGTGGATTCCGTCCGCGCCATCGTCCGCGCCGCGGGCGAACTGGGGATCAAGACGCTGACGCTTTACTCCTTCTCGACGGAGAATTGGCTCCGCCCGGCTGAAGAGGTCGGCGAGCTGATGAAGCTTCTGTCCTGGGCGCTGAATAAAGAAACGCTCGAGCTCGACAAGAACAACGTCCGCCTCTCCGCCATCGGCCGCCTCGAGGCGCTTCCTGCCGTGGTGCGCCGCGAGCTCGAAGGCGCGATCGTCCGGCTCCAGCACAACACGGGCCTGAACCTCGTGCTCGCGCTTAACTACGGCGGCCGTCAGGAGATCCTCGACGCGGCGAACCGGGCGCTGGCGGCCGGAGCGAAGTCCCTCGATGAGGAGACGGTCGCGGAGAATCTCTACACCGCGGACCTCCCCGAGCTCGACCTGATGATCCGCACCTCCGGGGAGATGCGCATCTCGAATTTCCTTCTCTGGCAGGTGGCCTACGCCGAGCTTCACGTGACGCCCGTGCTGTGGCCCGACTTCCGCAAGGAGCACCTCGTCGCCGCGCTCGAGGACTTCCAGAAGCGCGACCGCCGCTTCGGCGGGCTGTCGTCGAAGCCGTAGCCCCCCTCGCGATTTTGTAGAATCAACGGATGCTTCTTCCGCGCGTCCTGACCGCGCTCGTCGGGATTCCCCTCATGCTGTACCTCGTCCACGCCGGCGGCGTGGCCTACGGCCTTTTCGTGACGGCCATCTCGGCGCTGTGCTGCTACGAGTACGCGCTCATGCTGCGCCTCGGCGGGCGCCCGGTGCAGTTCATCCCGACGGTCGCGCTCGGCGCGGCCCTGGCCGCGTGCGCGGCGCTCGGCGGACCGCTTCCCCTCGTGCTCGCCGCTGGCGCGGCGCTCGTCGTGCTCGTCGAGATGTTCGCCAAGGAGCACTCGCTCGACCGAGTCGCGCTCACCTTGTTCGGCGCGATCTTCGCCGGGTGGATGCCCTCCCATCTCGCCTTGATCCGGGGCATTCGTCCCCACGGTGAGGCCTTCGCCTTCCTGACCTTCGCCGCGGTCTGGGCCATGGACACGGCCGCGTACGCCGCGGGACGCGGCTTCGGCCGCCATTCGCTGGCGCCCGTGCTGTCTCCCAAGAAGACCTGGGAAGGTGCGGCCGCGGGATTTGCCGCCGCGATCGGCGTCAGCCTCGCCTTTCAGAAGTTCATGCTCCATGACGCGGTGACGCCGGTCGTTGCCGTCGTGATCGGTGTGCTGATCGGCACGATGGGACAGCTCTCCGACCTCGCCGAGTCCATGGTCAAACGTGATGCTGGCGCCAAGGACTCTGGCGCGCTTCTGCCGGGGCACGGCGGAGTCTTCGACCGGTTCGATTCCTATATCCTCTGCGCCCCCGCGGTCTACTACGCGCTGAGCTTGAGATGAAACGCGTCGCCATCCTCGGCTCGACGGGCTCGATCGGCGTCAACGCTCTGAACGTCATCCGCGAGATGCCGGACATGCTGTCGGTGTTCGGCTTGGCCGCGCACTCCAATTCCGAGCTCGTCGCCGCGCAGGCCAAGGAATTCGGAGCCGTCGCCGTCACCATGTTCGACGCCAAGGCCGGGGCGGACCTTAAGACCCGGCTAAACGGCAAGGCCAAGCACCTGGCCCCCGGCGTCGAAGGCCTTTGCGCGCTCGCCGCGCACCCCGATGTCGACGTGGTCCTCACCTCCGTCGTGGGCGGCGTCGGCTTCGCCCCCCTTCTGGCCGCCATCCGCGCCGGGAAGATAATCGCCCTCGCCAACAAGGAGCCGATGGTCATGGCCGGCGCTCAGTTCATGATCGAGGCGGAGCGCTGGAACGCCAAGATCGTCCCGGTCGACTCGGAGCCTTCGGCGATCTTCCAGTGCGTCCAGGGCCTCAACCCCGACCCTCGCGCGGCGGCGCCGCTCAAGACGATCAAGCGCGTGATCCTGACCGCCTCCGGAGGCGCGTTCGCGAAATACAAGGGTGATCTGGCGGATGTCACGCCGGAAATGGCCCTCAAGCATCCCACGTGGAAAATGGGTAAGAAGATCACGATCGACTGCGCCACGCTCATGAACAAGGGCTTCGAGATGATCGAGATCATGAACCTGTTCGGGCTTCGCCGCGACCAGGTGGAGATCGTCATTCATCCTCAGTCCATCTTCCATTCGGGCGTGGAGTTCTCAGACGGCTCGGTGCTGGCCCAGATGGGAGTGCCGGACATGAAGCTGCCCATTCAATACGGTATGACCTATCCCCAGCGGGGTGATCGTGTCATCGAGCCGCTCGATCTGATCAAGGCCGGCACGCTCGAGTTCCGCGCCCCCGATTTTTCCCGCTTCCCGTGCCTGGCGCTCGCCCGCGAGGCCGCGCTTAAGGGCGGGGGCATGCCTGCGGTGCTCAACGCCGCCGATGAGATCGCGGTTGAGGCTTTTCTCGGCGGCCGCATCAAATTCACCGACATACCGCGAGTCATCGAGAAGACCATGGCGGCGTACACCCCCAGCGGTGGCCTGCCGAGCTTTCAAGAAGTCGTCGAAGTCGATGCCTGGGCGCGAGCCAAGGCCGAGGAGTCCTGCAAATGAACGCCATGTGGAACATTCTGCACACCGTCGGAGCCAACGCCTTCGCGCTCGGCCTTGTGATCGTCCTTCACGAGTCCGGCCACTTCTTCATGTGCCGCCGCCTCGGTGTGCGCGTCGAGAAGTTCGCCTTCGGCTTCGGCCCCGAGCTGCTCGGCTTCACGGACAGCGTCGGCACCCGCTTCTCGCTGTGCGCGATCCCTTTCGGCGGCTTCGTCAAGCCGGCCGGCGAGGATCCCACCGTCGAGGGCGCCACGGAGCCGAAGAAGGACGAGTACTTCGGCCAGGCGTGGCACCGCCGCCTGCTCATCGTGTACGCCGGCCCGGCGATGAACTACGTGCTCGCGTTCGCGCTGTACTCCGGCCTGATCCTGGGAAAGGGCATGCCCGTGGCCTCGACGGAGCCCATCATCGGCAACATGATGGTCGGCTTCCCGGCGGATAAGGCCGGCATCGAGATCGGAGACAAGGTCACGGCCTTCGGCGGACGCGCGCTGACCGGCTGGGAGGACCTGGCGAGCTCGATCCACCGCTCCGCTGATAAAGAAATCACTTTATCCGTCGAGCGCGCGGGCAAGATGCTCGATATCAAGATCGTCCCCAAGCTGAGCGAGACGGACAATCGCGGCGTGATCGGCATCATGCCGAAGGCCGAATACAAGCCCGTCGGCCCGCTCGTCGCGGGCAGCGAGGCGCTTCGCCTCTGCTGGCTGCAGAGCAAGCAGACGGTGACGGCGATCGCGGGCAAGCTTTGGAAGCGGGAGCGCCCCGACCTGGCCGGACCGGTCGGCATCTTCCAAATGGTCTCCAGAGCCTCGCGCGCGGGTTGGGAGGAGTTCGTCTTCCTGATCGGCTTCATCTCCGTGGCGATCGGCTTCTTCAACCTTCTCCCGCTTCCGTTGCTCGACGGAGGCCACGCCATGTTCTACTGGTGGGAAGGCCTGCGCGGCCGCCGCGCCTCGAACGCGGTCATGGAGAAGGCCAACACGGTCGGCATCGCCTTTCTGCTGAGCCTCCTCGTCTTCGCGACCTACAACGACGTCCTCCGCATCCGCACCGAACGCTCCGCCAAAGCCGCCAAAGCCGTCGAACTCAAGAAATAGGTGTCAGGCCTACCGGTACTTACAGTATTTGTCCGGAAGGCCGACACTCAATACTGTAAGTACCGGTAGGCCTGACACCAAACGACCAAACGAGCTATGAAATTATCTAAATACCTTCTTCCTACGCTGCGCGAAGCGCCGTCTGACGCGGACAACGTGTCGGCTCAGCTGATGCAGCGAGCGGGCATGATCCGCAAGGTCGCCTCGGGGATATATGACTGGCTTCCTCTTGGCCTGCGTGCGCTGCGCAAGGTGGAGAAGATCGTGCGCGCGGAGATGGACGGGATCGGCGGGCAGGAGGTCTCTCTGCCGGTGATCCAGCCCAAGGCGTTGTGGGTCGAGACCGGCCGCTGGCCCGTCTACGGCAAGGAGCTCCTGCGCCTGAAGGACCGCAAGGACGCGGAGTTCTGCTTCGCGCCGACGGCCGAGGAGGTCGTGACCGACCTCGTGCGCCGCGAGGTCCGCTCCTGGCGCCAGCTGCCGACGATGCTCTATCAGATCGGCCTGAAGTTCCGCGACGAGGTCCGCCCCCGCTTCGGAGTGATGCGCGCGCGCGAGTTCCTGATGAAGGACGCGTACTCCTTCCACGCCGACGAGGCCGACGCGACGGCGTACTACAAGACGATCTACGAGGCGTACAAGCGCGTATTCACCCGCTGCGGCCTGAAGTTCAAGCCCGTCGAGGCCCAGGCGGGCGCGATCGGCGGCTCCTACTCGCACGAGTTCATGGTGCTGGCCGAGACGGGCGAGGAGACCATCGTGTCGTGCTCGAAGTGTGATTACGGCGCGAACATCGAGCGCTCCGAGATCAAGGACGCGTTCAAGGCGCCCGAGGCCTCGGCGTTCAAGCCGACGAGCGAGTTCGATACGCAGAGCAAAACGACCGTGGCCGACGTCGCCGCCCTCGTCGGACGCCCTCTGACCGATTTCCTGAAGACGCAGCTGTACATGATCGACGGGAAGCTCCCGGTCATCGCGCTGATGCGCGGCGACCATGAGCTTCATGAAGCGAAGCTCGCCGCCGCCGTCGGCGCGCCGAACATCTTTCGCGCGACGCCCGCGCAGTACGAGACCGTCATGGGCTGCAAGGTCGGCTTCGGCGGCCCGCAGAACCATCCCGAGGTCGCGATCTATTGCGACTTCGCGACGCGCGCCGTGCTCAACGGCGTGACCGGCGCCAACAAGGACGCGCTGCACACCGACGGCTTCAACATCGCCCGCGATCTTCCCGGCATCAAGGGCTTCTTCGACCTGCGCTCCGCGACGCTCGAAGACGCCTGCCCACGCTGCGGCGGCAAGACCGAGTTCTTCAAGGGCATCGAGGTCGGGCACACCTTCAAGCTCGGCACGAAGTACTCGACGTCCATGAAGGCCGAGTACCTGGATAAGAACCAGAAGCCTCAGGTCATGGTCATGGGCTGCTACGGCATCGGCGTGTCCCGCGTCGTCGCCGCCGCCATCGAGCAGGGCCACGACAAGGACGGCATCGTCTGGCCGTCCGAGATCGCCCCCTTCCAGTGCGCCGTCGTCGTCATCGACGAAAACGACGACGCGCGCGTTCGCCCCGCGGCGGACGCGCTCGTCAAGGCGCTCGAGGCGAAGGGCTTCGACGTGCTCGAGGACGATCGCGAGGCCAAGCCGGGCGTCAAGTTCAAGGACATCGACCTGATCGGCATCCCCCACCGCTTCGTGATCTCGAAGCGGATGCTGGATGCGGGGCATGTCGAGTACAAGAAGCGCGGCGAGGCCGCGGCCGTCAACTGGGCCCCCGGCGAGGCTGCGGACAAGCTCGCGGCCCTTTTGAACGGCGCCTAGCTGTTTCCGGAACAGTTAGCTGACGGCGCCATCAGCCGCCTTCCTGTGTGTAACCCCTGTAATTATCCGGCGCAAGCCCATTGACACGGTCCTGCCCCTCCATGCTATAATCGAGGTGTTCGCCCCCCACCGTCTTGGGGGGCGCATTTTCTTCCGGAGTGGCTGCCGTTCGAGCCACTCTTTTTATTGGACCGAAACTATGGATGCCAAAGAGCTCGAAGCGCTTCTAAACCCTCTTATCGAGCAGGAGGGCGGCGAATTGGTGGACCTGCAGTGGCGCCGCGAGGGCCATCAGTGGGTGCTCCGCTTGTTCCTCGATAAGCCCAAGGGGATCACGCTCGACGATTGCGCCTATTTCTCGGAGCGCGTGAGCGCGACGCTCGATGACGGCGACAAGATTCCGCAATCGTACGTGCTCGAGGTGTCCTCTCCCGGGCTCGACCGCGTGATCAAGAAGGATAAGGATTTCGAACGCTTCGCGGGCAAGCCCGTGAAGCTCCGCCTCAAGCTTCCCGAGAACGGCCAGCGCAAGTTCACGGGCGTGCTGAAGGGCTTGAAGGACAAGAAGGTCGAGGTCCAGGTGGACAAGGACCTCAAGGCGTTCGCGCGCGAGAACATCGACGAGCTCCGGCTCGACGACTCGGCCGCGGCAGATTTCGGGGAGGACTGATCCTATGAGCAAATCCGACATAATGGCGGCGTTGGAGCAGATCGCGCGGGAGAAGAACATCCCCGTCGACGAGATCTTGTCCATGATCGAGGGCGCGGTCGTGTCCTCCCTGCGCAAGCACGTCGGCAAGAACGCGGACATCCGCGCGACCATCGACCGTGAGACCGGCGTGTTCTCGGCCGTCGTGGCCAAGAAGGTCGTCGAGACCGTCGTGGATCCCGAGCTCGAGCTCACCGAGGCCGACGCGCAGAAGATCAAGAAGGGCGCGAAGGTCGGCGACGAGCTGATCTACCCCGCCCCCGCCGCCGATTTCGCCCGCATCGCCGCGCAGACCGCCAAGCAGGTGCTGACCCAGCGCGTGCGCGAGGTCGAGCGCGATAAGCTGTACGAGGAGTTCAAGCCGAAGGAAGGCGAGGTCGTCTCCGGCGCCGTGCACCGCTTTGTGGAGCGCAGCATCATCGTCGACCTCGGCAAGACCGAGGGCGTGCTCCCCCCCCGCGAGCAGATCCGCCGCGAGCGCTACAACATCGGCGGCAACGTGCGCGCCGTCATCCTGCGCGTGGACAAGTCCCAGCGCGGCCCGGCGGTCGTGCTCTCTCGCGCGGCCGACCTTTTCCTTCAGCGGCTCATGGAGATGGAAGTCCCCGAGATCGCGGACAAGACCGTCGAGATCGTGCGCATCGTGCGCGATCCCGGCTTCCGCGCCAAGGTGATCGTGAAGTCCAACGATCCCCGCGTGGACGCGATCGGCTCGTGCGTCGGGCTGCGCGGCTCGCGCATCCGCTCGATCATGAACGAGGTCGCCGGCGAGCGCATCGATCTGATCGCCTACGCCGAAGGCGTCGAGGAATCCCTCGCCGCGGCGCTGGCCCCGGCGAAGGTCTCGTCGGTGCAGGTCATGGACCCCGAGCATCGCATCGCCGAGGTCCTCGTCGCTGAGGAGCAACTGGCGCTCGCCATCGGCAAGGACGGGCAGAACGTCCGCCTGGCGCAGAAGCTCACCGGCTGGACCCTCGAGGTCAAGGCCGAGCCCGCCAAGCCGAAGGCGGCCGCCGCCTCCGGAGCGGACGCGTCTTTGTCCACGCTCGAGGGCGTGGGCCCGAAGACGCTTGAAACCTTGGTCAAGGCCGGCATCACCGACGCTGCGAAGCTCGCGGAGTGCACGGTGGAGTCGTTGACCGCCCTGTCCGGCATCGGCGAGAAGACCGCCGCCAAGATCATCGCCAACGCGCAGGCCACGTCGAAAGAAAAGACGAAGGCCTAGCTGCTATAAGGCCTTCCGCCGTCGCAGCTGTGTCCGGCCGCTCGCGGCCGGACCAGGACCTAGTCCCTCCTAGGCCTCCTTCTAAATGCTATAATGCCTTTTGGGACAAATAGAAATAATGGAAAAGAAGATTACAAAGAAGACACCGGCGAAAAAGCCCGCGGCCGTTAAGACCGCGGCGCCCAAGGCCAAGGCCGCCCCGAAGAAGGGCGCCGCCAAGGGCACCGCCGCCGAGGTCCGCACCACTCAGGAGGAGGGCTCGATCGCGCCCCCCTCGTCGAACCTGGTGTCGGCGTTCGCGATGTTCAAGCGCAAAGTCTCCACCGCCGGCCCGACCGTCACGCGCCTCGCCGCCGGCGCGTCGCTGCCCAAGCCCCCGGCCCCGAAGGTCGTTCTTCCTCCCGCGCCCATCGCCGCCGCGCCCGTCGCGCCCGTCGCTCCCCCCGCTCCCGTCGTCGCGAAGCCCCCCGTCCCCGGCATGCCCGTCGCGCCGAAGCCACTCGTCCCCGGCGCCCTGCCGCCGAAGCCGATCCAGCCCGCCGCCGGCGCTCCCGGCGCTCCCGTGGCGCCCAAGCCCGCCGTTCCCGGGGCCCCCGTTCCTCCCGCGCAGAAGCCGCCGACGACCGGCGCCCTTCCGCCGATGCCGCCAAAGCCCGGCACGTCCGGCCCGCAGAAGCCCGTCATCCTGCGCCCCGGCGCGATCACGATCCGTCCGCAGATGACGCCGCGTCCCGGCTCTCCCCGTCCCCCGATGCCCGGCCAGCGCCCCGGCATGGGCCATCGTCCCGGCGGCGGCGGCAACCGCCCGCAGCACCAGAACCGCCCCGCTTCGCCTTCGGCGAAGCCTTTAGAGCCCGGCCAGAAGCCCCCGCTCAAGAAGATCAAAGTCTCCTCGATGATCACCGTCCGCGAGCTCTCCGAAAAGATGGAGCTCAAGACGAACGACGTCATCAAGAAGCTGATGGGCCTGGGCATCTTCGCCACCATCAACCAGCGCCTCGAGACTGAGGCCGCGCAGGTCGTCGCCTCCGACTTCGGCTTCGAGCTCGAGGTCGTCGCGATGTACAAAGAAGAAGAGCTCGCGGTCGTCAAGGCCGAGAAGGAAGACCCGGCCAAGCTCAAGCCCCGCCCCCCCGTGATCACCATCATGGGTCACGTCGACCATGGCAAAACCTCCCTGCTCGACGCCATCCGCTCTGCGAAGGTGGCCGAAGGCGAGTCCGGCGGCATCACCCAGCACATCGGCGCGTACAAGGTTAAGTTCGAGAAGGGCGAGGTCGTCTTCCTCGACACGCCCGGCCACGAGGCCTTCACCGCCATGCGCGCGCGCGGCGCCAAGGTCACCGACATCGTCATCCTCGTCGTGTCCGCCACCGACGGCATCATGCCGCAGACCGTCGAGGCCATCGACCACGCCAAGGCCGCCGCCGTGCCCATCGTCGTCGCGGTCAACAAGATCGACCTGCCCGGCGCCAACCCCCAGAAGATCCGTCAGGACCTCTCCGCCCTCGGCCTTCAGCCCGAAGAGTGGGGCGGCAAGACCATCTTCGTCGACGTGTCCGCCAAGAAGCGGCTCAACCTCGACAAGCTCCTCGAGTCCCTCGCCCTCCAGGCCGAGATCCTCGAGCTCAAGGCCAACCCGGACCGCCCCGCCTATGGCACGGTCCTCGAAGCCAAGATGGACCCCAAGCGCGGCGCCGTCTCCACCGTGCTCGTCCAGGCCGGCACGCTCAAGCTCGGCGACGCGTTCGTGGCCGGGCTTGCGCACGGCAAGATCAAGGCCCTGCTCGACGACACCGGCAAGCGCATCGAGTCCGCCGGTCCCGCGACCCCGGTCGAGATCCTCGGCATCATGGGCACGCCCCAGGCCGGAGACGCCTTCACCGTCGTGGACAACGAGAAATCCGCCCGCGACATCGCCGAGAAGCGCCGCCTCATCCACCGCGAGCAGTCCATGGCCCACCAGAAGCACATGACGCTCGTGGGCCTGCGCTCGGCGATGAGCTCCGGCTCGTCCAAGGCCAAGGACCTCAACATCCTCCTCAAGGTGGACATGCAGGGCTCCCTCCAGGCCTTACGCGACTCCCTCGAAGGCCTCTCCACTACAGAATGTCGCGTCCGAATAATCCACGGCGCCATCGGCAACGTGAACGAGTCCGACATCCTGCTCGCGTCGGCCTCCGACGCGGTCACCTTGCTCTTCCACACCGAGATCGAGCCCCGCGCGGCCGAGCTCGCCGAGCGCGAGGGTGTGGAGGTCCGCAAGTACCAGGTCATCTATGACCTCATCGAGGACGTGAAGGCGGCCCTCGAAGGCCTGCTCGCGCCCGAGATCGTCGACGTCGTCGTCGGCAAGGGCGAGGTCAAGGCGCTGTTCAAGGTCAAGACCGGAACCATCGCCGGCTCCGCGGTCCGCGACGGCAAGATCACGCGCGGCGGCCACATTCGCGTGGTCCGCGACGGCAAGATACTCTTCACCGGCAAGGTCTCCACGCTCCGCCACTTCAAGGACGACGTCAAGGAAGTGGAGAAGGGTCAGGAGTGCGGCATCGGCGTCGAGGGCTTCAACGACATTGCCGTCGGCGACCTGCTCGAGTTCTTCGTCAAGGAATCGCGCACGCGACGTCTGTCGCAGTCCCCCCGGTAACCGGGCGGCCCCATGTACGAGCGCAACGACCGGCTCAGCGAGCTCTACAAGGAGTTGGTCTCCACGCATCTGCGCGAGGTCAAGGACCCCGGCCTCGTCGGCTTCATCACGGTGACGGGCGTCGATCTGGCGCACGACCGCAAGACGCTCAAGGTCTACTACTCGATCCTGGGCACCGACGCGGAGCGTGAGCGCGCCGCCGCCGCGCTCGAGCGCGCCGCCCCGTACCTGCGCGAGCTCATCAAGAAGAAGGTCGCCGTGAAGACCATCCCGAACTTCATCTTCACCTACGACAACACGCCGAAGAAGGCGTCGCGCATCGACGAGCTCCTCAACAAGCTCGAGAAGGAAAAGGGACAGTGACCGGCGCCGAGCTTCCCGTCGCGGGGATGCTCCTGATCGACAAGCCCGCGGGCTGGACCTCCCACGACTGCGTCGCCGTCCTGCGCAAGCTCTTCCCCCGCAACACCAAGGTCGTCCACACCGGCACGCTCGATCCCCTCGCCACGGGCCTGCTGGTGGCCCTCATCGGCCCCTGCACCAAGCTCCAGGCGCGCCTCCAGGGCATGGACAAGGTCTACTCCGGCACGATCCGCCTGGGGGTCAAGACCGACACCGGCGACATCACCGGCAAGACCCTCGAAGAAAAGCCTGTGCCCGCCCTCGACATGGAGCGCCTGAAGTCCGAGTGCGCGTCGTTGGTCGGCACGGTGGAGTCCTCAGCCCCCGCCTATTCCGCGGTGAAGCATCAGGGCCGCCCGCTGTACGAGTACGCGCGCAAAGGCCTCGAGGTCCCGGTCAAGCCGCGCTCCTCCGTGGTCCACTCCTGGGAGGCTTTATCCTGGGCCGCTCCCGAGCTGACCCACCGCCTGCATTGCGCCAGCGGCACCTATGTGAGGACCTTGGCCGAGATCCTGGGCGATAAGCTCGGCTGCGGCGGCACGGTCTCCACGCTCCGCCGTGAGTCCGTGGGCCCCTTTCTGCTTACCGACGCCCTGACGCTCGACGCGACGCGCGCTCTGGCACCCGCCGTGCTGGCCCTGCGTCTCCTGGAGTCTTTGCCGGCCCTCGAAAAGGCGCTTAAAGCCAAGCCATGATCACCGTGCGCGGCCGCGTGGTCCGCGGCGAACGGGTCGGTCGCAAGCTCGGCTTCCCCACGGCGAACATCAAGGTCTCCCCCTCCGCGCGCCCTCCGCGCGGCGTCTGGAAGGTCCTCGTGAAGGGCACGACCGTGGGCGAGCGCGTCGGCGCCTGCAACGTCGGCGTGCGCCCGACGCTCGGCGGCGTGCGGCTCGTCATCGAGGTCCATATCCCCGGCTTCCGCGGCGATCTTTACGGCCGGACTTTGTCCCTGAGCTTCCTGTCCAGGATTCGCGCGGAGCGTCGGTTCCCCTCTCTCGCCGCGCTGAAAACTCAGATCCGCAAGGACGTGGCGTCCTTGACCCGCAAGCGCGGGAGCGCTACAATGAACGCATGAGCAAGCCCTTCAGCGACGGAAACATCATCGGCCGTCTCGGCGCGATCGCCTTGATCGTGGCCGCCGGCCTCGGCCTCCATCGTTTGAGCTGCTCGGGCGGGATGTGCCCGGTCATGCAGACGGACTCCTGCTGCTCCGGCGTCGCTCACGCGAAGGCCGAGATGCCTAAGGTTCTGCCCGCGCCAGTTCCCGAAAACCCCGCCAAGTAAGGGGCTTCCTGTCCCCGACAGCGCAGATTAAACTGCCATTCGACTCGTTCTCTGAACGCTTATCCCCACTATTCACAGGCGTGACAAAAACTGTTGTCAACAACAGTTTTTGTCGCGCCTGTGGATAACAACGGACGCGGCTGAGCGAAATCGCCGCCCGGATATCGAGGATCGGCCTTGACGCGATCACCGCGGAGGCGGAAGCCCTCGTCGGACGAGGTTAGTGCTTCGAGGCTTCGTCGGGACGCACGGCGAACGCGGCGTTCAGCGCGATCAAGGTGAAGGTCGCCAGCAGCAGGCACACCGACAAGGCGTTGATCTCGGGCGTGACGCCGAACTTCATCATCGAGTAGATCTTGATGGGCATCGTGACGATGCCGATGCCCGCGACGAAGAACGAGGTCACGAAGTCCTGGAAGCTCACGGTGAAGGACAGCAAGGCCCCGGAGATGATCGCGGGCATCGCCAGCGGCAGGGTGACCTTGGTGAAGGCCTGCCATTCGGTGGCGCCCAGGTCCATCGCGGCGTCTTCTAAAGAAGATTCCTGCAGGGAGATCAGGCGCGCGCGCACGGCGGCGACGGTGTAGGGCAGGCAGATCAAGGCGTGGGAGCAGGCCAACGCTGTGAAGTCGAGCTCATAGCCCGCGCGCACGAGGAAGGACAGAAGCCCGACGCCGAGAGCCACCTCGGGCATCATCAGCGGGACATTCAGCAAGGCGTCGTAGGCGCTGCGGCCACGGAAAGGCTTATGCTTGACCATGGCGTAGGAGGCGAGCATGCCGATGACCGCGGCGATGGCGGCGGCGGCCGCGGCGAGCTCGAAGGAGGTCAGCATGGCGCTCATGAGCTCCGCGTCGTGGATCAGGGCCGTGTACCACTTGAGGGTGAAGCCGCGCCAGACGACGTTGCGCCGGGCGTCGTTGAAGGAGAAGACGAACATCACGGCGAGCGGAAGATAGAGGAAGCCGAACAAGCCGGCGACATAGGCGGTCATCCCCCCGCGTCGCTTGCTCATGCCTTCTCCCAGCGTTGATAGAGCCAGAGGCCGCCGACAAGGCCGGCGAGGAGGATAGAGGTCAGGGCGGAGCCGAAGGGCCAGTCCTGGGCCATCATGAACTGGTTGGAGATGAGGTTGCCGAGAAGGTAGTAGCGGGGGCCGCCGAGTATTTCCACGGTCAGGAAGTCGCCGAGGCAGGGGATGAAGGTGAGCACGCAGCCGGCGACGACGCCGGGCATGGAGAGCGGCAAGGTGACCTTCCAGAACGCCTCCCAGCGGCCGGCGCCGAGGTCGTAGGCGGCCTCGATGACCGAGCGCGGGACTTTATCGAGGGACGCGTACAGCGGCAGGATCGTAAACGGCAAATAAAAATAGACGAGGCCGAGCAGGATGGCGAAGGGTGTGTACAGGAAGCCGATGGGCTCGGCGAGGAAGCCGAAGCGGAGCAAGGCCGTGTTGATCAGGCCCTCTTTGCCAAGCACGATCATCCACGAGTAGTAGGCGACCAGGCATGAGCTCCAGAACGGGACCATCAGTCCGATAAGCAGGGCATTGCGCCAGCGGCCGGCGCGGAAGGTCAGGAAGTAGGCGACGGGGTAGCCCAGGACGAGGCAGAGCACGGTGGTGGCGCTCGCGAAGCCGAAGGTTCGGAATAGGACTGGCAGATATTTCTGGTCGAAGGCGCGGCGGTAGTTGTGAAGGCCGAATTCCCAGACGATCGCACCGTATGGACCGTTTTTGGCGAAGGAAAGGATGATGAGGCCGGCGGCTGGAATAACAAGCAGAAATATTAACCACAGCGAGGCCGGAGCCAGCAGAAGGTGGCTTGCGGCGGGCTTGCGGCCGCCGAGCAGCCATGAGAGGGTTCGGTCCACTATGCCACCTTCACATCGGCCCAGGTCTGGCTCCACATCTCGCTTTGCTCGCTGTCGAGCACGTGATGAAGCTGGAGCTGCTTCATGAGCTTGGGTGTGGGGTACACGCGAGGATCGTTCAGGAGGAGCTTGTCGACCTGCGGCTGGGCTGCCAGGTTCGGCGTGGCATAGCGCACGGAGTTGGCGATGCCGGCGGCGACGGCGGGCTCGAGCAGATAGTCGATGAGTCGCAAGGTGTCCGCGCGGTGGCGCGCGCCGCGCATGATGGCGAGGCAGTCCACCCACATGTAGGTCCCCTCCTTGGGGATCACATAGTCGAGGTCGGGGTTCTCTCGCGCGGTCTGGAACAGGTCGCCCGACCAGGTCATGGCCAGGTCGATCTCCCCCGCCACGAGGCTGTTGAGGTAGGACGCGCTCGAGTACTGCTTGACCAGCGGCTTCTGCCTCACGAGCAGCTCGCGTATTTTACGGAAATCTTCGGGATCGCGGGTCGACTGCGGTATGTTCAGGAGCTGCATGGCGACCGAGATGCAGTCGCGCACGTTGTCGAGCATCGAGATGCGATCCTTGTATTGGGGGTCCCACAGGTCATTCCAGGAGGTCGGGGGCTTCTTGATCTTCTTCTTGTTGTAGGCGATGCCGGTCGTGCCCCATAGGTAGGGCACGGTGGTCTCGTCGGGGTCGTAGATCGGGCGGCGGAAGCGGGGTGCCAGGTTGTCGAGGTTCTTGAGCGTCCCGGCGGGCACGGGCTCGATGAGGTTGAGGGAGCGGAAGCGCGGTATGAGATAGTCTCCGACGACGATCAGGTCGTAGCCGCGCGCGCCGGCGCGAAGCTTGGTGAACATCTCATCTTCGTCCGCGAACAGGTCGTAGCGGACATCGACGCCGGTGCGCTTGGTGAAATCGGGCAAGGTGTCCTTGCCGATGTAGTTCGACCAGTTGAAGAAGTTGACGACCTTCTTGTCGTCGGCGCGCTTGCAGGCGGCGAACAGGGCGGGCATGAGCGGCGCCAGGATCGCGGCTTTTAAAAACGACCGTCGGGAGACCGGCTCAGCCATTGTCTCGTTCGAGGATGTAGACGTCCTCGGGCTGCACCGCCGCGATGACGGGCACGTCCATGTCGTCGTGGACGGCGTAGCGGTCGCCGCCTGCCCAGGCGATGGTGAGGCGCTCGGGGTTCTTCTTGAACATCTGCAGATAGATCTGGCAGGCGTCGCCGAGGAACACGGTGTCCTTGAGGATCGCGTCAAAGCGGATGAGCCCGAAGGGAAGCTCGTCCTTGTAGAAGACCTTCACGCGCTCGGGGCGGATCGCGATCTTGACGCGGTCGCCGACCGGCGGCAAGGTCTCATAGGGGTCGAGCGGCACGTCGAGCTCATGCTCGTCTTCGAGCAGGAGGTGGGCGCGTCCGGCGGGGCCCGGGAGGACGCGCGCGGAGAAGATGTTGGCGCCGCCGATGAAGTCGGCGACGAAGCTGGTCTTGGGCATCTCGTAGATTTCCCCGGGTGTGCCAACTTGTTCAATACGCCCGTGGTTGAAGACGGCGATGCGGTCGGACATCGTCATCGCCTCCTCTTGATCATGTGTCACGTAAATGAAGGCAATGCCAAGGCGGCGCTGGAGGTTCTTGAGCTCGAGCTGCATCTCTTTGCGCAGCTTGAGGTCGAGGGCGCCGAGCGGCTCGTCGAGAAGCAGCACGGCGGGACGCCCGGCGATGGCGCGCGCCAGCGCCACTCGCTGCATCTGGCCGCCGGACAGCGACTGGATGCGGCGGGCCTCGAAGCCGGCGAGCTTGACCATGGCCAAGGCTTCGGGGACGCGCTTGCGGATCTCGTCCTCAGGGACCTTGTCCATGCGCATGCCGAAGGCGATGTTGTCAGCCACCGAGAGGTGCGGGAACAGGGCGTAGTGCTGGAATACGGTGTGCACGTCGCGCTCGTAGGCGGGCGTGTCGGTGACGTCCACGCCGCTCAAGCGCACGCGGCCGCCGTCGGGCGTCTCGAAGCCCGCGATGATGCGCAGGGTCGTGGTCTTGCCGCAGCCCGATGGGCCGAGCAAGGTCATGAACTCACCTTTGCGCACGGTCAGGGAGACGTCGCGCAGGACCGTGGAGGTCCCGAAGGCTTTATTGAGCGGGCCGACTTCCAGCAGGGCGTCGTCTTGCACGGGCATTGATTATACTACGCGGGGAAGGCCGCGACGGCCTTCCTGATGATCGCGAAGGCTTCCTTGGCCTGCGCCTCGGTCAAGGTCAGCGGCGGGGCGAAGCGGATGGTGTTCGCGTGGGTATCCTTGGCGAGCAAGCCCATCTTCGCCAGATTCTCGACCATGGGACGCACTCGGGCCTTGAACTCGAGGGCGAGCATGAGTCCTCGTCCCCGAACATCCTTGAGAAGCGGGTGCTCGAGCGTCTCCAGAAGACCCTTGAGGTAAGCGCCGGTCTTCGTCGCCTTCTGGGGAAGTTTCTCGTCCAATATCACCCTCAGCGCGGCCATGCCGATGGCGCAGGCCAGCGGGCTGCCGCCGAAGGTCGAGCCGTGCGTCCCGGGGGTGAAGAGGCCCAGCACCTCGTCGTCGGCGCAAACGGCGGAAACGGGATAGAGGCCGCCGGACAGGGCCTTCCCGAGGATGTACAGATCAGGCACGACCGATTCGTGGTCGCAGGCGAACATCTTCCCGGTCCGCCCCAAACCCGTTTGGATCTCATCGGCGCACATCAGAACCTTGTTCTCGGAGCAGATCGCGCGCACAGCGGTGAGCCAGCCCTCCTCCGGTATGATGACGCCGGCCTCGCCCTGGATGGCTTCAAAAAGAAATCCAACCGTGTTCGGCGTGATCGCGCGTTCGAGGGCGGCCGCGTTGCCGTACGGGATCGTGCGGAAGCCCGGCGTGGCGGGGCCGAAGCCGTCGTATGAATCGTGGTCGCTCGAGAATCCGACGATGGTCGTGGTGCGGCCGTGGAAGTTCTCGGAGCAGACGATGATCTCCGCCTTGTTCTCGGGCACTCCCTTGCGGCGGTAGCCCCACAGGCGCATGGCCTTGATCGCGGTCTCGACGGCCTCCGCGCCCGAGTTCATGGGCAGAGCGCGTTCCTTCCCGGTGATCTTGCACAGAAGCTCGAGGAACGGGCCCAGGCGCTCGTTGTGGAAGGCGCGAGAGGTCAGGGCGACCAGGCCCAATTGCTTCTTGGCGGCGGCGACGATCTTGGGATGGTTGTGCCCCTGGTTGATGGCGGAGTAGGCAGAGAGGAAATCGAAGTATTTCTTCCCCTCCACGTCCCAGACGAACGGTCCCTTGGCGCGCGCGATGGCGACGGGCAGAGGGTGGTAGTTGTGGGCGCCGTGCTTGTCGACGAGCGCGATGAGGCGGTCGGTTTTAGTGGTCATGCGAGAAGGGCCCTTCCCGTGGCCAGGCGCAGGCCGAAGGCAATGAGGAAAACTCCGGGGATCCAGGGCCGGCCGAAGCTCATCGCGATAGCGAGCAGCCCCAATCCGATGGTGAAGTCAAGAGTGGGACCGCCATGAAAAACATTCCGCTTCGCCGTTACGGCAAAAATATAACCGTAGCCCGCGACGACGAGCACGACGAATTCGGCGAAGTACAAGCGGCTCCAAACAGAGGCGGTCAGATTCATCGGCACTGGCCCGTGAGCCGACAGCCAAACGAAGATCGTCGGAGCCAGTGACAAAACGCCGAACGCCGCGCATAGAAGGCCCAGAACCCGGCGTTCAGCAAATATCACAATTCCCCTTCCGCGCGCTCAGGAGGCGCGTCGTGCACGCCCGAGGCGTAGACGAAGTAGATGATGCCGAGCACCAACACCACGAGCGCCACGCCGATGTTGATCTTCCGCTGCTTAGTCCAGAAGATCACCTCGGGCACCGTGATCTGGGCGATCAGGGCGGGCTGAAGGTTCTCAAGCGGCGCCGCCGGCTTCTCGATCAGCTTGATCCCCGACGCGCCGGTGACGGGCTTTGGCGTGGGTGCTGCGGCCATGGGAGCGGGAGGCACGTACTCTTCGGCCTTCGGGGCGGGGCGGTGGAACTCCGTGAAGCGCCCGTTGGTGTTCGCGGCTCTCGACGCGAAGCGCGACTCCATCGTCCGCTCCTTGAGGCGGGCCCGTTCCTTCTTTTTCGCCTTCGGGGCATCCGGGGGAGGTGGAGCCGTGTAATCGAACTTGGGCGGGGCCTGCTCGCCGGAGACGCCGACGACCTCGTCCCCTCCTTGACTGATGCCATCCTCGGGCTTGAGCATCATGCTCGTCGGTACGGGCCCGGCCTGGCGCTTGACGCCCTCGGGCAAGGGAAGGGAGATGTCGGGCTCGGGTTCCCCGGGCGCGGCCGGGGCCGCCAAGGGCGGGGCCGCGGGCCGGGCCGTCTCGCGGCGGAACTCGATCACGTTCTGCAGGCAGAACATCGCCGCCATCCCGGCCAGCACGGCGGCCGAGACCTGGGCGAAGCGCCCCTTCGTCGAGGCGACGCGGCGCGGATTAAGCTCAGGCATCTTTGAGAGCCTGCTCGAGCGTCGCCACCGTGCGGTCCGCGTCCTGCACGGTCCAGCACATGGGAGGCTGGATGCGCAAAGTGTTACCCTCGAGCCCGCCCTTGCCGACGAGCACGCCCTGGTCCTTCATGGACTCGACGACGCGGACCGTGAGGTCGGGCGCGATCTCCTTCGACTTCCGGTCCTTGACGAGTTCCACACCGATCATGAGGCCCATGCCGCGCACGTCGCCCACGCGCTCATCCTTGAGCTGGAGCTTCTTGAGCCCGGCGATCAGACGATCGCCGACCTTCTTGGAGTTCCCGGCGAGATCGTCCTTCTCGACGACGTCCATCACCGCGTCCGCCGCGGCGATGGCCATGGGCCCGCCTCCGAAGGTGTTGTAGTGGAGCAGGCCCTTCATCGAGTCGGCGATGGCACGCGTGGTGATGATCGCGCCGATCGGGTAGCCGTTGCCAAGGCCTTTGGCCATGACGATGATGTCCGGCTTGGCGCCCCAATGCTTGATGCCGAAGTAGTGCTCGCCGGTGCGGCCGACGCCGGCCTGGACCTCGTCGCAGATGAACAATCCGCCGTGCTTGTGGACGATTTCCACGGCCGCCTTGAAGTATTCGATACCCGGCGTGATCAATCCGCCCACGCCCATGATGGTCTCGGCAAAAAAGCCCGCGAGCTTGCCCTGCGTCGAGGCCTTCACGGTCGCCTCGAGGCCTTTGACGGCGGCCCGGGTGCTCTGCTCGGGCGTCCCGTCGAAGCGGTACATGTAGTCGGTGGGCGTGAAAGAGATGCCGACGGGATAGGGCTGCTGGTTGCGCCAGTTGTGCTGCCCGGTCAGCGCCGTCGTCAGCAAGGTGCGGCCGTGGTAGGAGCGTTGGACCGCGATGAAGTCGTGGCGGCCGGTATAGGTCTTCGCCACGAAGGCCGCCATCTCGTTGGCCTCGGAGCCGGAGTTCGTGAAGAAGCAGACTTCCATTTCCGGGTTGACGGTCTTGGCCTTGTCCGCGAGGCGCTTGGCGAACGCGCCGACGGCGGGATGTAGATAGAGGGGCGGCTCGTGCTGGAGCTTGTC
Source organism: uncultured Elusimicrobia bacterium (assembly GCA_964537395.1). Taxonomy (GTDB): domain Bacteria; phylum Elusimicrobiota; class Elusimicrobia; order UBA1565; family UBA9628; genus GWA2-66-18. The sequence goes on from CAZIBN010000054.1 coordinate 23,594, forward strand.
GATCTGGGCTTTCAGCTTGGCGACGAAATGAGGATGGGAGTGCCCGATCGAGACCGTCGCCACGCCGGCGAAGCCGTCGAGGTATTCCTTGCCGTTCTCATCGAAGAGGAACTGCATGCGTCCCTCGACGATCTGGATGGGCTTGGCGAACATCGGCCCGGGCAGCGGCATGAGGTGCGCGGCGCGCAGGGCGGCGATCTCGGCCGTGGTCTGGGCCTTCGGGGATTTCAGGGCGACGGGATTTTTAGGGCTCATGCGTTCCTCCGAAGTTTAGCGTCGAGCGAGAGGGCCAGGCACAGGCCGGCCCCGGACAGCAATCCATCCATCAAGTTGACCGGCGACGGCAGAAAGGAGACCGGGCTCCATCGCACCTTCGTGTAGGAAGGCACGGCCCAGAGGAAGAACGAGAGCACGCCGTAGGCGCTGAGCGAGCCCAGCCCCGCCGCGAGCGCGCCCCGCCACCAGGAGGTCCCGGTGCTGAGCGCTCCGAGCGTCAGGATGGTGGCCCAGGCGGCCGCCGTATAAACGACGATGACCGCCAGCTGCCATTGCGGCGTGCCGCCGAGGCCGCGCGGCATGCCCCAGCCCGGGTAGCGGGTCAGCGCGGCCATTACGGCGGCGATGCCGATAAGCGGGCCGAGGAATCCGACCAGCGCCGTCGCGGCGCGACGCCCGGCCGCGGCGCCGATGGCGGCGTAGAACACCGCCGTGTACAGCGCGATCAGGAAGAACTGCGGTCCGTACGGCCCGCGCAGGAAGCCTTCGGCCCCCGCGCGGTCTGCCGCCGTGCTCAGGACATGGGCGAGGACCGCGCCGAAGAAACCGGCGGCTCCCCCTCCCACGATCGCTGAGAAAGGCGTCATGCTCGGTTCTAGTACAGGTTCGAGGCGCGGCGGCTGCCGGTGTAGTCGAGGAACACGGTCTTCTGCTCGGTGAAGAAGTGCATGCCTTCCTTCGCCATCTCGCGCTCGCCGACGCCGGAGCCCTTCACGCCGCCGAAGGGCACCTGGGCCTCTCCGCCGATCGTGGGACTGTTGAGGTGCACCATGCCGGCCTCGACTTCTTCCGTGAAACGCATCGCGAGGGTGAGGTCCTGGGAGTAGAACGCGCAGGTCAGGCCGAAAGGCGAATCGTTGGCGAGTTCGACGGCCTTGTCGAAGTCGTTGGTGCGCGCGACGGCGAGCACCGGTCCGAACACCTCTTCCTGCCAAAGGCGCGACCTGGGATTGACGTTGTCAAAGATCGTCGGCTCGACGAAATAGCCGTGGGCGTATTCGCCCTCCGTCAGGCGGTTGCCGCCGCACAGGAGCTTGGCCCCTTCCTTCTTTCCGATCTCGATGTAGTCGAGGTTGGTCTTGAGCTGGCTCTCATCCACCGCCGGTCCCATGCCCGTGGCCTTGTCGAGGCCGTTGCCGACCTTGATCTTGGCCGTCTCGGCGAGGAGCATTTTAAGAAACGTATCTGCGATCGCGTCGTGAAGAATCAGGCGCGAGGTGGCCGTGCAGCGCTGGCCCGTCGAGCCGAAGGCTCCCTTCATCACGCCGGCGAGTGCCAGCTCGAGGTCGGCGTCGTCCCAGACGACCGCGGGGTTCTTGCCGCCCATCTCGCAGACGACGGGGATGCCGCGCGCGCCGCAGATGGTGTGGATGCGCACGCCGATCTCGTTGGAGCCGGTAAACGACACGGCCTTGATGCGCGGATCCTCGACGAGGGTGTCGCCCATCGCGGAGCCCGCGCCGAGCACCAGGTTCAGCACGCCCGGCGGAAGGCCGGCGTCTTCGAAGGCTTTGACGAGCGCCACGGCCAGCGCGGGCACGAGCGAGGCGGGCTTGAAGATGACGCAGCAACCCGAGATCAGCGCCGGGGCGATCTTCCACGCGGGAATGGCGAACGGAAAGTTCCAGGGCGTGATGATCGAGACGACGCCGCGCGGGTGGCGGGTGGTGTAGAGCAGGTTCTTAGCGAGCTCGGAGGGCTGGGTGATGCCGCCCATGCGCAGGCCCTCGCCCGCGAACCACTCGATGAGCGTGATGCCCTTCTCCATCTCGCCGAGCGCCTCGGGCAGGATCTTTCCCTGCTCGAGCGTCATCAGGCGGGCCATCTCCTCCTTGCGCTCGCGCAGGATCAAGGCAGCCTTCATGAGGATGCGGCCGCGCACGGGCGGGGTCATCGCCTTCCACGCCGGGAACGCCTTCTGAGCCGCGTCGATGGCGCGCAGGACGTCGGTCTTGTCGGCCCCCTTGAGCTTGGCCAGGACCTGGCGGTTATCGGCGGGGTTCGTCGAGATAATCTCGCGGGAGGACGAGCCGTCCACCCACTTGCCGGCGATGTACTGCTTTAAGATCGAGACTTCGGGGGTCGTCTTGGTCGCGGTGGGCATGGGATCCTCTGGTTAGCGGCGGTGGCCCGGGAAGGGGCGGCCGGGCACGATGATGATCGGTACGCGATGTTAGCCGCGGCGGTGGAGGTGGTG
>CAZIBN010000055.1:0-25120 GCA_964537395.1 uncultured Elusimicrobia bacterium
GAGCGCGAGGGAACCAACTGCGAGAACCTGCTGGAGACCCACGCCTACCTGAAGGAGCTTCGCGCCCATGTCGACGCGCGCTGGCCGGGCCGGATGCTTCTGGCCGAGGCCAACCAATGGCCCGAGGACGCCGTGCGCTACTTCGGCGCGGGCGACGAGTGCCACATGTCCTTTCATTTTCCGCTGATGCCGCGGCTATTCATGGCGATGCGCCGCGAGGAGCGGCGTCCGATCACGGAGATCCTGGCGCGCACCCCCGATATTCCCGATTCCTGCCAGTGGGCGCTGTTCCTGCGCAATCACGATGAGCTGACCCTGGAGATGGTGACCGACGAGGACCGCGACTACCTGTGGCGGGAATACGCCAAGGATCCTCAGGCGCGGCTCAACCTCGGAATCCGGCGGCGCCTGGCGCCGCTGCTCAACAACGACCGGCGCCGCATGGAGCTCATGAACGCGCTTCTCTTCTCCTTGCCCGGGACGCCGGTGCTTTATTATGGAGACGAGATCGGCATGGGCGACAACCTGCGGCTGGGCGACCGCAACGGCGTGCGCACGCCGATGCAGTGGAGCCCGGGCGTAAACGCGGGATTCTCGAGCGCGGATCCGGGCCGGCTCGTCGCGCCTCTCGTCGAGGATCCCGAGTACCATTGGCGCACCGTGAACGTCGAGACCCAGGCGCGAAACGAAAGCTCGCTTCTGAACTGGACCAAGCGCATGATCGCGCTGCGCGACCGCCATCGCTGCTTCGGCCGAGGGAACATCGTGTTCGTGGACGCGGGAACCGATCACGCTCTGGCCTTCGTGCGCGAGCACGACGGCGACCGGGTGTTGTGCGTGTTTAATCTGTCGCGTTACACGCGTCCGTTGTCCCTGAATCTATCCCGCTGGAGCGGCCTCGTTCCGGCGGAGCTGTTCGGCGGCGTCCGCTTCCCCGTCGTCGACGAGGGGCGCTGGCCCCTGACGCTCGGACCGCGCGGCTTCTGCTGGTTCGCGCTCGAGGCGGCGCGATGAGCCTGCCTTCCGGCCTGCGCCGGGCGGTCACGGCGTCCGCCGTCCGCGGAGAGAAGTGGCTCATCGCGCTCGACTTTGACGGCACTTTGGCGCCGCTGCGCCGCGCCCGGTCGGCCGCGCGCCTGCCGCCCGCCCGCCGGCTGATGCTTGAGCGTTTAGGACGCCTGCCGGGCGTGCGCGTCGTCATCGTCAGCGGGCGCGCGTTGTCCGACCTGCGCCGACGCTGCCGGATACGCGGCGCCGCGCTCTCCGGAGAGCATGGGATGAGCTTGACGGGCTTCGGGCGCGCCTGGTCCCATCCCGCGACCGGCCGCCTGCATCGCGAGAGCGCGGCGCTGGCCGCCGCCGCCGCGAGCTTGACGCTCGGCATGTCCGGCGTCGAGGTCGAGGCGAAGCGGACCTCGGTGTCCGTCCACTGGCGTAAGTCGCCGGCGGTGCGGCGCGATCCTGAGGGGTTGGGCCGCGCGCTCTCGGGGCTGCTGCATAGCGGCTGGCGCTTGGCCGGGGGGAAGTGCGTTTGGGAGCTGCGTCCGGGCCTGGCGCGCGGCAAGGGCGACGCGATCCTTCTCGCTCAGAAGCGGCTGGGGCCCGGCGCGAGGGTCCTGTTCATCGGAGACGACGAGACCGATGAAGAAGGCTTTCGAAAGCTCGGGCGCGCGGCGTGGACGGTCCGAGTCGGGCGGGGCGGAACGGCCGCGCGCTGGCGCGTCGGCGGGCCCTCGGACGTCGACGCGCTTCTTGTCGAGCTTGCGGAGGCCCGTCGTCAGGCGGGCTTGCCGCCGTCCCCGAGCCGCACGCGTGCCAGGTCGTCGACGAGGCGCGCTCCCCAGCGGTAGATGTTCCTTTCGCGCACGGCCTCGCGCATGGATTCCCAGCGGCGCCGGCGCTCCTCGGGCTCCATCTCGACGGCCTCGCGAATGGCGTCGGCCACGCGCTCGACGTCGTAGGGGTTGACGATCAGGGCGTCGCGCAGCTCGCGCGAGGCGCCCGTGAAGCGGCTTAGGATCAGCGCGCCCGGCGCCTCGCGGTCGGCGGCGACGTACTCCTTGGCGACGAGGTTCATGCCGTCGTGCAGCGAGGTCACGGCGCAGAGGTCGGCGACGCGATACCAGCGGGCGACCTCGGTTCTCTCATGGTGGCCGACCGCGAGCACGATCGGCTTCCAGCCCTTGTTCTCCTTCGTCTCGAAGCGCGCGTTGATCCGCGCCGCCTCCTTTTTGACCTCCTCGACGAGGTCTCGATAGCGGGGGATGGTGGTGCGGCTGGGGGCGCCGAGCTCGACGAAGACGAAGCGGCCGATGTACGACGGATTCTTCTCGAGGAATCGTTCGACCGCCAGAAAGCGTTCGACGATGCCCTTGGTGTAGTCGAGGCGGTCCACGCCGAGCGCCAAAATGGCGCCTTTGGCTCCGACCGAACGCATGAGCTCGTCCTTCGCGGGGAGCGGACCCGCGCCCTCCTCCATGGCCACGCTGATGGGATAGGGCTTGATGAGAGTCGAGTGCTCCCCCCGGCGGATCGAGAAGTGCTCCCAGTCGATGCGGCACTCGAGCGCGCGGTCGACGGTCTCGAGAAAGTTATTGCAGTGGTACTGGATGTGGAAGCCCAGCACGTCGGCGCCGAGCATGCCGTCGAGGATCTCGCGCTGCCAGGGGCAGATGCCGAAGGCCTCGGGGTTCGGCCAGGGGATATGCCAGAACAGCGACACGCGCGCGTCGGGACGGGCCTCCTTTATCATGCGGGGCAGAAGGGCGAAGTGGTAGTCCTGGATCAGCACGCAGGGCTCGTCGACGCCTTCGATCTCGGCGAGGACCGCATCGGCGAACAGGCGGTTGACGGCGTGGTACTGCTTCCAGTCCTCGGCCCGGAACTGCGGACGGGCGTGGGCGATGTGGCACAGCGGCCAGAGGCCCTCGTTGGCGAAGCCGTAGTAGTACCCCTCTTCCTGCTCCTTCGTCAGCCAGACGCGGCGCAAAGTGTAGCGCGGCTCCTCGGGCGGCACGCGCACGCGGTCGGATTCGTCCACCGTCTCGCGGTCGGCGTCGCCCGTGCCGTGGCCGACCCAGGTTCCGCCGCAGGCCTTGAGGATCGGCTCGACGCCGGAGACGAGCCCGCTCGCGGGACGCACGACGCTTATCTTGCCCTCGCGGCGGACATGGATGTACGGCTCGCGGTTGGCGACGACGACCATCGGCCGGCCGTGCAGGCGCTCCTTCGCGTGCTCCTTGAGCCGCTCGGCCGTCCACATCGACTGGCCGCTGTGGCGCAACCGCGCTTCTTCCTCGGCCGCGGCGCGCGCGGTTTCGAGGCTTTTCGCGAGCCCCGCGGCCTCGGAGGTCAGGGGCCCGAGGAGGCCGCCCGGCGGCGGCGCGGCGCCGCGGCCTTCGCCCGCGCGCTGCAGGCGCATCCACTCCGCGGTGCGCTCGATCGGGGCGAGGATGTCGAAGCGCACGATCCAGAGCGTGATCGCGGTGATGAGCAGGACCTGGGTGAGCAGGCGCAGGAAGCCGCGCTGCCAGACCTCGCGCACGCGCGTGTCGATGTGGGTTGCGTCGTGGAAAACCGCGAGGAAGCCGGGGGAGTTCTCCAGGAGCGCGGTGCAGCGATGCAGTCCGCTGCCCGGGATCAACCCGCAGTCCATCTCCGTTCCGGGGCGCGGAGGCGGGGACGAGTCGGGAAGACCGGCGGTCGCGACGAGGGTCTTCCCGTCCGGTGCGTGTAGCGAGACCCCGCGCAGGCGCTGGCGGCCGCCGAATTTCTCGACGATGCGCGCGAGAGCCTTCGCGTCGGCGCGCTTGGCGAGCGGTTCGGCCGCCTCGCGCAGGCTTTCGGCGAGCAGGGATCCGCGGTGATTGAGCTCCTCGAGAAGCTGAACGCGCTCGTGGCGGGCCAGGAACCAGGTCCAGCCGCCCGAAACGAGGGTGGCGGCGAGGACGATGGAGACGACGAGCCGTGTGGTGACGCGCATATCTATGGGATGGCGGCCCGACCACCCCGATCCTCCGGAGCAACGGCGCTCCGGACCCTTGTGGCGATTATTGCACTTTCGGGAACCCTAAGGCGAGCCAGGAGGCCCGGGATTTCCTAGAATAGTCGCGTGCCCCTACGTCTCTATAATAGCCTGACCCGTGCCAAGGACGATCTAGCGCCTGCGGCTCCGCCGCGGGTGTCTTTATATACCTGCGGCCCAACCGTGTACAACTATCAGCACGTGGGCAACTACCGCACCTATGTTTTCGAGGACGTGCTCGTGCGCACCCTCAAGCTGCTAGGCTACGTCCCCAACCGCGTGATGAACATCACCGACGTCGGCCACCTGACGAGCCAGGGCGACGAGGGCGAGGACAAGATGGAGGTCGGCGCCGCCCGCGAGGGCAAGAGCGCCTGGGACATCGCCAAGTTCTACACCGAGGCGTTCTTATCCGACTGCAAGGAGCTCAACCTCCTTCCCGCCGACATCCTGTGCAAGGCGACGGACCACATCCCCGAGCAGATCGCCCTGATCCAGACGCTCGAGGCCAAGGGCTTCGTCTACAAGACCGCCGACGGTCTGTACTTCGACACCGCGAAGCTGCCCGACTACGGCAAGCTCATGTCAAAGGAGCACCTCGAGGGCCTGAAGTCCGGGGCGCGCGTCGAGGTCAACGCCGAGAAGCGCCACATGACCGATTTCGCGCTGTGGAAGTTTTCCGCGGAAGGCGCCAAGCGCCAGATGGAGTGGGAATCGCCGTGGGGCAAGGGCTTCCCGGGCTGGCACATCGAGTGCTCGGCCATGGCGATGCGCTTTTTGGGCGAGACGCTCGACATCCACTGCGGCGGCATTGACCATGTGCCCGTCCACCACACCAACGAGATCGCCCAGTCCGAGGGCGCGACCGGAAAACCCTTCGCCAGGGTCTGGATGCATGCTGAATTTCTTCTGATGAACAACGCGAAGATGGCCAAGTCCTCGGGCGGCTTCGTGAAGCTCTCCGACCTCAAGGAGAGGGGCTTCTCGCCGCTCGACTACAAGTACCACTGCCTGACGGCGCATTACCGCAAGCAGCTCGATTTCACCTGGGAGTCCCTCGAGGGCTCCAAGACCGCGCGCCGCCGCTTGAAGGAAGCCGCGGCGTTGGTCGCGACGGCCGAGGCGAAGCCCAATTGCGCCGAGTTCTCGGCCCGCTTTGCGGACGCGCTCGCCGACGATCTCAATGCGCCGATGGCGCTCGCCGTGGTCTGGGACGCGCTGAAGAGCGACCTCCCCGGCGGGGCCAAGAAGGCTTTCCTTCAAGAGGTGGACTCCGTGCTCGGCCTCGACCTGTTCAAGGTCGACGTGGCCGAGGCCGTGCCGGCGAACATCCTCGCCTTGGTGGCGCAGCGGGTGCAGGCCAAGGCGAAGAAGGATTTCGCCGAGGCCGATCGGATCAGGAAAGAGATCGAATCATCGGGATACGGCGTGCTCGACGGTAAAGACGGCTCCAAGGCGGTTAAAAAGTGAAAAAGAAATTCGGCCGTCGTCCCGATCGCAACAATCGCCCCGAGCGCACTGAGCGTCCTCAGCATCCCGCCAAGGCGAAGCCCTTCAACAAGGACCGCCACTTCGACAAGAAGCGCCATCACGACAAGTTCCGGCAGGAGCGGCTGCGCGGCGAAGCCAACCGCGGCGCCGCGGCGCGCGGCGACGCCCCCGCGGAAGGCGAAGCGGCGGCGCCCAACCTGGAGACGCGTTGGCTGGGCGGCTTCGAGGCCGTGGCCAAGGCTCTGACCAAGACCCCTTACGATTGCCGCGAGATGTGGATCGAGCATGAGCTCGCGCATCCGAACATCGGCACGCTCATCAAGCAGGCCAAGGACCTCGACGTGCAGACCCGCTACATGTCGCGCCCCGAGCTCGATCGCGCGGTCAAGGGCGGCAAGCACGGCGGCATCGCCATCCGCGTGTCGTACGATCCCGCGGCGACGTTCTCCGAGTGGGTGCAGGGCCTCGACGCCGAGCGCAAGAAGGGGCTCGTCGTCGTCGTGCTCGACCAGATCCAGGACCCGCACAACCTCGGGGCCATCACACGCTCCGCGCTGCAGCTCCACGCGCGCTGCGTCGTGATCCCCGAGCGGCGCTCCGCGCCCGTGACCCAGGCCGTCATCCAGGCCTCGGCCGGCGCCGCGCTCAAGATCCCCGTCCATCGCGTCGTCAACATCGCGCAGACGCTCGACCTGTGCAAAAAGAACGGGTTCTGGGTGTACGGCGCCGACGCCTCGGGCAAGGACTCCTGGGACTGCGTCATCAACACGCCCTGCGTGCTCGTCATCGGCTCGGAGGGCTACGGCATGCGTCCGCTCGTGCGCGCCTCCTGCGACGAGCTGATGCGCGTGCCGCAGTCGGAGCACGGCGTGGGCAGCCTCAACGCCTCGTGCGCCGCCACGGCGCTGCTCTACGAGATCGCCCGCCAGAACCGGAAGCCCAAGCCCTGATGGGCCACGATCACCACCACCACCACGACGAGGAAAGCGCCGAGCGACCGCTGTACGGCGTGATCGCGCTGACCGGCACGATCTTCTTCCTCGAGCTCGCCGGCGGGTGGTGGACCGGAAGCCTGGCCCTGATCGCCGACGCCGCGCACATGGCCGTCGACCTGCTGGGCCTGAGCCTGACCTTGGTCGCCGCGATGCTGGCCCGCATGCCCGCCGACCCCAAGCGCACCTACGGCTACCGCCGTGTCGAGGTCCTCGCCGCGCTCGGCAACGCGATCACCTTGATGGTCGCCACGGGCTTCCTCCTGCGCGAGGCCTGGGCACGCTTCACCTTCCCCACGGCGATCGCGGCCAAGCCGATGATCGGGATCGCGTTCGTCGGCCTGCTCTGCAACCTCGCCTCCGCCGCGATGCTGTGGAAGTCGAGCCGCACGAACATCAACATGCGCGGCGCCCTGATGCACGTCCTCTCCGACGGGGCGGGCTCCGTCGGCGCCGTGGCCGCGGGCTTCATCATCCTCAAGACGCGCTGGTACCAGGCCGACGCGGTCGTCACCGTCCTGATCTGCGGCGGCATCGTCCTCACCGCGTTCTGGCTCCTGCGCGACTCGGTGCACATCCTGCTCGAAGGCGCGCCCGCGCATCTCGACCTCGAGGACATCCGTTCCGCTTTGAAGGAGATCCCCGGCGTGACGGACGTCCACGATCTCCATCTCTGGTCGCTGACGCAGGGCAAGGAGGCCATGAGCGGGCATCTTATCCTCGCGGAGGGTCATAACCACGCGGACGCATTGTCCGCCGGGAAGAACCTCCTGGCCGATAGATTTCACATCACGCATGTCACATTGCAAATAGAGAATGGTGACTCCGTTTAGGGCCAGGCGCATGCCGGTCTTCTTTTTATTCTCTTCCGTTTTATTCTTTTGTTCGTCCGCCGGCGCAGCCGTTCGCTTAGGCGTGGTCGTAGTTGTCGACCAGATGCGTCCCGAGTATCTCGACCGCTCTGACCTCCCCGACGGCGGCTTCCGCCGCCTGCGCCGCGAAGGCGCGGTGTTCACCGCTGCCCGGCATCTGCACATCCCCACGGAGACGGGCCCCGGCCACGCCGCCCTGTCGACGGGCCGCAGCCCGGCCGTCCACGGCATCGTCGCCAACGACTGGTATGACCGGACTGCTGGCTCGGAGACCTACTGCATGGCCGATTCCGTCTACGGGATCGGCCCGGAGCATCTGCGCGGGCCGACGCTCGCTGATGCGCTCAAGGCGTCCGACCCGAAGTCGCGGGTGTTCGCGGTGTCGGGCAAGGACCGCGGCGCGGTCATCCTCGGCGGACGCAAGGCGGATCTCGTCCTGTGGTTCGACCGCTTCAAGGGCGAATTCACGACCTCGTCTTATTATAAACGCCCGTCCTGGCTCGCGGCGTTCAACGTCGAGCTCAAGAAGATGAAAATCCTTCCCGTGAAGGGCGCCCGTGTGCCGAAGGAGCTGATCGCGAGCCCCGCCTACGATGAGGCGCTCGATCTGCTCGTCGTCGAGCTTTTAAAGCGGGAGCGCGTCGGCCGGGGCGCCTCCACGGATATGCTCATGGTCAGCTACTCCGGCACCGACCTCGTCGGCCACACCCACGGCCTCGAGGCCGCCGAGATGGACGCCCAGCTCAAGAGCCTCGACGCGATCACGGGCCGTCTGCTCGCCCGCCTCGAAAAGGCCTCCGGCGGCTCGCTCGCCTTGGCCTTCAGCTCGGATCACGGCGCCATCCCCTCGTCCGAGGACGCCTCGGGCAAGGCTCTCGGAGTGCGGCGCCTCCACTGGGAAAAGTTCGGCGCGACGCTCGAGAAGACGCTGCAACAGAAGTGGCCGCTCAAGGACGCGTCCTGGATCCTGTCCAACCAGATCCCGCATCTTTACCTGAATCGCCGCGCGGCGCAGGGCCTGGGCCTTAGGTGGCCGGATTTTCTTGAGCAAGCGGCGAAGCTTCTCTCTGGCGTGGACGGCTTCGCCGGGGTCTACGTCGCGGGCTCGGCCGGAACCCCGTTCGACGATCAGTTCCGGCGCTCGTACGATCCCGGACGCTCCGGCGACCTGTTCGCGATCATGGGTAAAAACGTTTTGCTCGGCGAGGCGCCCCCGGGCACGAGCCACGGCACGCTCTGGGACTACGACGCGCGCGTGCCGCTCGTCTTCTGGGGCCGCGGCGTGGCCGCCGGTCGTTTTGATACGCCGTCCGCGACCGTGGACCTCGCACCCACGCTCGGCCGCCTTCTCGGCCTCGACTACCCGCCCGGCGACGGCGCCGCGGTGCGCCTCGAGGCGCTGGCGGCCCCACGTTGAAAATGAAATCAGTGCTGATCCTTCTCAACGGCGAGATGCGCGACCCGAGGTCGGTGCGTGTCGCGGCGCGCCGCGCGGACGCGGTGGTCTGCGCCGACGGTGGCGCGCGGCACGCCGTCGCTCTTCGCGTTAAGCCCGATTTCATCGTGGGCGACATGGACTCACTACCGAAGTCGCTTCCCAAGACCTGGAAGAAGACCCTGTACTGGTGTGATTTCGATCCGGAGCGCTCCGATCTGGATAAGGCGCTCGATTTCGCCCGCTCGCTCGGCGCGCGCGCGGTCCGGGTCGCCGGCGTGCTGGGAGGGGGGCTCGATCATGAGCTCGTGAATTTCGCCGCGCTCGAGGAAAGCGGAGCCGGCCTCGACTTGACCGTGATCGACGGCGGCGCCGCGCGCCTGCTCGGCCCGGGGCGTCATTCGCTCCCGTTTAAAAAAGGCGCGCGCTTCTCCTTGCTCGCCGCCCCGCGCGCGCGCCTGAGCCTGAGGGGCGCGCGCTTCGGCCTCAAGAACGAGCTTCTCCGCCGCGGAAGCCGCGGCCTGGGAAATCGCGCCGAGGGCATAGTCGTTTTGTCCGTCCGTGAAGGCCGCGTCTGGGTGGTTGACGCGGCCCCGTTCCGGGGTTAAACTGCTCTCGATGCGCCGCCTTCTCCTCGTTTTGGCCGTCGTCGCGATGCTCGCGGTCCGCGCCTCGGCGCGCGCGGGCGGCGGCGAGAGCTATTCGGGAGGCTCCAGCAGCTCCAGCGGCTCCTCGTCCTACAGCTACTCCGGCGGCTCCAGCGACTCGGGCGACCTCCTGGGGATGTTCCTCTACATGTACGTCCGGTTCGTCTTTCAGTATCCGCTTGTCGGTTTTCCTCTGACCTTGTTCATCCTCTATATGACGCGCAGCCTGTGGATGGAGCTGAGCCCCGGGAACGTCCGCCCTCTCTCCGGAGGGGACACGCCCCGCGGCGGTCAGGTCGCTCCGCGCCGGACCGAGGAGCTTGCGCGCCTGCGGGCCCGGGACCCGGCCTTCGACGATCGGACGTTCCTGCGCCGGGCGGGGGCGGCTTTCCACAAGATCCAGGAAGCCTGGTCCGCCGGGGACATGTCGTCCGCGCGCGCCTTCATCTCCGACGGTGTGCGCGAGCGCTTCGAGCGCCAGCTGGCGGGGCTCAAGGCCCGGGGCCTGCGCAACCTGATGGAAGGCGTCGAGGTCCGCGACATCGAGCTGCTGGCCTGCCGCAGCGACAAGCACTTCGACGAGATGTGGGTGCGCATCGCGGCCGCGGCCTCCGACCGCATGGTCGACGAGTCGGGGGCCACGGTCTCGGGCTCGCCGGGCCGACAGGAGTTCGAGGAGGTCTGGAGCTTTTTGCGCCGGCCCGGCGCCAAAACCCTCAAGGGCTCCGGGCCCATCGAGGGAAGCTGCCCGAGCTGCGGCGCGTCCCTGCCGCTGGCCGATGCGTCGCAGTGCCCCGCGTGCAAGACCTGGGTGAACTCCGGCGAGTTCGACTGGGTGCTGGCCGAGATCACTCAAAGCTGCGAGTGGGTCATGCGGGAGCCCTCGCGCGACGTGGACGGCTGGGCGGCGGCCGCGGCGGGCGACCCGGCGCTGAACCTGCCGACTCTCGAGGACCGCGCCTCGGTGATCTTCTGGCGCTGGCTCGACGCGCGTCGGCAGGGAGATTCCTCGCCCATGAAGCCGGTGTCCGATGAGGCGTTCTGCGGAGCTTTCGCGGAGGCCGGCGGGTGGGGAGGGGCCTTTGATAACGCGGCGGTCGGCGCGGTCGAGGTCGTCGCCTTCGAGGGCACGGGCGCCTGGACGCGCGTCCATGTCGGCGTGAAGTGGTCCGCCGCCGGCGAGCTCCGCAGGCACTTCTTCGTTCTGAAGCGCGCGGCGGGAGCCAAGACCGACGCCCGCCGGGGGCTGAGCACGGCGCGCTGCCCTTCCTGCGGCGCTCCGCCGGCCGAACGCTCCGAGGCGGCCTGCGGCTACTGCTCCGCCCCGCTGAACGACGGCAAGAAGGACTGGGTGCTGACGGAGATAGTGCCGTTCGGCCAATGGAATCGTCCGGGCGGCGTCTCCGTCGCCGCGGGGCGCATCCAGCCCGGGGTCGCCGGCCTCGACTGGGGCGCGGACCTAAGCCCCGCAGACGCCTTCGCGATCCTGGCCCGTGCGACGCTCGCCGACGGCGAGGAGACGTTCGCGGAGAGGGCGTTCCTTGAGGCCTACGCGACGAGCCGCGGCCTGCCGGCGCCCAAGGCCCTCCAGATCGTCACGGCCGCGCGTGCGGGCCTCCTTGACGCGCCGAAGGCCGAGGACGGCGCGCAGGCCGAATCGATGCTTCGAGGCATGATCCGCATGAGCCTGACCGACGGGGTGGTGACCGAGGCTGAGCGCTCGGCCCTGCATTCCTTCGCCGCCCGCTTCGCCCTGCGCCCCGACGACGTCACGACCATGATCGTCGAGGAGCGCGAGGCGATGTCCCGCAGCGTCCGTGGCGTCGTATAGGTCTCCTACATAGAGGGTTGACAGCCTCCGGCGCGGAGGCTATAGTAACGACTGCGGAGGACACACCCCACATGGCCATTATCGATCGAGTCAAGTACGACGGTCCCGGCAACATCCTCGTCTGGCGCTACCCGCCGGACGACCTGAGCTGGGGCACCCAGGTCATCGTCAACCAGTCCCAGGAGGCCATCTTCTTCAAGGGAGGCGTGGCGCTCGACGTCCTCGGGCCCGGCACCCACACCTTGCGCACGGCGAACATCCCGCTCCTGCGCGGCTTGATCAAGATGCCCTTCGGCGGCGAGACCCCGTTCGCGGCCGAGATCTACTACGTGAACAAGGCCGTCAACATGGACGTGAAGTGGGGCACCAACAGCCCGATTCCCGTCCTCGATCCCAAGTTCAACGTCTTCCTGCCCGTAAGGGCGTTCGGCCAGTTCGGTATTCAGGTTGCAGATTCGAAATCCTTTGTAACCCAGCTCTCGGCCACGAACCCTCAGTTCACGACCGACCAGCTCTCCAACTACTTCCGCGGCGTCCTGCTGACGAAGGCCAAGGACTACATCGCGGAAACGATCGTCAAGCAGAAGATCAACCTCCTCGAGATCGCGGCGCATTTGGAGGAGATGTCGGGCGCGCTCCAGACCAAGCTCGAGAAGGATTTCGGCGTGTATGGCGTGAAGCTCGTGAACTTCTACCTGAACTCGGTGGACGTTCCCGACGACGACGATACCGTCATCCGCCTCAAGAAGGCGCTGGCCGAGAAGGCCGAGATCGACATCCTCGGCGACCGGTACCAGCAGAAGCGCACGCTCGACGTCATGGAGAAGGCCGCCGGCAACGAGGGCGGCGGCGCGGGCGCGGGCATCGGCATGGGGATGGGCATGGGCGCCGGCCTGGGCATGGGCCAGCAGATGGGCGCGGCGATGCAGGGAGGTCAGCTCGGCGGTTCCGCCCCCGCCGGAAGTCCCGCGGGCGCGAAGTTCTGCGTCGCGTGCGGCAAGGGCCTCGCTGCCGGGGCCAAGTTCTGCGCGGACTGCGGCGGGAAGGTCGGCTGACGCCTGGGCGCCGCTCGCTGATCTATTCTCGATGATAAGCACTCGTCCCGGGACGAGTGCTTATCTTTTTCTGGGATTGGTCAGGGCTTGACGGGCGGGAGAACGAAAGGGGCGCCCTTGTAGGGCATGACCGTCTCGACGAGCCCCGAGGGCTTAACGGCGACGTGTAATGTATGCGCGAAGCGCTTCTTCGGGTAGCCCGGGGGAAGCGGATACAGGGGCGAGCCGCCGCCGCCCGAGATGATGTAGCGCACGCCGCGATGATCCGCGGCCCAGAAGGCGTGGATGTGGCCCATGTACACGGCCTTGACGCCGCCGTTGGACACGATGTCCTCGAACTCGGAAGAGCCGTCCTTGAAATAGTTCGTGAAGAAGTCGCGGAGGTAGCCTTTCTGCTCATCCTGCGCGTCCTTGTCCGAGGACCACTCCTCGAGCGCGCCGACTTCTTTTAGAGGCGTGATGGACTTGATGTAATCGGGAGGGACGTGGGTGAAGATCACCTTCGGGCCGGGCACGGCGAGCGCCGCCTTGAGCCAGGCGAGCTGGGCGCCGGTGACCTTGCGGTCCGCGGAGTCGAGGCTGACGAAGCGCCAGCCTCCGCGGTCGAAGAAATAGTCGCGCGCACCGAACACCGCATCGTAAAGATTTTTGTCGGCGTCTCCGTTCGGCCGCGAGCGGTCGTGGTTGCCGGCGCAGCGCAGAAGAGGCTTCACCGCCTCGGCCTCGACGACGGCGATATGTTCGCGGTAGTGGTCGGCGTCGCCCTCGCTGACGAAGTCTCCGAGCTGAAAGGCGAAGTCCACACCCGCGGCCTGCAGCGCGCGCCACTGGTTGACGAACGCGGCCTTCTCGGGGCTGAAGATGCGCTCCCACCAGAAGCGGCCGTGCTCGGCGTCGCCGATCACGCCGAACGTGAAGGGGGCGCCCGGCGGCAACGGGGCCAGGCGCGCGAGCATCGCGTCGTTGCCGACCCGCCCTCTCGCCTGGGCCAGGTCGTCAGGCACGGGCGTGGGCTTGCGGGCCGAGACCTCGACGCCCGACGGGGCGGCGGGCGCGGGGGGAAGAGCGAGATCGGCGCGGGATGAGCCGTCGAACAGCGGCTCAGGCGTCGACGCGCGGGCCGCGAGACCGAGAAAGACGGCGAGGACGATCAGCTTCATCGTTTGAAAAGCTTATCAAGTCCTTGGCCGCCAAGGGCTTTGCCGATCGAGTCCTGGAGCTGTTTATTTAGGGCCCCCTTTTGAGCGTCGAGCGGCCCCATCAGCTTGCCGGTGAGGCCGTTGACGGACGCCTGCGCGTCCGAGGATTTGTTTCCGTAAAGCGCCGCGAGCTTTCCTTCGAGGATCTTCTTCTGCCCCTCGAGCTGGCCTGAGACGGCCTTGCGCATCGCGGCGGCGACGGCCTCGCCCACGTTCGAGGAGAAGGCGAGCTTGAGGTCGTCCTCGCGCCCGGAGATCCCGACGCGGACGTTGAAGCCGTTCAGCGATTTGAGCGCGTCGGATACGAGCGCCCCGGCGGGCCCGGCGAGCGCCACCTTCGGCTCGAGGACCACGCCCGTGGCCTCGACGAACACCTCACCGGTCCATTCGTCGCCGGAGGAAGCGATATGGCCCTTCATCTTCGCCGAGCCGGAGGTGAGCGTGCCGCCGACCTCGCCGTCGCCGAGGGAAGTCCCGGCCAGGGAAAATCCAGAGCCGGTGAAGTCGAGCGCCACGCCCACGGGATCGTTCTGCTGATCGAGGCGGCCGTTCAGCGAGATGGCGGGGCCCGCCGCCGATTTCCCCGCCAAGGTCAAGGTCGCGGGCTTGCCGTACAGCTTGGGGTTCGAGGTCACGCCGTCGAGCACGCCCTGGAGGTCGAGCGCGCCGCCCATCACCCCGTCGAGGGTTCCGGTGATCTTGGCGTTCTCGAGGAGGTATTGAGGATACGTATGAGCGCGAGGGAACTCGATGTTCACCCCGGCGCGCCGCGCGGGCGGCGGCGGATTGGCGGCCTTGCGCGCGGCGGCCTTCTCTCTGGCGATGCGCAGCCACTTAAGAGCGGTGCTCAGGCGCGCGGCGGTCTGCGCGCCGAGCAGGCGCTTGGCGAGGTCCGCGGAGTCGAGCGTGGGCAGGCCCGCCGACGCGAGCAGGCCGTTGAGGTCCTTCTTGCGGAGCTCGTCGGCTTCCTTGACGAGCGCCTGCGCTTCGGCGATGTCCTTCTGCGCCTGGGCCTTCTGTGCGTCCACGCGGGCGATCAGCGCCTTGATACGCTTCTGAGCCGAGCCGGCGGCCTGCGCCTTCTTGAGGAAGTCGCCGCCGCCGATGCTCTTGAGCTCGTCGGCGATCTCGCGCGCTTCCTTCTCGATCGCCTTGGCCTCGTCGGCCTTCCCCTTCCAACGATCCTCGATCTCTTTGGCCTTGGCCTTCGCCTCATCGAGCTTCTTGAGGCCTTGGAGCTTGGCCGCGTCCACCTCGCCGACGGCGTTGGACTTGACCTCGATGGCGGTGGTGGCCGCGGGCGCGATCTGCTTGCGGATGGCGGAGCTTAACGCCGACGGCGGCGGCGGATTCCTTAGCGCGCCGCTTGTCGTGCGCGCGGTGCCGACGCGCAGGCCCTCGAGCGCCGCCTCGCGCACGACTCCCTTGCCGCGCAGGGCGGCCGAGGTGTCGAGCTGGAAGGCGAGGCGCGAGAGCTCGACGAGGTTCTTCATCGGCTCTTCGCGATCGGCGATCGCCACGCCTTTGATCTCGAGCGTGCCCTTGAGCCACTTCGAGCGCACGGAGGGTATCTCGACCTTGGCGCCGGCCGCGGCCTCGCCGCCGGCGATCAGCGCCCGCTTGAGGATCGGGTCGAAGAAGAAAAAGACGAACGCCCAGAGCAGGAGGACGGCGCCGAGCGTTCCGAGGACGGGGCCCTTCTTGAGCCAGTTCATCGCGACCACTCCTGGTAGGTCTGAAACCACCACATGCCTTTCAGCGCCTGCACGAGCTTGAGCTTCTCGACGCGCGCCGCCCATGTCGCGTTGTACCATGCGACGAAGCGCAGGAAGAAGAAGTAGAGCGGGATGTACAGCGCCAGGCCGAGGACGAGGTTGCCGAGCACCACGGTGTTGTTGAAGCGCGTCAGCGGGATGATGGGCAGGTCGTACAGGGCGGTCCAGAGGCCGTTCAGCGCCGGGGCCTTGAGCAAAGCGAGCCCGATCTTGTGGGCAAGCCCGTCGACGGCGTAGCCGAGCGGCGTGAAGAAGGTCGCCGCCATCAAAGCCATGCCCTTGTTGAGCCGCAGGGCGAAGAACAGCAGGAGGAACGCGACGGCGAAGAGGTTGCCTTTCGGGATCAGGCCGAGGGCGGCGCCCAGGGCGAAGCCGGCGGCGAGGTGGCGGGGATCGGAGCCGCCGTGGAGCGAGCCGATCAGGTCCTTTAATAGACGCAGAGGGTTCATGGCGACTATCTTAGCGCATCGGGCCGGGGCCTGTCAGGTCACGAGGATTTGACGGGCACGTACATCTTCAGGCAGCCTTGCTTCCCGTAGGTCCGCAGGAAGGGCATGCTGCGTGCCGTGCAGGAGAAATGGCAGACGCGCAGCTCGTTGGCGTCCACCGGCAGCTCGCGCAGATGAGAGTTCTTCGTGCGCAGGGTCTTGTAGGTGTCCTCGCCGACGGTGATCTCCGCATGGCCGCTGGTCGCGTCGGCGAAGCTGCAGCCGCCCGCGTAGATCAGCAACGAGCCGTCGGGAACGGAGGCCGGGTCGTTGCTCGCGTTGGCGAGGTCCACCTGGCGGTAGCCCATCTCATCGAGGATCTTGGGATTCTTCTTCACGTCCTGGCTGAACATCTTGGCCGCGCCGGGGCGCAGCCCAACAAGCCCTGTGCTCTGCGGATTGGGGACGTCGAGGACGCCGGCGTCGATCAGCGCCTGCTTGAAGAACCGGTAGCACATCGAGCCCATTTTCTTCGCGTAGTTCAAGGTCCCGGTGTAGGCCTCCTGAGCCACCTGCTTGCCCTTCTCCCAGTCGAAGTAGGAGGTCAGCGAAGCCCAGGACATCATGCCGGCTGAGGCGCTTTGAAGCGGACCGGCGGGCGAGGGGGTCGGGTTGGAGACGTTGGGGTAGGGCTGGGCGCGGGGAAGGACGCGGCTCCAATTGCGCACGCCGTTTTCGTCGTACACGGCGGTGTCGTCCGCCGGAGCGGGGCCGTACGTGATGTTGAGCTCGGCCGCGCGGCGCGGCGGGCCTTCGACGAAGGACTCTTCGCCGTTCAGGCTTTTGAGAAAGGCGCTCGTTTCGCGAAGATCCCGGGCCACGCGCTTTTTCTTCGCCTCGGAGATGCCGGGATTGCGCTTCACGTCCAGGGCGATGGCCGCGCGCGCGTCGATCTCCTGCGGGGCGGCCGCGACGGCCCGCGCGGGGCGCACGCGATCGCCGTATAGCTCGACGGCCAGGTCCGAGCGTGTGCCGAGCCGGCGCGCGACCGAGCGGATGAACGCGACATAGGTTTCCTTCTCGTCGCCGGGCTCCCGCCCCGCCTGGACGTACTTCGCCTGGTCGAAAAGCTTGGTGAGAGGCTCGGCCTGCCCCGTGGCGTCGAGGCCGGCGAGGTCCGTGCCTTTGGCGAAGCCCCGGGTCAATTCAGCCTTGAGCTCCGCGGGATTCCTGGGGCCGGGCTGGGCCGACGCCTGGAGGGCTAGGAGGACGGTGAGGCAGACGGCGAGGGGTAGCGCCATACACTTAGGGTAAACGCGGCGCCTGGACCTGTCAAGGGTCCGATTCGGGCGGATTGCCCTTGACATCGAACACTCGTTCGACTATGCTTAACCTACATGGAAAAAAATGGATTGACCCCGCGTCAGCAGCAGATCCTCGAGCTCCTCGGCCGCTTCACCACGGACCATGGCTACCCGCCCACCGTGCGCGAGCTGTGCCGCCTCGCCGGAGTCAGCTCTCCGGACACGATCCAGTACCATCTCGATAAGCTCCGCGAGAAAGGCCTGCTCGAAGAGGCCAAGGGGCGCTCCCGCGCCGCGCAGGTCACGAGCATGGAGCGCGTTTCGATGATACCGCTGCTGGGCTTGGTTCCCGCCGGCCCCACCGCCGGCGCCTACGCCGAGCCGATGGGCCACGTCCCCGTCGTCGCCGACCGCGGCGATCCGTCCCAGCTCTTCGCCCTGAAGGTCAAGGGCGACTCGATGCAGGCCACCCTCCACGACGGCGACACCGTCGTCGTCCGCTGGCAGGAGACCGCCTCGACCAACGACGTCGTCGTCGTTCGCTACGAGGACGGCGAAGCCACCGTCAAGCGCCTCAAGGTCAAGCCCGCCGGCCTCATCCTCATCCCCGACAATCCCCGCTACGAGCCCTTCCCGATCGGCGAGGGCCGCATCGCCGGCAAGGTCATCTCCCTCATCCGCAAGCTGTAATGGTGTCAGGCTTACCGGTAATTGCAGTATTCTTCGATTGATACCATGAAGAACAATGCAAATACCGGTAAGCCTGACACCACCTGCGTCAGATGCGGCGAGCCTTTCGGGTGCGGGAACGTCGAGGGCAAGACCTCGTGCTGGTGCGCCGACCTGCCGGCCGTGATGCCCGTGACGGGCGATGGTTGCCTGTGCCCGAAGTGCCTTAAGGCCGAGATCTCGCGGCGGGTCGGCGACTGCTTCGGCTGCGCGCACGTCAAAACGCTGAAGACCAAGAGCGAGAGCGCGATCTTCCTGTGCGGCCGCGCGGAGAAGGAGCCCTCTTACGCGCGCTACCCGGCTTTGCCGCTCCTTGGCTGCCCCGGACGTACGCCGCGCTAGTCCGGCGAGAGTAATCTTTCGGTTAAAAATGACTAGGGTGTTGCTTTGTCCTTCGGGCACGGCGTACAATGACTCTCATGAACAAACCCGCTCTGGCGTTGATGGCAGCCTGCGTTCTCTCCCTGTGCTCGCCGTTGCGGGCCGAGGACGATGAGGCCGAAGAGTCGAGCGAGACCGCGACCTCTGCAGCGGCCGCCGCCGCGCGCAACAAAGGCTACAAGGTGGAAGGCACGAGGCCTGCTCCCGCGACCGACGAAGACGAAGCGCCCATCGAGCGCCACCGTGAGCCGAGAACTTTGTTCACCGCGCCGCCTCAGCGCCCGCTGGGCGCGGCCGAGCGCCGCGCCGCGGCCGCCGGAGGCGGAGCGTCCTCGGGAACGGGCGCGGGGATCTCCTGTGAGAAAAGCGATCCGCCGTTGACGCGCGTCATCCGTGAAGAGGTTCACGGCCTCATCCGGGACACCAATAAAATCCGCCAGTTCGCTTTCGGTCCGAATGAAGCGATCAGCTATAAATTCACCGCGCAAAAATCGGGCTCGGGCGGCTTCAGCACGAACGAGGGAACGCAAGCTCGAAGGGAGTCCACGCTCATGAGCGTGTCGGAGACCCCTTGCGATTTCGACGTCGAGAAGGCGTTGGCAGGCATGGATCGGGGACCTGCTTCGCCGAGGGGAAAGTGGTCTCCTTGTCATGTGTACAATATCGGTCCCGGCGGGGGGATCGGTATCGTGCCCATAGGCCAGGCCTTGGCTCCCGGGGCCAACACGAGCGCCATCTGCTTCGTCAAGCCGGGTAAGACCTACTACTTCAATATCCGTTCATTCTCGGCGGACTACGTCAATAAGCGGGATTATCGCGATGCTTGCGCCGTGTCGGCGAAGACCATGGGCCCGGGCCTCAAGTGCGGCGGCATCTGGCAGTTCATCGGCTCGGAAGCCGGCGGCGGGGAGAAAAAGTAGGGTCGCGTCAGCCGCGGCTTTTCTTCAGCGCGGCCTCGCAGAATTCGACGAAGATCGCGGACGCGCCCATGAACTTCTCCTCGATCTTGACGCAGACCGCGTCGCGCACATCGGCCCCCGCCATGGGAGTGACGTCGGCGACGCCTTCCATGACCCAGGACATGAGGTCCTCGGGGCTCGTGCGCATCATGAGGCTCGTGTTGGGCAGGGCCTCCAGCAGCGCGACGGCGGCGTCGGGCACGCTCTGGCCGCCGAGCAGAACCGCGTTCATCGCGCCGCGGCAAACGGCGACGACGGCCGGTTTCGGGTCCTTGCTCATCCGGCAGGCGTGAGAGATCTGCTGGCATATGACCGGCGCCGTCTGCGCGGCCCCGGCGACGGGGTCGGCCGCGATGCTCGCCGCGACGGCGTCCTTCGCCTGCTTCTCGAAATCGGGGGTGTCGGCCATAGGGACCATGATATCCTTGGGGCTGCGTCCCGTCAAGCGTGCGTCAGAGCTTTTTCGAACCGGCTGTCGGGGTACAGCCACATGACGGCGACGACGGCGTAGAGCGAATAGGCGAGCTTTGGGGAGAAGAACGCCAGCGGTATGGCGACGGCATAGAGCGCGATCGAGACCTTGCCCTTGCGGTCGCTGCCGAGGGCCTTCGCCAGGGTGGAGTCCTTGCCGTGATGCGACGCGAGAAGCCGCGCGAGGATGAAATACGCGCTGCCGGCGAGAAGAAGAACCACGCCGTACAGTGCGACGGGCGCGGAGGCGAATTCATTCAAGCCCATCCAGGCGGTCGTGAAGGGAATCAAGGAAAGCCAGAACAGCAGGTGGAGGTTGGCCCACAGGATCGCGCCGTTGACGCGCTCGGCAGCCTGGATCATGTGGTGGTGGTTGTTCCAGTAGATCCCGACGAAGGTGAAGCTCAGCGCATAGCTGATGAACACGGGAACGAGGGGCCGCAGGGACGCGAGGTCGGCCGTGTGCGGCGCGTGCATCTCGAGCACCATGATGGTGATGATGATGGCGAGGACGCCGTCGCTGAACGCCTCCAGGCGATTCTTAGTCATTGGTTCGCTCCTTTAATCCAAAAATAAATGTTGCGGGAACCTTCCCGGATGCACGGACCATTTTCAGCGCATTATCGAGAACGCTGAGCGTCTCAGGTGCGAGCAAGCGGGCGGTCTTTGTCAATTTCTCCAGTCCCCGGTCGAGCAAATAGAACGCACCGTCCGTTTTCGCGGGATCGAGCTTCAGGCGATGAAGCCCGGCCGCGATCTGGATGAGGCCCTGCAGCAGGATCTTCTCCTCGCCCGCCGCCTTCATCCAGAACGCCTCGAGCTCCTCGTGAGCGTCGAAGAATCTTCCCTCGGCGCCGAGCGCGTCGGCGCGGTCGAGAGCCGCCTGCAGACGGCTGATCACCGCTCTCGCGGCGGCAGCTTTTTGATCAACAGGTACAGCTTGCCGTCGGCCCACTGCCCGCGGGCCGTCGCCGCCGCCTGCGGCCCGTGGCCGGCGTAGATGTCGACCCGGCCCGGACTTTTAATAGCTCCGCCCGTATCCAGGCCGAAGGCGAAGCGCGTGTTCGCCGACATCCCGAGCAGGCGTCCGTCCTTGTCGGTCTGCGGCGAGGTCGTGGAGAAGAAGTAGAGGCCGCCGAGCGGCATGAACGCGGGGTCCACCGCGATGGCGCGCGCCGGCACGAGGGACTGCTCGGTCGCGCCGAAGGGCTCGCCATCCTCGGGAAGGGGGGCGAGCTCGAAGAAGACGTAGCGGGGGTTGGCCGAGAGGATCCAGCTCTCGGCGTCGGGGTTCCTGCGCAGATAGTCGCGCAGCTTGTCGTGGGTGATCTCGTCGCGCGTGAACACTCCCGCCTTCACCAGCGTCAGGCCCACGGAGTTGTAGCTCCGAGCGTTTGTGGCGGCGTACTTCGCGAGCTTCTCTCTGCCGTCCGGGAATTTCAGGATCGCCGAGCCCTGGATGTGAAGGTCGAGGGCGTCGAAGCGGTCCTTGAGCCAGGCGATCTCGAGCCCCTTGCCCGCCAGCGCCTTGCGGCGGTCGATGTCCTCGCGCGTGTAGTATGGCACGACCTTGCCGTCGGCGGCCACGCGACCGAGGACCGAGGTCTCGCCGTTGGCCTTGCCGAAGGCGACGAGGTCCACCTCGACCATGTCCTTGGGCCGGCGATACAGCGGATACGGGTAGGCGGGCGTCTTCTTGAGGCTCGCCTTCAGCATCGGCTGATAATAGGATGAGAATACGACCCTCCCCGTCCCATCGAGGCCGGCGGACTGGAACACGTCGAAATTCTCGCGCATCCCCGCGTCGAACTCGTCGGCGGTCTTCGTCTTCTGCGCGAGCTCGATGATGGATCTGGCGCTGTCGATGAACTGCGCCGGGCCGTAATCCCTGTCCGCGACGCGGATCGTCTTCGTCGCCGGCAGAGTTTCCAGATATTTGATCGCCTTGCGCGCGGCCTTGATGAGGCCCGTCTTCGATTTGAACGACTCCTCGAAGCGGGGGTAGTCTGCCTCGGCGGCGAGCCTCAGCGCGGGAGCCGTGACGCTCGGAGAGGATGCCGCGACGATCGTCGTTTGGGCGGATGCGACGATGGTGAGCGACAGCAGGAGCGCGCAGATCATGGGGGCATTCTATCAAACGCGGAATCTTAAGAAATGGCGCGTTAGAAATAGGACCTTTGTGCCTATAATGTTCCTAGGTCTATCGGCTCATGGAGAGGTGGATGAGAAAACCGAACGGTTTCGCGATCCTTATGATTCTCGCGGCGCTTCCCGCCGCGGCCCTGACCTGGGATCAAAGCGATCCCGCCGCCCATTGGAAGTCCTCGCTCTCAGTCCCTCCCGCGTCCCCGGCCGCGGTCCAATCCCGCCCTCCTTCCGGCGGGGGCGGCGTGGCGGGGCAGTTCGACTCCTATGTCCTCGCTCTCCAGTGGTCGGCCGCGTTCTGCGAGACGAGGCCCAGCCTTCCGGAGTGCGGCGATCGCGATCCGGGCCGGTTCTCCGCCAAAAATCTGACTTTACACGGCCTCTGGCCCGAGAAGGCCGGAGATACGGCGCACACATACGGGTACTGCGGCGTCGATGACGCGACCCGGGCTCTCGACCGCGCGGCCACCTGGTGCCGCATGCCCGCGCTGGACCTGTCGAGCCCGACCCGCAGCCGTCTGTCCGAGATCATGCCGGCCGTCGCCTCATGCCTGGAGAAGCACGAGTGGTACAAGCACGGCTCCTGCTCGGGCTTTTCGGCCGATTCGTATTTCTCCCAGGCCTCCGCCCTCGTCACGTACGTCGCGGGCACGAATTTTGGACGCTACCTTTCGGCGAACACGGGGCGGACCGTGACGGCGGACGCGCTGCTCGCGGCCTTCGAGCGCGACTTCGGCGCGGGAAGCCGGGGCATGGTCAGGCTGACCTGCGCGAAGGCCGGCGGCGCGGACCTTCTGGTCGACGTGCGCCTGAAGCTGTCGCATCCGCTGCGGCCCGCGGCCGAGCTCGGCAAAATGCTGCTTCCCGGCGGCGGCAAGGGGAATTGCCCCGCGTCCTTCAAGCTCGACGAGCTTTAGTCGGCGCGCCAGCCGAGGTTTTCCTGCGCGGTCACGGTCCACGCCGGATCGATATACAGGTTGAAGCGCGGCGTGAAGACCGCCTCGACGCCGGGCTTCGTGCCCATGATCCCGTCGGCGAATCCCTGGCCGACGGGGAACGCCGTCGTGAGGCGATGGCGCTTATTGCGCAGCACCGAGTAGATCAGCAGGAACTTGTCCGTCGTCTCGTAGCCCGGCAACGGCGCCAGCGGCACGAGCGTGGTGAACACCTCTGCGGTCTCCGTTCTCCCGCCGGGGATTTTCCAGGTCACGCGTTGCTCGACGCGGCCGAGTGCCTTCGCCGCCGGCTGGAGCTTGGCCGCGTGCGGGACCTTCTCCGTGACGCCGATCAGCGGGAGAAGCGCGGCGGTGAGATTGGCGGCGAACTCGCCGTCGGCCGTCAGCGGGCTGAAGGTGCCGGCGGGCAGGCCCAGGCGCTCGTCGAGGCGCGACTCGATCCAGCGCTTGCCCTTGAGGCCGTACGCCGTCTGGAGCTGGGAGAAGAGATAGCCGTAGGTGTGCATCAGCCCGGCCGGGGCGTGCGCGACGCCGCTCGTCACCGCGTGGCGGATGCCGAGGCCCCTCATCACCTTCCCAGGGAGGATCTCCGCCTTCGCCAGCTCGTCGAAGACGGTGCATTCGGTCCAGTTCCTCGTGGACACGCCCGCGGCGAGATTGAGGTTGCGGCGCAGGCCCGGCAGCTCGCCCTCGAGCTTGGCGGCCTGCTCGCCATCCATGAGCCGGGCGTGGAGCCGGGCGAAGGTTTCATAGTCGAGCTTCGCGGCCGAGGCGGGAAGGGCGAGAAGGAGGATCAGGAGCGCGTTTTGCATGGCGCGATTCTATCAAACCCGGGGATCAGATCTTGGGCTTGAAGCTGCGC
The DNA here is from genome assembly GCA_964537395.1 of uncultured Elusimicrobia bacterium. Taxonomy (GTDB): domain Bacteria; phylum Elusimicrobiota; class Elusimicrobia; order UBA1565; family UBA9628; genus GWA2-66-18. The sequence continues at coordinate 23,557 of CAZIBN010000055.1, forward strand.
ACGACGGTCTCGAAGACGGGGAGGGTCTTCTCGTAGGTGTCGATGGAGGCGCTGTGCCCGATCTCGTAGAAGCCGCCTTGGACCGGTATGAGGGCGAAGTCGAGACGGTTCGGACGGTCGCTGTTACGAGTGCGCTTGGGATAGGGCATGCGCTCGTAATGAAGTCGGAGGACGAAGTGCTCCCCGATCTTTTCCTCCGTGATTGCCGGCTGCTTCCCATCAGGCGTGATCAGAGAAAAAGATTCGGCGTAGGACCGGGCGTCCTTGTACCGGGCGTTGATCTCGGGGTATTTAAAGATGGTGATGTGGGTCGCCGCTGGGCCGGACAACGAGAGGCCCTTCGTGGGGTCTAGATGTTTCCCCGGCAGCGCTCCCCATTCGCCGGGCACACGAGCGGTGAACTTCGCTTCGGCGGAGGTGAAATCGATCATCGCTACGCCCGCGACTACCTCCTTCGTCGGAACGACGACGGGCCCCCGCTCCTGTTCGCGCTTGCAGGCCGAGAGGGCGATGAGGACGATCAGAGTCAGTGCGGGTTTCATTCCTTGCGTTCCTTGGCTTTGCGCACTTCTGAGAGCAGGGTCTTGTCGCCGGATGCCTTGGCGTAGGCTTCCGCGCGGTCAAGGAAGATCATCCGATCGGGCGCCCTGGCCGCAGCCTGAGCCTGGACAAGATAGTAACTTCCGAGGTGCTTGTAGCTCTCCGTTCTCGCGTCATCGATGTCGGTGTCGAGCGCGGCCATGCGCTTCGCGTGAGCAGCCTCGAGCTCGGCGAGCTGGCGGCCGCCGCGCGTGAGCGCCTGGAGGTCGAGCGCCTTGGCTTTCTGGTCGGCGCTCGTCGAGACCGCGCGACCCCGGGCCTGCTCGAGCCGGGCCGCCGTGATGGCGCGGGCGGATTCAAGGGGGAGCGCTCGAGATGGCGAAGCATCATTGATCCCGAGAAAAAGCCTCACCTTCCACGGATCGATGCCGGACGTCATCATCGTATAGTCGGTCAGATCGTCGTCCATCATCACCGAGGCTGGATCGTTCTTCAGCTTCGAGCGAAGATACAGGTTTTTCGTTTTGTACGCCTCTTCCTCGTACTCGAGCGGCTGGATGTCCGGAATGTTGCCGCGCGCCATCTCGCGAAAGACCGGGTCGCGGCGGTCCTGCCAGGCGTGAGTCAGCTCGTGGACGATGACGACGTCGTTGTCCTTGACGACGGCGTTGACGGCCTCGGGATGAGCTTCGAGGTACGACATCAAAGCGGCGCGGGTCGAGAGGGAGGCGCGAAGCGCCGAGGCCTGTCGCGGCGGCACGGTGCCGACGACGGAGGCCAGGACGCCCTCGCGGTCGAGCACGATGGCCTGGCGGCGGATGTCGTATTGCGCGACGACCGAGCCGTTCTGATCCTCGATGATGATGGGGGGGAGATCGGGCTTGCCGTTGGCGGCGAGGCGCGAGAGGACGGTCTTGCCGAAGGGATCCCTGCCGATCTCGGCTTGGGCCGAGGACTGAAGCCTTTCGCCGACCGATTTCTCCAGAGATGTGTAATAGGGAAGGTCCACGCGCGGCCCCGGCGT
>CAZIBN010000056.1:0-24579 GCA_964537395.1 uncultured Elusimicrobia bacterium
GCGCTAAGCCCTTCGCTAACGATAATCACTAGTTCCGGAACTAGTGATTATTATCAATAGCAAGTTCGCGCGCTACTTGCCCGTCGAGCCGAAGCCGCCGACGCCGCGCGCGGTCTCACCGAGGTCGTCGGAATCCACGGGCGCAGGGGTCGCGATCGGGATGACCAGAAGCTGCGCGATACGCTCGCCCTTCTTGAGCGCGTGCGCCACCGTCGAGATGTTCCAAAGCATGACGCCCACCTCGCCGCGATAGCCCGCGTCGATCACGCCGCCGGCGGTCTTGAGGCCGCGCTTGGCCATCGAGGAGCGGTCGCAGACAAGCCCGACGTGCCCGGCGGGGATGGCCATCGCGACACCCGTGTGCACGACCCGTCCTTGTCCGGGAGCAAGCTCCGCGTCCTCGAGGGAATACAGATCGAGGCCCGCGTCGTCGGCGTGCGCCCGGGTGGGCAAGGTCGCGGCAGGCTCGAGGCGGCGCATGGCGAGTATTCCGTGGACAGGCTTGGCGGTCATGGTCGCTTCCCACGACGATTGACGCGACCATTTCCTCGTTTAGACTCGGTCACAGGTGTTCTCCGTAGTTGTCGTGGTTATGATGCGGCGGCGTCCAGCCCACCATGCGCCCGATCGCGCGCGCGATCCAGGACACGGGGCCGAGCAACGCGTAAAAAGAGAAGACGAAGAACAGCACCATGAGCGGGTAATAGAAGAGGAGCAGGCCGATGCACAGCGCGATCAGGATCCGCGTCAACGTTTTCGGACGCATCACGCCAGGCTGCTTGAAAGCGGGATATGGGATCGTCGAGACCATCAGCAACGCGATGATCACGACCATGGCCGGCGCCACGCCGTATAACGCCGGGATTTGATCCATCAGAAACTTCCAGGTGCCCGCAGGCCGTCCTTCCTCGATGACCTGGTATAAAAGCACGAAGCTCGACAGGAAGCCCGCGCCCGCCGGGATCGCGAGCCCGGTGAAATGCGTCTTCGAGCCTTGCCCCAGGTGCGCCATCGCGTTAAAACGAGCCAGGCGCAGGCCGCCGCACAGCGCGTACAGGAAGGCGATCGGGTAGCCCCAGACGCCGTAGTCCTTTAAAATAAAAGCGTACATCATGTGCGCAGGTGCTACGCCGAAGGTCAGGAAGTCGGACATGGAATCGAACTCGACGCCGAACTCGGACTCGCCGTGCACGAGGCGGGCGACGCGGCCGTCGAGCGCGTCGAAGAGCATGCCCGCGATTATGGCCGTCGCAGACGAGACGAACTCCCCTCGCACGGAGGAGATCAGGGCGTAGAAGCCGCACGCCATGTTGCCGAGCGTGAACAGGGACGGGGCGAGGAGCTGGCCGCTCCGCTTTAGGAGTTGCTTGTCCATTCCCCGATGGGCGTCAGGCCGCCGACGACGCGATCTCCGACCTTGACCGTGCACTTCGAGCCTATTGGAAAATGCACCGCTGCTTGTGAACCAAAATAGATGATGCCGTACTTCTCGCCGGTCTTCACCTCGTCGCCGGGCTTGCGCCAGCACTCGATGCGGCGCGCGATGAGGCCGGAGATCTGTTCAACAACGAGCAGCTCCCGCTTCGGAGGCTCGATGGTCATGACCACGCGGTAATTGCCCCGCGCCGCGTCCTTCATCGCCGCGGCAAACGAGCCCGGAACCTCCGAGACCTTCGTCACGCGGCCCGCGCATGGCGCGCGTTGAATGTGGACATCAAATACTGAAAGAAAAATCCGGCAGGTCATCACCTCGCCGGGGCCCTCGCGCGCGACGGAGAGCACGACGCCGTCGCCGGGCGAGTAGATGCGCCCGTCGGTCGGGAGCTCGCGCTCGGGGTCGCGGAAGAAGTAAAGCGTGAACGCGGCGAAGCCGAAGGCGAGGAAGGAGAACAGCGCGCCGGGGATCGCCGTCGAGGGCCGGCCCATGAGCCACATGCCGGCGGCGCCGGCCGCGACGGCCGGGACCACGAACTGCCACGCCTGGGGAGCGATTTTCATTCGATTTCCATCATACCAAACGCCAAATCATGGGCAGGGCGGGACTCGAACCCGCATGACCTTGCGGCCGGGAGATTTTAAGTCTCCAGCGTCTGCCAGTTTCGCCACCTGCCCGACGAGCAATGATAGCACACGCGAACCGGGGGCCGGGCGCAAGCGCCCGGCACAAAAACAGTTTTGGAAATCCTTAGAGCTTTTAGAGCCCGATATCCTCGTTCCAGAGGTCGGGCTTCTCGCGCACGAAGCGCTCCATCAGAGCGATGCAGTCCGGGTCCTGGAGCACGGTCAGCTTCACGCCGCGTGCGGCGAAAAGGTCCTCGGCGCCGAGAAAATTCTTATTCTCGCCCACGATCACTCGCGGGATACGGTACAGCAAGGTCGTCCCGGTGCACATGATGCACGGGCTGAGCGAGGAGACCAGAGTGAGTTGACCCCAGTCGCGGCGGCGGCCGGCGTTGCGCAGGCAGACGACCTCGGCATGCGCGGTCGGGTCCCCGGTCTGCACGCGCTGGTTGTGCCCGCGCGCGACGATCTTCCCCTGCGCGTCGACAAGGACCGATCCGATCGGCAATCCGCCTTCGTCATAGCCCTTTTTCGCTTCGAGATACGCCTCGCGCACCAATTCTTGATCGGTCATTTCTCGATTCTACTTTTTCTGACGGAGCGCGAGGATCCGCTCGCGCTCGTTCTTGATAGCCCGACGCAGACGCCCCCTTTCCTCGCGGCTGCGCGCGTGCAGGGCCAGGCGGTTGCGGCGCGACCGCTCATGGATCTCCAGGATGACGGCATGCAAAGCCTCTCCCCGTGCCGCCGAGGCCCTCGCCAGCCGCAGATCGGACTTCTCCCGCTCGCGCAGGAGCAGAAGCTCCTTATGCTGCTCCACGCCGACCTGCTTGAGCCGGCGCTTGTCCCCCTGAAGGCCTTCGCGCAGCTCAAGCCGCTGCGCCCGGCTCACCGGAACCGGAGAGCCCGCCATCGCCGCTCCCGCCAGGAGCATCATCAAAGCCGACATCGTCATCATCTGTTTCATCTGTTTCATCTGTTTCATCTGTTTCATCTGTTTCCCCCTACTACCATACGATTGACCCCCCAAAAAAGTTGCATGGGGGACTGGCACCGAACGGGTGCGCCTGCTATCCTAATGAGGCATGGCCCCCCTCATGCTGATCCCAGCCCTGGCCCTTCTTTTAGGCCCCGCCCCCGCCCTCGCCCAGGGCGCGCGGCAGCAGGCCGACAACGCCGCGGTCCTTTCCCAAGGCGCCGTGGATACCGGCGATGAAACCACGACGCGCGAGGCGGCCGCCCGGCCCTTCGACGGAAGCCTCGCCGAGGATAATACCGTCGTCGCTCCCGGCGTGACGCGCAAGGCGGCGCGCTTGAGCAAACCTGCTCCTGGTTCGCTCCAGGCCAAGGTCGAGCCCCCTCTCGGCGTCGAGACAAAGCATTCTTCCGGCAGCAAGCTCACCTCCGGCCTCGTCATGGGCGGGGCCGCCCTCCTGGGAGGCCTGCAGGGCTGGTTCTCAGCCGGTATAATCGGCGCGGCCGCGGGCGCGGGCCTGGGCTTGGCCGCCGCATGGCTTTTCCATAAGAAGGACTACGGCGGCGCTTTCGGCGTGACCGCGGGCGCTATCATCGGCACGGCCTTCGGTGGGCCCATCGGCGGCCTCATCGGCGCGGTCGTGGGCGGCATCATCGGTCACTTCCTCGGCAAGCTGTTCCTCTGACGAGTCCTGGCCCGCAGTGGGCCGTGGATTGATACACTCACAGCGTGCTACCGGCCTACCTGACGCCCAAGCTCGTCACCACGCTCCGCTCATACGACCGGACGCAATTCTTCCATGACCTCGTCGCCGGCCTCATCGTCGGCGTGGTCGCCATCCCTCTCGCTTTGGCCTTCGGCATCGCCTCGGGGGTGACCCCGGCCGAGGGCCTCTACGCCGCGGTCATCGGCGGCTTCGTCATCTCGCTCCTCGGCGGCAGCCGCGTCCAGATCGGCGGCCCCACCGGCGCCTTCGTCGTCATCATCTACGGCATCGTGCACCAGTACGGGCGCGAGGCCCTCACCGTCTGCACCATCATGGCGGGCGTGATCCTCATCGTCATGGGCCTGTTCCGGATGGGCAACCTCATCAAGTGGATCCCCTATCCCGTCACGACGGGGTTCACCAGCGGCATCGCGGTCATCATCTTCTCCTCCCAGGTCAAAGATCTTCTCGGCCTGCGCATGGACGCGGTCCCGCCCGAGTTCTTCGACAAGTGGAGCTCCTACTTCCACGCCCTGCCCTCCGCCGACTGGCACACCTTCGCGCTCTCTGCCGCGACCCTCGCGGTCCTCGTCTTTCTGCCGCGCCTGACCAAGAGGATCCCCTCGCCGTTCGCGGCCCTCGTTTTCGCCACCGGCGCGGCCGCGGCGCTCGGCCTGCCTGTGGAGACGATCGGCTCCCGCTTCGGGGATCTGCCCCGCGGTCTGCCCATGCCGCACCTTCCGTCGGTCGATTTCAAGACCGCCGCGAGCCTCGTGCGCCCCGCGACGGTGGTGGCCCTGCTGGCCGCCATCGAGTCCCTCCTCTCAGCCGTGGTGGCCGACGGCATGATCGGATCGCGCCACCGCTCGAGCATGGAACTGGTCGCCCAAGGCGCGGCCAACATCCTCTCCCCCCTCTTCGGCGGCATCCCCGTCACCGGCGCCATCGCGCGCACCGCGACCAACATCAAAAGCGGCGGACGCACGCCCGTCGCGGGCATCATCCACGCGATGGTGCTCGTCTGCGTCCTCCTGTTCGCCGGGCCGCTCGTGGCGAGGATCCCGCTCTGCGCGCTCGCCGCCGTCCTCGTCATCGTCGCCTACAACATGAGCGAGTGGCGCAGCTTCGTGTTCCTGCTCAAGTCCCCTCGGTCGGACGTCGCGGTGCTCCTCGCGACCTTCGGGCTCACCGTGCTCGTCGACCTGACCGTCGCCGTCGAGGTCGGCATGATCCTGTCCGCCTTCCTTTTCATGCGGCGCATGGCGGAGATGACCACCGTCGGCGCCGCGATCGGCGACCGCGGAGATGAGGAGGCCGGAGGGACCTCGGAGCCGCTCGCCTCCGCTCTGCCGAAGGGCGTCGAGGTCTATCGCGTCAGCGGCCCGCTGTTCTTCGGCGCCGCGGACAAGCTGGGCGAGATCCTGTCCCAGATCCAGGACCCGCCCAAGGTCTTCATCCTGCGCCTGGGCTCGGTCCCCGTCATGGATGCCACGGGCCAGCACGCGTTGCGTGATTTCCAGGCCCGCTGCAAACGGCTGGGGACCTCCCTCCTGCTGTGCGGCCTGCAGAAGCAACCGCTGGGCGTGCTCAAGGCCTCCGGAGCCCTGGCGGAGTTCGACGCCTGGACCGAGAAGGACGATCTGGCCGCGGCGCTCCGGCACATCGAGAAAAGCTCCGCCCTCCTCAAGAAGTGACGGGCGACGGCCGCTAGCGCCCGTCGCGGCGGCCGGGGCCGAAGTACAGCCACGCGATCAAACAGACGCCGCCGAGGACAAATATGTCGGTTGCCCACTCGCCGACGCGCGGATGCCGCGCCTCGAGCGCCGACAGCATCTCCGGCGCCCAAAGCAGCGCACAGACGCCCAGCGCGTACCACGCGGTGTCCCAGGTCGGCCGCACTCCCCTGCGGCGCCAGGACAGCAGGACGGAGCCGATCTGCGCGAGGGAGAAGATCAGAATGCCCCACTGGAGGCCGCGGACGGACAGCCGGACCCAGGGCGCGCTCAGGTCCATCAGCGCAGCGACGGGTCGGACTGCAGCGCGGTCACGCAGGCCATGTTGACGATGTCGTCGACGGACGCGCCGCGCGACAGATCGTTGACGGGCTTGGCGAAGCCCTGCAGGATCGGCCCCAGCGCCTCGGCGCCCGTCAGGCGCTGGACGAGCTTGTAGCCGATATTCCCGCTCTGCAGGTCCGGGAACACGAGCACGTTCGCGCGCCCCGCGACCTTCGAGCCGGGGAACTTCTTCTGGCCGATCTCGGGCACAAGCGCGGCGTCAGCCTGCATCTCACCGTCGATGGCGAGGTCGGGCGCCTTCTCCTTGGCGATGCGCACGGCTTCCTTCACGGCCGACGCCAGCGGATGCTCGGTGGAGCCGTTCGTCGAGAAGGACAGGAACGCGATACGGGGGTCGATGCCGGTGAGGACCTTGGCCATGCGCGCCGACGAGATGCCGATGGCGGCGAGCTTCACCGGCACGGGGTCGATGTTGATCGCGCAGTCGCCCATGATGAGCACGCCGTCGTCGCCCTGCTTGGGCGACGGGAAGATCATGACGAAGAAGCTCGAGATCGTGCGCACGCCCGCGGCCGGCTTGATGATATGCAGCGCCGGTCTCACGGTATCGGCGGTGGCGTGGTCGGCGCCGGACAGGAAGCCGTCGACGCGGTCGTTGTGCAGCATCATGACACCGAAGACGAGGGGCTCGGCCACCGCGGCCTTCGCTTCGGCCTCGGTGATGCCCTTGTGCTTTCTCAGCTCGTAATACTGCGCGGCATACTCCGCGAACCTGGCGTCCTTCGCGGGCTCGATGAACTCGATGCCGGAGATGTCCACCTGATTCTCCGCCGCCACCTTGCGGGCCTTCTCGAGATCGCCGACGAGGACCGGCACGCACAGGCCGTCTTTTTTAAGGATCGAGGCCGCCTTGAGCGTGCGCTTCTCGTCGCCCTCGGGCAGCACGATCCTCTTTTTAAGGGCCGTGGCCTTGCGGCGGATGTCCCCGATGATGTCCCGGCTCAAAGTTGTAGTCATGGCCGGAGGATAGCGAAAAACACGGGGACTTATCCACGCTATTCAGAGCGAGAGCCTCCCCAACTGTGACTTTTACGGCACGCTCACACGCTCCGGCAACAGCTGCTGTGCCGTTTGCGACACAAAATCAACGGCTAGCCGGGCTAGAGCTTCGCGAGCCTGTCGGCCACGGCCAGATGCTCGGCCTCGTCGTCGGCGATGCGTCCGAAGATGGCGGCGGTGACCGGGTCGCGTTGGGCCAAGGATTTCCGGAAGCTTTCTTCAGCGGCCTGGCCGCGGGCCTCGGCCTCGCGCATGAGCGCGGCGAATTCAAGCGCGGTCTTGCTTTGGATCAGGCGGCGCCACAGGCGGTCGGAGACGGACCGATCCTCGACCTTCACGCCGAGCTCGGCCATGCGGCCGAGCAATAAATCAAGATGGACCTTTTCCTCGAGGCCGATGCGCCGCCAGGCGGCGCGCAGTTCGTCGGAAGCGTCGGTCAAAGTCTCCGCGGCCCATAGGAACGCCGCGAAGGCCTGGCGCTCGGCGAAGGCCGCCGTGCGCAGGCGGTCGGCGATGCCCTCGGGGGCGCCGAGGCCGCGCGACGGCGGGGCGTGCTCCTCGGGTGCGCAGACGACGAAGGGAGACCAATCCATGACCTCTCCATGATACCGCAAAAGGTTAAAATCGGGACATGAGGCTTCTCGCGTTAGCGTTTGTTTTCCTGTGCGCTTGCAGGGAGGCGCCAGCCCCCGCCCCCTCTGCGGGCAGCGGCCCCGTCGCCCTGTTCATCGGCGACTCGCTGACCGCGGGCTACGGCGTCGAGCCGGAGGAGGCGTGGCCGGCGCTCGTGGGCGAGGCCTGGGCCGGGCGCGGCCTGACCTGGCGCGCGCGCAACTCGGCGGTGACGGGCTCGACGACCGCCGGCGCGCTCGACGCCGCGCGCTGGGCGCTGACGCCGGACGTCAAGCTCGTCTTCGTCTGCATCGGCGGCAACGACGGCCTGCGCGGCACGCCGCTCATCGAGACGAACAAGAACCTCGACGCCCTCCTCGGAGAGCTCGGGAAGGATCGCCGCACGGTCATCCTGGCCGGGATGAAGATCCCCCCCAATTACGGCCGGCCTTACGCCGACGGCTTCGCCGCCCTGTTTCCCGCTTTGGCCCGCAAGCACGGCGTGAGGTTCATGCCGTTCCTGCTCGAGGGCGTCGCCGCCGACCCGCGCTACAACCAGCCCGACGGCATTCATCCGAACGCCGAAGGGCACAAAAAGATCGCCGCCTCGGTGCTGGCCTTTCTCGATTCCAAGGGGCTTCCCAAATGAAAACGCCGATCCTGGAGCTGTCGGGCATCGCCAAGGACTTCGCCTCGGGGGCAGAATCGCTGCGCGTGCTCGACGGCGTCGAGCTCTCGATCCTTCCCGGCGAGACGCTCGCCGTGACCGGCCCCAGCGGCTCGGGCAAGTCCACCTTGCTCGGGATCATGGCCGGGCTCGAGCGGCCGAGCGCCGGGAGCGTCCGCCGCGACGGCGCGGACGCCTCGTCGTGGGACGAGGACCAGCTTGCGCAGTGGCGCCGCCGCCGCCTCGGCTTCGTGTTCCAGAGCTTCCGGCTCGTGCCGACCTTGACCGCGCTCGAGAACGCCTCGATGCCGCTCGAGCTTCTGGGCGCCGCTCCCGCGCAGGCGGAGGAGCGGGCCGCCGGACTGCTTCAGGCGCTGGGCCTCGACGGGCGTCTGCATCATCGCCCCGCCGCGCTGTCCGGCGGCGAGCAGCAGCGCGTGGCGCTCGCGCGCGCCTACGCGCACGGCCCCGCTCTGATCCTGGCGGACGAACCGACGGGCAGCCTCGACCGCGCCACCGCGGAGAAGGTGCTCGCCGCCCTCCTCGAGCTCAACGCCCGCTCGGGGACCGCGCTCGCGGTCGTCACGCACGATCCGGCGGTGGCGGCCGCCCTCGGCCGCTCGGTGCGCCTGGATCGCGGCCGGATCGTTCCGTGAAGCGCGAAGACAGCCTCGCGCTCCCCCGGTTCGGGCTGCGTCTGGCGCTGCGTCAATGGACGCGGTTTCTCTTCTTCGCGGCGTGCCTGTCGCTCGGCACCGGCTTTCTCGTCGCGGTCTCGCACCTGCTCACCGCCGTGGACAAGACCGTGGCCCTGCGCGCGCGCGAGCTGCTCGCCGGAGACATCGAGATCTCCTCGGGCCGGGACTTCGGCGCGCGCGAGCGGGAGGCCTTCACCTCCGCGCTGACGCCGGGCCGCCGCGCCGCACGCTCGGTCTCGTTCTCCTCGATGCTGTCGCCCGCGAGCGGAGCGCCTCCCTTCCTCGTCTCCGTGAAGTCCGTCGAGGGGGCCTATCCGCTGCGCGGCGTCCTGAAGACGGAGCCGCCCGGAGGAGCCGCCCTGCTCTCGGGCGGAGGGAAGTGCCTCGTCGAGCGGGCCTTGATATTGCAGCGCGAGCTCAGGCTCGGCGAGCGGGTGAAGCTGGGCGCGCTGACCTTGACCGTCGCCGGCGTCATCGATCGCGAGCCCGACCGGGGCTTCGCCGCGTTCTCGTTCGCGCCGCGTCTGATGATCGCGGCGGATGATCTGGGAAGGACCCGTCTGCTCGGGCTCGGCGCGCGCACGCGCTTTCGATGGACGCTCGCGCTCGGCGAAGGCGAGGACCCCGTGGCCGGGTCGAAGGCCGTCAAATCCGCGCTCGAAAAAGCCCTGCCCGAGCCGCATCTCTCGATTGAATCCTACACCGAGGGCGAGCCCGCGATGCGCGACGGCCTGCGCCGCTCGGCGATCTTCTTCACCGTGCTGTCGCTCGCGGCACTCCTCCTCGGCGCGTCGGGCCTGCGTGCGGGCCTGATCTTGTTCCTGGACTCGCAGGCCGAGACGATGGGGCTTCTGCGCTGCCTCGGCGCCTCGGCGGGCGAGGTCGAGAAGCTGTACTCCGGGCTGTGCGTCGGCGCCGGGCTTGCCGGAGGCCTCGGAGGGAGCCTCATCGGCTGGGGCGTCGCCGCGCTCGCCGCGACCCAGGCGCCTCATTTCGGCGTCGACCTGACCGTGCCCCCGGACCCCGCCGCCTTCCTCGAAGCCCTGCTGCTGTCGGCGGCACTCGCCTGGGGGCTGTCGGCCGCGCGCGTGCGCGCGCTCGCGACGCGCTCGCCGCTCGACGCCCTGCGCGCGCCGCCCGAGGCCTCAAGGCGCCTCGTCGCCGCCGGCTGGGCGCTGGCCGCGGCGGCGGTGCTGTTCGCCGCCTGGCGGCGCTCGGGCTCGAGTGAGGATGCGTTCAAGCTCACCGCGGCGCTCGCTTGCGGCGCGCTCGCCGTCGAGGTCCTCTCGCGCCTGGCGCTGCGCTTCGCCGCATGGCTCGCGGACAAAAGCGTTTTCCTCGGCGCGTCTTTGCCCTTGCGCCACGGCCTGCGCCGCCTCGCGCGCCGCCCGGGCCCCTCGCGCGTCATGCTCTTCACCTTGGCGGGAGGCTTCGCGATGCTCGCCGCCGTCGGCACCGCCCGCGAGGGCTTGAGCCGCACCTTGGCGCCCTCCTCCGCCGAGGGCGCCGCGGACCTGTTCCTCGTCGACGTGCAGCCCGCCCAGCTTCCGGCGGCGCGCGCCGCCGCGGCGCGCCGCGCGCGCGGCGAGCCCGACTTCTCCGCGCTCGTGCGCGCCCGCCTGATCCTCATCGACGGGCGGCCGGTGAAGCGCGGCGACGCGGCGAAGGCCGGCGATACGGAGCGGGAGCGCGGCCGCCTGCGCGCGCGCGAATACAACCTGACCTACGCCGACGCGCTGAATCCGGCGGAGAAGGTCGTCGCCGGGAGATTCTGGGAAGCCGGGTCTTCAGCCGCCGAGGCCAGCGTGGAGAAGGGCTTCCTCGAACGCGCGGGGCTGAAGCTGGGCTCGCGACTGACCTTCGACGTCCAGGGCCGGGAGATCTCGGCGACGGTGACCTCGGTGCGCGAGGTCGAATGGGCCGCGATGCGCCCGAATTTCTTCGTCACTTTGACGCCGCCTCTGCTATTGGCCGCGCCGCAGACCTTCATCGGCTCGCTGCGCGCCAGAAGCCCCGCCGACGCCGCCGCCCTGCGCGTCGACCTCGCCCGGGGCCTCGCCAACGTCTCCGTCATCGACGCCGGCGCGTTGCTCGCGCGCGTGCGCGAGACCCTGAACCTGCTGCTCGCCGCGATCGGCGCGCTGGCCGGCTTCTGCGTCCTGACCGGCGCGCTCGTCGTCGGCGGGCTCGTGGCACTCGGCGGAGAGGAGCGCGCCGCCGACGCCGCGCTCGAGCGCGCGCTCGGCTGGACCTCGCGCGAGACCTTGCTCGCCGACGCCGCCGAGCTCGGCGCGCTCGGCGTCCTCGCGGGGCTTTCGGCCGCCGCGACCGCGGTCGGCCTGGGCTGGGCGGTCGCCAGACGCCTATCCGTTCCTTTCGCCGCCGACCCGCGCGAGGCCGCCTTGCTGTTCGCCGCCGCGGCGCTTCTTCCGATACTCGTCGGCCTCCTCGCCGGAGCCCCGGGACGCCGCGCGGCCGTGATGGACGCCCTGCGCCGCGACTCTTAAAAGTCCCAGGTCCGTCATGGGCCGAATGACCCATGTTGTGCTAGAATCGGGCCATGAAGAACCTGATCCCCGCTCTCGTCCTGCTCCTCTCGCCGCTCGCCGCCTCCGCCGACAACGTCGCCCTGCCGGCGTTCAACTTCACCGGCATCGCGGCCCTGCGCGCCGAGAAGTCCGCGCTCGCCGCACCCGCGCCGCGCCCCGCCGACGTCATCGACAAGAGCCACATGTACATCCAGACGGGCAAGGACGTCCTGTTCGGCTACGCCAAGACGCCGGAGCAGTTCGCCGAGGCTTCCTCTTATTGGACCGAGGTCCTCGCGGCCGCCGGCATCCAGGCCGGCGCCCCGACCTTCAAGGACGGTTTTTTCACGCTCCCTTACAGCACGGCGGACGGCCGCGCGCTTCGCGCCTTCGTCGCCGAGCCCCGCCAGTTCCCGCCGAAGGATGACGCGGGATTGCGCGCCAACATGGCCGTCGCCTATGGGGCCCTGACCGCCGCCGGACTGACTCCGGTCTCCGCGCGCGTCGTGAACCTCGAGTATTCCCTGCCCACTTACTCGATCCTTTACCTCGTCAAGCCCGAGCCCCTCGAGCAGCACGAGGCTCAGCTTCGCGTGCTCAAGCCCGGCGACGAGATCGACGGCGGCCTGATCAAGGCCTCCGGCGTGACCGTGGTGCAGAAGCCGCAGCCGTGGATCCTCGTCTACATCGGGCCCGAGCTCGGATACGTCGGCCTGATCGCGAAGACGGCGGAGGACCTCGCCGTGCGGCTGGAGAAGCGCAAGGCGTACCTGATCGCCGCGGGCAAGAAGATCATCGGGTCGAAGCTCGTGGCGATCGAGGACTCAGAGTACAAGTTCGGCGCCGAGCTTCTCTTCTTTCAATAAACGTCCTCGTTCTAGGGCCCGCAAACTATCCCCGGTGCTTTCCATGTTGAAAGCACCGGGGATGATTTTTTTGTTTAACGCCGGCCGAGGCTTCCGCCTTTGAAGCGGTCCTGGTCGAGCGAACGGGCCTTGCGGTGGGAGAGCCCGTACCAGGTCAGCGCGCAGATGGAGCACAGCGCGAGCCGCCCGGGCGTCGCACCCCGGAACAGCATGACGAGCAGGGCGATCGCGGCCACGGGCGGAAGGATCCAGCGCAGACGATCGAGCTTCATAGGCGCCATCATAATATAGAATAGCCGCCTGATGGGTGATTCTCCCACCGACTCAGCTCCCGCCCCTTCATCGGGCGGGCTCATGGCCCTGCGCTACCAGCGCCTGGTCCTGCTCAACCGCATGTCCGTCGCCCTGTTCGGCGACAAGCCCTTCCCCGCGGCCCTGACCGAGGCCTGCCACGCCGCGATGGCGCTCATGGGCGCCCAGTCGGCCGCCGTATACGTCGCCGATGAGCGCGGCCAGCCCGTCCTCCTCTACCGCCATGTGGACAAGCGCCTCTCCGACGATGCGGCGCACGCCGCCGAGCGGGAGCTTCTGGCCCTCGCCTTCGCCGACAAGAGGATCGTGACGAGCACAGTGGCCGGCCGCTCCTGGGAGGCCGCACCGCTCCTTCGGCTGACCGCCGAGAATGCCGTGCTGACGGGGGGCGTCGTCTTCGGACGGGTGCGCGCCGAGCCGCTCGACGCCGAGCGCGAGGGCGGCCTGGTCGAGATCGCGCGCCACCTGCGCAACGCGCGCCTGATCCAGCAGACGCTCCAGCACCAGAAGATATCCGCCGCGGTCGTGGACCAGTCCTCCGACGCGATCTTCGTGACCGATCTGGAGCATAAGGTCCTCACCTGGAACGCCGGGGCCGTCGATCTTTTCCAGTGGCGCCTCGAAGAGGTGCTCGGCCGGCACGGCGCCTTCCTCGTGCCGCCGGAGCGCGCCGACGAGATCAAGGGCGTCATCGGGGAGGTCCTCTCGAAGGGCCACAAGAACGCGGTCGAGACCGAGCGCCTGCGCAAGGACGGGACCACGGTCGCGGTCGAGGGCTCCTTCACCCTCCTCAAGGATGACGCCGACGCGCCGTTCGCCATCGTCCGCGCCTACCGAGACATCACCAAGCGCAAGCAGGTCGAGCGCATGAAGTCCGAGTTCACCGCGCTCGTCAGCCACGAGCTGCGCACGCCGCTGACCGCGATCCGCGGCTTCGCCGAGACCCTACGCGACTTCGGCCACGAGCTCGACGACACGAAGCGCCGGCACTACCTCCAGATCATCCTCGATGAGTCCACACGGCTGGGGCACATGGTCGGCGACTTCCTCGACATCGCGCGCATCGAGGCGGGCGGCATCGAGACGAACCTCTCGGAGGTGAAGACCGTGCCGCTGTTCGCCCGGATCGAGCGCCTCTTCAAGGAGCATGCGTCCAAGCCCGATTTCAAGATCGAGGTCGGCCCGGGAGCGGAGTCCCTGAACGGAGACGAGGAGCAGCTTTACCGTTTGTTTGTGAACCTCACGGGCAACGCGCTGAAGTACACGCCCGTGGGCGGGACCGTGACGCTGAAGGCCGAGGCGCTCGGCGACGACATCGAGCTCAGCGTCGCCGATCAGGGCCCCGGCGTCTCAAAGGCGGACCAGGCGCGTCTCTTCGAGAAGTTCTTCCGCGCGGGCGACGCGATCACGCGCAAGACGCCGGGCACGGGCCTGGGCCTGGCCATCTGCAAAGGGATCACCGACGCGCACTCCGGGACCATCCGCATCGAGAGCGAGCCGGGGCACGGCGCGCGCTTCATCGCCCGCCTGCCGAAGAAAGGCCCCGTCGCTTAAAGAGCGTCGGCCTCGGTCTTCTTCTCCGCGCAGTTGTCCTCGGACCCGCAGCCCTCGGCGGCTTCCTGCGACCCGACCTCGGGCGGCTCGGAACGCTTCTTCTTTTTCAGGGCCGCCTTCTTCTTCGTCTCCGCGGTGACCGGTTCGCCCTTATCGTTGAACTTGTAGGTCGGCGTCTGGGAGATCTCGCGGGACTTGTACTTGGACTTATCGTAGTCGAAGGTCTTCTTCTTCTTGGCGGCGGCCTTCTTCTTCGAAGGCTTCTCTTCCGGCGTGGTCGCCGCACCCAGGGCGGATTCGTCCTCGGCGCGGACGATGCCCGCGGGAACGGCCAGCGATAGGACCAAGGCAGGCAAAAGCAGAAGGAGTCGTCGTGGTGTCATGCCCCTAGTATAGCCCCCCGGCCCCGCTCTTTCAAGCCGCCGGAGGCCGCCTGATTGCTACAATCCCGCGAGATGGACACTGCCTCCAAGCCGAAGAAAATAGACGCGGCAAACGTCATCCTGTCCTGGTTCATTCCGGTCCAGATGGCAACGAGCGTTGCTCTGGTGATAGCGGCCATCCACCTGGTGCGCTCCCATATAGCCAGCGTCGAGACGGCGGCGATCGTCGCCGGCACCATCGGCGTCGCGTCAATGTGGTGCACCATATTAATCGTCGGACGCCGACTGCGGCGAGCGGAGCAGGTGCAGGAGCATCAGGCCGAGGAAATGAGGATCAGCCACGAGCGCTTCGTCCGGACGGTCGAGGGCTCTCTGGCGGGACTGTGGGACTGGGACGTCGTCACGAGCCAGGTCTACTTTTCTCCGCAGTGGAAATCGATGCTGGGCTACACAGAAGACGAGATCAAGAACAGCTTTGAGTCCTGGAGAAGCCTCATCCACCCGGACGACCTACAGCGCGCCCTGAATACGGTTCAGGGCTGCATCGACGCGGGGTCATCCTTCGAGCTCGAGCACCGCCTGCGCAATAAAGACGGCACCTACAGCTGGATCCTCGGCCGCGGAGCGCTCCTACGCGGCACGGACGGCAAGCCTCTGCGCATGTCAGGCTCGCACGCGAACATCAACGAGATCAAGCGCGCGGAAGCTTCCCTGCGCGAAAGCGAGCAGCGCTTCCGCCAGGTCGCCGAGAACATCAGAGAGGTCATCTGGCTCTCCGACGTCGCCAAGAACATGATGATCTACATCAGCCCCGGCTACGAGCTGGTCTGGGGCCGCACCTGCCAAAGCCTCTACGATTCACCGCGCACCTGGGTCGAGGCCCTGCACCCCGAGGACCGGGAACGAGTCCTCGGGGCCGCGGTCACGAAGCAGGCCCGCGGCGACTATGACGAGACGTACCGCATCGTCCGGCCGAACGGAGAGACCCGCTGGATCCGCGACCGCGCCTTCCCCGTGCGCAACGAGGCCGGGGAGGTCTACCGCGTCGCCGGCCTCGCCGAGGACATCACGGAGAGCCGGCTCCTGGACGCGGAGCTACGTGCCGCGCGCGACGCGGCTCTGGCTTCCGATCAGGCCAAGTCCGAGTTCCTTGCCAACATCAGCCATGAGATGCGCACGCCGCTGAACGCGATCCAAGGCATGTGCGAGCTGATGACGGGGCAGACCCTCCCGGAGCCGCACGCCTCGCGAGCCAAGCTCGCGCATGACGCGGTCGAGATCCTCACAGCGACCATCGACGACCTTCTCGATCTGTCCAAGATCGAGGCCGGCCACCTGCCGCTCGACCCGAAGCCGACAGACGTCCGTGAGCTTATCGGCGCGGCGTTCGCCCTGATAGAAGCCCAGGCCCACGCCAAGGGCATCAAGATGAAGCTCGACGTCGCAACCACGGTCCCGATGCTGCTGCGCGTCGACCCCTTGCGCCTGCGTCAGGTGGTCGCGAACCTGCTCAACAACGCGCTCAAGTTCACCGCGGCCGGCTCCGTTTCTCTCACCGCTTCGACGGAGCCCGTCGACGACAAGCAGGTGTTCCTCAACGTCGCCGTCCGCGACACGGGCATCGGCATCGCGCCGGAGGTCCAGGGCCGCCTGTTCCAGCCCTTCACTCAGGCCGACGCGTCCACCACGCGGCGCTACGGCGGCACCGGCCTCGGCCTCGCGATCAGCCGCCGCCTCATCGAGGCCATGGGCGGCGTGATCGGCGTCGAGAGCATCCCGGACGCCGGCTCTGTTTTCTGGTTTCGCGTGCCGCTTCCTGTCGCGGGCGAGGCCCCGCACAGCGCACCGGCCCCGGCCGCGACGCCCGACCTCTCGCGCCTGCGCGTGCTCGTCGTCGAGGATAACGAGACGAATCAGGTGATCGCGCTCGACATGCTCGCGCACCTCGGCATCAAGGCCGAGTCCGCCGGGAACGGGGCGCAGGCGCTGGAAAAGATGACGCACGCCGCCTACGACATCGTTTTCATGGATTGCTCGATGCCCGTCATGGACGGCTACACGGCGACCACGCAGTGGCGACGGCTCGAGACGCCCGGCGCGCACCTGCCCATCGTCGCGATGACGGCCTATGCCATGCCGGGCGACCGGGAGAAGTGCCGCGCCGCCGGCATGGACGACTACATCGCCAAGCCCATACGGCTGAAGGATTTCGCCGCGGCGCTGTCGCGCTGGGGCTCGCCGGTGGATCCCGCCATCCTCGCGAAGGCCGTCGCGCTCATCGGGGAGGCCTCCCCGCGATGGAAAGCCGAATATCTCAAGGATGCGCACCGTCTGCTTCTGGAGATGCGTTCCGCCAAAGACGAGAGCCTCATGCGCGCGGCCCACACGCTCAAGGGCGCCTCTCTTTCTCTCGGCGCCCGCCGCCTCTCGGCGCTCTGCGCACGCATCGAGGCCGCGGGCGCGGCCACCCCGGAGCTGCTCGACGAAGCCGCGCGCGAGCTCGAGCTCGTCGCGGCCTCGCTCGCCTAGGCGGCGCGCTCTCCCACCAAGGTCAATTCCTCGCGGTCGTGAAACAGATGGCGCGCGCGCAGCAAGGAGCACTTCGGGCTCAGCTCCGCGGCGCGGCTCAAGACGCGCAGCGGATCGTGGCGGCCGAACTTCAGGTTCACGATGAAACGCTTGCACCAGCCACGGTCGAGCCACTGCCCGAGCAGATCGGTGATCCGGTCGGGGTCCTCGACCATGTCGCAATACAGCCAGTCGACCGGAGCTTCCGGCGCGAACTTGAAGGCGTCCTCGGCCTTATGCGTGATGCCCGCGTGGATGGCGCCGCCCTTAAGGGGACCGTTGTCCACGGCGACGACCAGCGCCCCGCGCTTGGCCGCGCTGTAGCTCCAGCCTCCGGGGGCCGCACCCAGGTCCGCGACGGTTTCCCCCGCAACGGGCTCGCGTCCGATCACGCCGTAGGCCTCCTCCACCTTCAGGTACGAGCGCGACGGCGCCTGCGGATCGTCGGCCATGCGCTTCTGCCCGCCGGCGACGGCGTCGCGCGAGACATAGGCGCGGTCGAACGTCGGAAGATAGGCGAAGAATCCCCGCGCGGGCCCGGGGCCGGGGCGGCCCTGGACCGCGAGCTTGGCGACGCGCGACATGCGCCCCTTCACGATGGCGAGGCATTCCTCGGCGGCCGTCTTCGCCCGGCGGCTTAAGCCCGTGTCCCCCGCGGACTCCACGCAGAACGGCCACGGCCCTTCAAAGCGCTCGTCCTTCGTCGACGAGGTGAAGCAATCCGCCATCGCGCCGGCCAGGGCGTTCAGGGATTTCCCCTCGACCGCCACAGGCGCCTTCAGCGACAGGTGCGCGAAGCACGATTCCCCCGCGACATCAGGCCCAAGCACCCAGCCCGGCCCGGATATCTCGATCGCGCCGCCGAGCTCCTTGATGAGAAAGGCCTCGTAGCCGGCCTGGCACAGATGAAGCGTCACCGGCCAACCGCCCGGCGCCAGCGATTGATCGCGATGCTGACCGAGGCGAGGCCGACGCTGTCGTAGGCCTCGAGCGACTCGCGCAGTCGCTCGACCTCGCCGGTGCCGCGGAGCTGGAACGCGGCATGGACCAGGGCCGCGGGATAGCGCCGTCCGCCGAGCGTCGCGTAAGGACCGTCGGGCGGAGCCCTCATTACGGCAAGATCTTTCGCGCGCAGCGCGAAAAGATCCTCGAGCTCGGCCAGGCGGGCGGAGCCGCGAGGCCAGGGCGTGCCCGCCTCGATCGTCCAGTAAAAACGCTGCGGGTCGTTATCCAGCAGATGCAGCAGAAGGCCCGCGCGCGCGAGCGCCCCGTCGGGCAGCTTCAGGACCGGCGTCTCCGCCGGCTCCCACGGCGTGCGGGGCGGAAGCGCCGACCGCGCCAGCGCGTCGCTGCGCGCGCCGGCCTCGCGCACGGCCTTCGCCAGGTGCAAGCCGAATCCGGACGGGTCCTCCGCGCCGCGCTCGACGGCGAACAGCAGGGCCCTCTGCCAGGCGGCCTGCTCGGCCTCGACGATCGGGATCGGGAAAGCGAGAGCGGCCCGCGCGGCGTTGAGCACGAGCAGGATCTCAGCTTCGGCCTCGCTCAACTGCGGCAGGCGGAGCGCGTCGAACACGATCTCGGGCTTAGCGCCCCCGCGCACGCCGATCGCGTCGCGGAGCCCCGACCCCCGCTCCTCGCGCCGCGGCACGTGCCTCGTCGCCGCGAACAGGCGCCGCGCGACGGGGCTCATCGAGGCCAACGCCTCGAGCCGCGCCAGCTCCTTCTCGGTCTTGACCGAGGCCGCTCCTTCAAACGTCACCGCCGCGCCGGGAAGAGCCAGAAGGGCGGCCGACATCGCGAAGACGAAGCGCATGAACGATTCTAGCCGATTCACCGATGATAATCACTAGTTCCGGAACTAGTGATTATTATCAATAGCGAGCCCGGCACGACTGGAACCATCCTAATTGATCGGCAGTGTTTCCGGCAGGAGTTCAGCCGAACAGATACTGCTTCATGCAGTACACGCTGCCGCCGGACTTGACGAACTCGGAGGTGTCGACCTCGACGACGTCGAGGCCCATCGCGCGCATGTGCCCCGCCGCGGCGTTAGCGCCCTTCTGGATGATCGCGGTCTTCGAGCGCCACACCGCCGCGTTGCAGGCCAGGCGCGACACGGCGTCGGCCTCGGACGAGGTCACAACGATGGGGAATATCTTGAGGATCAGCTCCAGGCTCGCCGCGTCGAAGGCCGACGGATAGATGAGCACCGCCTCGGGCGTCAGGGGGACGAAGCAGGTGTCGAGGTGATAGAAGCGCTCGTTGACGAGCTTGAGTTGGATGACGGGGGTCTTGAAGGTGTCGGCGACCTGCTCGAACATCGCGGGGTCGGTGCGAAAGCCGTGGCCGCCCCAGATCAGGCGCTTGCCCGGATGCCACACCGCATCGCCCGAGCCCTCGAAGGTCTCGTGGCCGCCGGGCCTGGTGCGCGCGACGCGGTAGCCGTGAGCCTCGTACCAGGCCTCGAAGGCCTCGGTTTCCCGGCGCCGCGACGAGTGCCGCATCGACGAGATCAGCGCGACCTTTTCGCCGTCGGGGCGCGTCCCCGCAAGGGAGGAGTTCGCCGCGAACACCATGTCCTCGAGGCCGGGCGTGGCGGGTATGATGGAAACGGGACAGCCGACCGCCGTGAACGCGGCGACGAGATCCTCCCACTGCTTCTTGGCCTTGTCGCGGTTCACATCCCCGACGTGACGAGCCATATACGGATTTTTCACGGCCAGGACCTGAAAATGATCCGGAGGACACATCAGCACGCCCGACGGCTCGTCCATCGGCGGGCAGTTTTTCAGGGAGAACCCCTTGAGGTCTCCGATGCTGCGGTATAAGTTGGCGCTCATGCGAAATGCTCCTGGGTGAACCGTTCGGCCAGCTCTTCGGCCGTCATTTCTTCCGCACGATCGGGGCTCCCGGCCCGCACGACGCGCGCCCGCCCCTTCCCCGCCCATGTCACGCCCCAGGCCTCGCGCACGGACATGCCGAGCGGCTCGGACGTATGAACAACGGGGATCAAAAGGAGCGGACGACGGCGCGCCACCCGGCCCACGAGCAGGCGGAACAGGCGGCGGCGCGCGGGCGTTTCACGCGCCATGTCGCCGGCGAGCTCCGCGAGCAGGACGGCGCGCGATTCGTCGGGGACTCTCAGACATGAGAGCACTGAGCGCGCCGCCGCCTCGGCCGTGTCGCCGGGAAGAAGTCCGGCGGCGGCGGTCATCAGCCAGGCTTCCAGGAGGCGCCAAGGCCCGCGCGGGAGCGGGATGTGCACGGCGGCAGCGGCTTCAAAGCGCAGGAAGGAAGCGTCGGCGCGAAGGAGGGCGTGCGCCTGCGCGGGGTCGCCGTGCAGGGGGCTGACCGAGCGCACGCGTCGCACCCATTCGCGCGCGCCGTACAGGACGCGGCCCGTCGCGGGAACGCCGCCGGACAGGACCATGCCGATCTCGTTTCCTTCAGACAACGACCGGAACAACCGCAGAGGCATGCGGTCCCAGCGGGTCTGCGGCGACATCAAGGGCCCGGGATGACCCCGCCCCAGCGCCAGGCGGTCGATGCCGAGGTGATAGCTCCCCATATAGCCCGCGTAAAACCCTTCCGCCAGGAGGCTGAGGGTGTCGAGAGCGAACGGGTCGATCGCAACGACGAGACGCGGGTGGCACGGCCTGCCGCGGACCTCGCGCAGGGCCAGCATCGAATGCCGCACGAGCTCGGTATTGAGATGGGCGAGATCGCCCATGACCGGCGGATGAGAGATCGCCGCAAGCAAGGCGGGAGCACAGCCTGATTCCTTCTCCAATCGGACGGCCAGCGCCCGGGCGGCGGCGACGGCAGGAGAAAGAGGGTCGAACGGATAATTGCGATCGGGGGACAAGGACATGATCCCCTTATTATGGAAGGCGACCACCCAATCGCCCGGCAGGAGCTCCAATATGGCCGCCACGATCATTCCCGCCGCGCGCGTGAAAGGCTCGAGGAATACTCGCTGGAGCTCCGTCTTGACCGGAAGGACCGTGGCCTCGGCTTCAAGGCGGAGCTCATAGGCCTTGGTCACGACGCGCATCAAGTCCTGGGCGGTGCCAGTGCGCGCGGACGGGTAAACGGTCACGAGCGCGATTCTACAAAAAAATATGATAGCCTCTGGAAATGATCGCCATCGCTTTCACCCTATTATTCGGACTTTCCAGCCCCGTTTTCGCCGCCGCTCCGTCCAAAGGCTACGTCGTCCGGGCGGAGGACACCCAGATCTGGCTCGACCTGACGGCCGCCGACGGCGCCGCGATCGGCCGCGGCTTCCAGATTTATGAAGAGGGCGAGGACCTCAAGCACCCTGTGACCGGCGAGCAGCTCGGCAAGGCCGAACGCAGGATCGCCGAAGGCAAGATCGAGGCCGTAGCCGAGAAGCACTCCGTCGGCCGCCTGCCCGAGCCCACCCGCGGCGTCCTGGCAGGCCAGCGCGCTCGCCTGTCTCCGCTCGCGGCCTCCATCGCTCCGGCCGCCCCCGTCGTCTCGGTCCGCCCCGGCGAGGCCGCCCTGCGCGCCCCGCGGACGCGCGGCGCGTCCCTGCCCTTCGTCATCGTCGGCATGGCCGTGGCTGATTTCGACGGAGCCGGCAAGCCGCAGATCGTCCTGTCCGACGAGAAGACCTTCCGGCTTTACGCCTACCCCGCGGCGGAGAGCAAGGTCCTGTCGGAGGGCGAGATCGCCGGGACCGGAGCGCGCATCCTCTCCCTCGAGGCGGCCGACCTCGACGGCGACAAGAAAGCCGAACTCTTCGTGTCAGTGTACAACGAGCAGTTCCACCGCCTCGAGACCTCGGTCTTCAAGCTCGACGGCGTCAAATGGTCCAAGGCCGCCGACCTCCCGTTTTTGGTCCGCTCGCATCAGAACGCCAAAGGCGAGCGCGTCATCGCCGCCCAGCAGATCCAGGACGACAAGACGTTCCCCTTCGGCGCGGTGTACCCCCTCGTCTACCAGGACGGCAAATACGCCCAAGGCCGCCCGAAGCTCAACCCCAAGCGCGCGGACTGGCTGTACGGCTTCAGCTACGCCCAGCTCGACGCCGCGGGCGAGCCCGCCGCGCTGTACCTGACCAGCGTCAACAGCCTGCGCGCCCAGTTCGACAAGGGCCACTGGCGCTCCAACGAAGGCTACGGCCAGAGCCCGATCCGCGTACGCTGGTATGACAAGCTGTTCGAGTTCCACCCGGCCATGTTCTCGACCTACGACGCCAAGGGCTTCGACAAGCTCTACATCGTGCGCAACCTCGCCATGCTCGGCGGCCTCGCCACCCCCTTCGGCCTGTTCAATGGCGGCGAGCTGCACGCCAAGACCTGGACTGGCGTAGCCTTCGAGACCGCGTGGAAGGCGGAGCTCGGCGGCTCGTCGCCCGGCTTCGCCCTCGTCGACACCGACGGCCGCAAGGAGCTGGCCGTCGCCGTCGCGGGCTCGACCGGCAAATCCGCGGTCTGGACCTTCGACCCCTAGATGATGACCGGACGCAAGATCCTCGTCGTGGACGACGACCCGTCGATCCGCGAGATCCTTTCCATCCAGCTGACCCGGCTCGGCTATGAGGTCACGACCGCCGACGACGGCCTCGAGGCCGTCGCTTCATTCAAAGCCGCCACTCCTGACGTCATCCTCATGGACCTCATGATGCCGCGCCTCGACGGGCTCGCCTCCTGCCAGCAGATCCGCGCCGTCGAAAAGAAGACCGGCGCCAAGCGCACCCCCGTCCTTTTTCTGACCGCCCGCGACTCGACCCACGACAAGACCAGCGCGGCGCTGTCCGGCGGCGACGAGTTCGTGGCCAAGCCCGTCAGCATGCAGGAGCTGAGCGAGCGCCTCGAGGCCCTCTTCTTAAAAAAAGGGAAGCAATGATCGGCGCGGTCGCGGTGCTCCTGGCGTCGCTCACGGCCGCCCCTGCCTTTGCGGCGGGATTCGGCAACACCTCGATGGGCAAGAAGCCGTACGGCGTCCTGATCCTCGCCTACGACACGGGCGGCGCGTGGAAGACCGAGCTCGGCCACATCCGCTCCGAGCTGAAAGGCGTCGCCGTCGAAAGCGTGGAGTCCGCCGGCGACGGCACCGCGATCCAGCGCGGCCTCGACCGCCTCAAGGGCCAGCATGTCGACAAGGTCGTCGCCATCCCCCTCGAGCTCATCTCCGAGTCGCCGGTCATGGACGAGCTTCGCTATCTGTTCGGCATCCGCGCCGAGCCGACCTCGGACAGGCCCGACGCGCTTCGCCCCGGCATGGCCCCGGTCAAGGGAAAGAACCCGAGCGCGTTGGTCTTCACCGGCAAAGGCCCCAAACGCCTCAAGAGCGACGCCGAGCTCGTCCTCACCGCGACGATCGACAAGTTCCCCGCGCTCGCCGACATCCTGGCCGACCGCGCGAAGACGCTGGCCCGGGACCCGGCCAAGGAGGCCGTGATCCTCGTCGGCCTGGCGCCGCGCTCGGACAAGGGCCTCGACACCTGGAAGGCCGCCGCGACAGCGATCGCCGAATCCGTGCGCGTCAAAGGCGGCTTTCGCGAGGGCGCCATCATCTGGGTCCGCGACGGCACGCGCGCCGGCCAGCAGGACACCGATCGCGCGGAGAACAAGGCTACCCTGCGCCGCCTCATCACGGCGGGCGGCGTCGTGGCCGTCCCGCTCGCCCCCGACGGCCGCCGCGTCGGCAACCTTCTCCAGCGCCAGCTCGGAACCTCCGGCTACCGCTGGAACGGCAAGGGCCTCATCGGCGATCCGCGCCTGACGGAATGGATCTCCGCCATCTCGAAAGCCGCCTCGACTTTACCCGACGTCCGCCAGTACAAAGATAACGCCCAAGGGGGATTGCGATGACCGACCAGACCAATATCAACCGTGAGCCGGTGAAGGTGCTCGACAAAGGCTTCGTGCGCCTGGTGGACTTCATGGGCGGCGACCAGGGCGTCGTCGACGCGGCGCGCGTCTCCTACGGCGGCGTCTCCAAGGGCGCCGATGCCGACAAAAAGCTGATCGGCTACCTCCTCAAGCACTCCCACCTGACGCCGTTCGAGCACTCGGTGTTCAAGTTCCACGTCTCCGCCCCGATCTTCGTGGCGCGCCAGTGGTTCCGGCATCGCTTCGCGGCATACAACGAAGTTTCTTTCCGGTATACCGAAGTGAAAGATTACTTCTACATGCCGGAGAAGTGGCGCGGGCAGGACAAGAAGAACAAGCAAGCCTCCTCGGCCGCCATCGAGCTCGACCAGAAAGCCCTGCATGCGATGTTCTCCAAGCAGGTGGACGCCTCTTTGGCGACCTACAAGCAGATGATCGAGATGGGCGTGGCGCGTGAGATGGCCCGCATGGTCCTCCCCGTCAACCTCTACACCGAGTTCTTCTGGACCGTGAACGCCCGCAGCCTCATGAACTTCGTGGCGCTTCGCGCCGACACGCACGCCCAGCTCGAGATCCAGGCGTACGGCGAGGCGATGGCCCATCAGTTCAAGACCTTGATGCCCTGGACCTACGAGGCGTTCCTGCGCGACGGATGGAAGGGCGAGAACCCCATCATCGCCGCCGAGAAGGCCGCGCTGCCGGCCCTTC
>CAZIBN010000057.1:0-24239 GCA_964537395.1 uncultured Elusimicrobia bacterium
ACGGCGAACAGCTCGTGCTCGGCGTCCCAGTCGGTCTCCGTCTTCGCTGAGCTCCCCTCTTCGAGGATGGCGTGGAAATTCGTGCCGCCGAAGCCGAGGGCGGAGCAGGCCGCGCGGCGCGGATGATCTTTGGACGTCATCCAAGGGCGCTTCTCGAGGCTCAGGTAGAACGGCGTCTCGCCGCCCGCCAATATGGGCAGGGGTTCGGTGACCTTGATCGTCGGAGGGAGCACCTTGTGGCGAAGGGCCATCGCGGCCTTGATGAAGGCGGCGGAGCCGGCGGCGGCCTTGGTGTGGCCGACCATGGACTTCACCGAGCCGAGCGCGCACCAGGCGCCGTCGCGCTTGCTGTTCTTCTTATACACGCCGCTGATCGCCTCGACTTCGATGCCGTCGCCGACGGCGGTGCCGGTGCCGTGGGCTTCGACGAGCTCGACCGTGTCGGGAGAGAGCCCGGACAATCGATACGCCTCTTCGATGGCGCGGGTCTGGCCGCCGGCGGAGGGCGCGTAGATCGATTTTCCGCGGCCATCGGATGAGGTCCCCAGGCCGCGTAAAATGGCGTGGATTTTATCACCATCTTTTTTAGCATCATCAAGACGCTTAAGAACGACCATTCCGACGCCCTCTCCGAGAGTTGTCCCGTCGGCCGATGCGTCAAACGGCTTCGCGTGTCCCGACTTCGACAGAGCCGGTGTTTTCGTGAAGCACGTATACATAAATATATCGTTGAAGGTATCCACTCCGCCGGTGACCACCATCTTGGCGCGGCCGGCCTGGAGCTCGAGGGCGGCCATGTGCATGGCGGACAGGGAGGAGCCGCACGCCGCGTCCACGACGCAGTTCGTGCCGCCGAGGTTGAAGCGGTTGGCCACGCGGCCGGCGATCACGTTGCCGAGCAGGCCGGGGAAGGAGGCCTCCTGCCAGGGCACGAACTCATCGGACATGCGCGCGAGCGCGTCCTCGGCCTGGGCGGGCGGCACGCCGGCGGCCAAAATGGCCTTGCGCCAGGCGGGAAGGCTCAGGCGGGCGCCGAGAGGGATGACGATCTCGAGCGCGCCGGTGACGCCGAGGATGCACGAGACGCGGGAGCGGTCCCACGTCTCTTTATCGACGGGATAACCGGCGTCGGCCAGCGCCATCTTCGCGGCGACGAGCGCGAACAGCTGGGCGGGATCGGTCGCTTCAAGAGTATTCGGAGAGAGGCCGAACTCGGAGGGATCGAAATCGTACGTCTCCAGGAAGCCGCCCTTGTAGGCGTACACCTTATCCTGCTTCTTCGCGTCGGCGTCGAAATAATCGTCCTTGTTCCAATGAGAGGCCGGCACGTCCTGGATCGCGTCCACCTTGTTCTTGATGTTCGCCCAATATTGGCGCAGCGTCTTCGCCTTGGGGAACACGCCTCCGAGGCCGACGACGGCGAGCGGGATGAACTCAGGGGACTTGTCGGTGTTTTTCATGATCTCTCTAGTCGAGCAATCGCTCGAGCTCGGCGGCTTGGAGGGGCTCGATGCGGGTGGTTTCAGGGTCCAGGGCGATGCCCTGGCAGCGGAGGAAGTGCGCGCGGGTCAGCACGGCCGCGCCATACAGGATGTTGCGGGCGACGAGCGCCGCGGTGCGGTTCTCGGGGGCCTGAAGGAATGTGCCGTTGGTCCACTCATTGAAGGCGCCCATCGCCGGGCCGCACCAGACCTGATAGTCGAGCACGCGGTCGGCGACGCCGGCGTTGGCCCAACGCGAGGCCTGGCCGAGATATGACCGGAACACCAACGCGAGCTTGTGCTTGGGCTCCTTCTCGGCGCGGGCGACCTGGGAGGGATCGCGTTTAAGAAAGAATTCCCGAGTGGAGGCCCAAACGGCGTCGAGGTTCTCTTTGAACAGGTCCTTTTCGATCGAGGCCCGGACCGCGGCCGGAATGGCCTCGATCGAATCGCTCGACTTCCAGATCTCATACAGCTTCGCTCCGCGTTGCGCAAACATCGTGCCGCGCCGGAGCACCTGGACCTTCACGCCCAGCTCGAACATGTCGGCGGCGGGCGCCATGATGCAGTCGGCCTGGCCGGCGGCGGCGAGCATGCGGCGGACCTGGTCGCTCGAGCCGGACTCCACGCAGGCCTGGTTGACCGAGCCGGTCAGGATATACGCCGCGCCCATCATGTAGGCGGCCGCGGCCGCGTCAGGGGTCGCGATGCCGCCGGCGGCGCCGACACGCGCCGGGCTCTTGAACTTGAACTGAGCCTGAAGCCGGTCGCGCAGGGCGATCATCGCCGGGAACATGGCGACGAGCGGGCGGTTGTCGGTGTGGCCGCCGCTGTCGGCCTCGGCGGTAAGGTCCTGGGCCATCGGGATCTCGGCGGCGAGCGACACCTGCTCGCTCGTCAGCAGATTCGAAGCCGCCATCTCGCGCAGAAGCTTCTCCTCCGCAGGGGCGAGGAACTTCGCGGCGACCTCAACGCGCGAAACCTTAGCGACGACCTTGTTCGGCGCGACGACGCGGCCATCGGCGCCGCGCGAGATCCCGTGCAGGCGGTAGCGCACGATCGCGGGAGTCAGGCCCATGAAGGCTGACGCTTCGACGAGCCGCACTCCCCGCCGGAGATACAGGTCGCAGACGGCGTTCTCGAGGTCGGTCTCGCTCGGGCTGTGGATCAGGTTGAAGCCGCGAGGCAAGCCCCCGAGGGACTTCTCGAGACGGTCGATGGCGGCCTCGACACGGGCCGGGGGCAGGCCCGCCGCGCCGAAAAACGAGAGGAGGCCCGCCTTGGCGCCCGCCTCGACGAGGGCCTCGGAAGCGATCCCGTTGGCCATCGCACCCGTCGCGTAGGCGTAGCGCACGCCGTGCTCGCGGAGGAACTCCGGGTCGCCCAGCATCTCAGGCAGAAGCGCCGGCGCGGAGGCATTTCCGGAGGTCACGGGCGACCGAAGGTCGCGCAAATGGGCGCGAAGCGCCGTGGCTTCGGCCGGCGACGGAGTGGATTCGAGGGTGCGGGAGCTCGGGGTCATCACGTACGCGCGCGTATTAAGAGAGAGGCAGATTATACCGCTTTTGGCTCCCTTTTCACACGATTACAGCCGGACTTTGCTATCCTTTCACCCGTGGAAGACATCATCGCCCTGCTCAAGAAGATTCACGATGTGAAGGCCATCGTCCAATGGGGCGGGCTGACGATGATCTCCTTGATCGTCTTCGTTGAGACCGGACTGTTCGTCGGCTTCTTCCTGCCCGGGGACTCCTTGCTGGTGACAGCAGGCATCTTCGCCCGCACCGGGCACCTCTCGCTGTGGACTTTGCTCACGGTCGTGCCGTTGTGCGCGATCGTGGGAGACCAGGTCGGCTACATCATCGGGCGCAAAGCCGGCGAAACTCTCTACAACCGCCCCGACTCCCTCGTCTTCAAGCGCGCGCACCTCAAGCGCGCCCACGATTTCTACGAAAAATACGGGGTCAAAACCATCGTGTTCGCCCGCTTCGTTCCCATCGTACGCACCTTCGCCCCCGCCGTCGCGGGCGCGGCACAGATGGACTACAAGACCTTCGTCACCTACAACATCCTCGGCGGCATCCTCTGGGTGTACTCGACCGTCCTCGGCGGCTACTTCCTGGCCTCGATGGTCCCCGACATCGACAAGAAGATCCATCACGTCATCGTCGTCGTGGTGATCCTGTCCGTGCTCCCGGGCCTGTACGAGTGGTGGGCGCACAAGCGCGCCGCGCGCCTACAAGCCTAAGTGAATCCGTAGCGACGCGTCCACATCCGCCATCAATCCTAGGGGGAATTCTCCCATTTTCTTCCCGAACCGCTTCTTGTCCGCCGCGCGGATCTGATGCGTCTTAACCCGGCCGGGGCGCCCGTCTCCGAACACCCCGGCCGGGATCGACACCTCATTGGGAGGAACGGCCCAAGTCGCCGACGACAATGGCGCGACCGTGACCGTGGACATGCAAGCGTTGTGGTCGTCCTCGGAAACGACGACCGCTGGGCGGACCTTCCGAATTTCGACGCCGACCCCTCCACCGAAATCCACCCAGTACACTTCCCCCCGAAGGATCACCATTCGGCCCCCGCGTCCTTCTCATCCCATTTCTCCCGCGCCGCCAGCTTATAGCCTTCGATCAGGCGGCGACGGAAGTCGTCCTTCTCGAGCGCCTTGAAGCGCTCGATGAGGGCGAGGGCGATGAACTCGCTCTTGTTCGAAACCTTCGCGAGCTTCTTGACGACGGGCTGCGGCAGGGTGATGTTCATGCGTATGTATTTCACACCATGAGTATAGTGTGTATTCCAATGCGCATCAAGGCCTAGGCCCTGGCCGCCCCGCCGGCGAGGGCCTGGTGGTACTTTGCGAGGATCAGGCCGATCGAGGCGTTGCGCGCCTCCGCGGTGATCGGATGCGCCAGGTCGAACCAGCGGTCGGCCGTGGCGCCCTTCCCCTTCTCCGCCGGGAAGACGACGAAGGGCTCATCGTTTCCCGGCTCCGCTTTTTTTAAGACGCGGATGCCCTTGATCACGAAGGCGTCAGCGATCATCAGCTCCGCGAAGGCCATGAGCTTCGTGGGACGGTCCGACGGGTCCTGATACGGCCGCACGCGCGCGTCCAGCTTAGGCAAGTTTTCCATTTTGTTCTCCCCCTTTTCGGCCTCCGGTCCCGGAGGCCCTACTACTAGACGATTGAGGGGGTCAAAAAGTTGCCTAGCGAGGCGCGTCGGCGAGGGCGCGCAGAACGGAATTGTCGACGACAGCGGCTCCATGTTCAGCGTCTTTTAAGACGCCGCGGCGGCGCAGGATCTTGACCGCAGCGCGCGCCCGGTCGGGAGGTAGGTGCGCGGCCGGGATGTAGGACGCGGAGCCCCCCCACAGCGCGGAGAGCTCGGGCACGACCAGCACGCCTTCCCCGCTGAAGCCCGCGTAGGCCAGCAGATGGAGCAGGACCACGATCTCGTCGGGGGTGAGCGCTTCGGCGCGCGAAATGAGGCTCGTCAGCTCGACGACCAGCGCCGCGCGAAGCTCGGGCGTCAGCCGGGACAGGTCGTGCTTACGACCTTCAGACACTGATCCACTCATAGGCCGAACGATGGCTGTCGAGCTCATCGGAGTACGCGACGAAGCGCCGATAGACGGGGTGCCGCCCGACGGTGGCCGAGTCGCCGACGACGATGAGGCAGCGGCGTGCGCGCGTGATCGCGACGTTGAGTCGGCGCATGTCGGACAGGAAACCGATCTGACCGGACTCGCTCGAGCGCACGAGGCTCAGGATGATCGCTTCCTTCTCCCGGCCCTGGAAGCCGTCCACGGAGCCGATCTCGAGCCCGGTCTCGTGGACCAAGGTCTTCAGCAGCTTCGCCTGCGCGGTGTACGGGGTCAGGATGGCGACGTCCTTGGGCTTGAGGCCGGAGCCGAGCAGCTCATACAACAGCTTCACGGCCAATTCCGCCTCGCCCTTGTTCTCGCGGCTCTCGAGCATGTCGTTCCAGACCTCATCGTAGCCCGCGCCCGCGGTGTCCACGAAGGTCACCGGGCGGCTCGTGAGGTGAGAGGACGCGACACCCGCGAGCTCGGAGGCGAGATGCTTGGCGACGGACTCGTCGGCGATGAGCTTGCCCTCATAGAATTCCTGCGAAGGGAAGCGCATGATAGACTCGTGCATCCGGTACTGCACGCGCAGCAAGGTCTGCGCCGAGGCGGGCAGAAGATCCTTGAGGCGATCGAACAAGGTGACGGTCAGGCCGCCCGCGGCGGCCTCCTTCGAGTAGATCGTCGGCGGCAATTGGTTGGCGTCGCCCGCGAAGATGGCCTTGCGCGCGAGCGTCAGGGGCACCCACGACAGCGGCTCGCTCGCCTGGGAGGCCTCGTCGAGCACGACGAGGTCGAAGTCGCCCTTCACGTAGCGCTTCGATATGCCGGCGTGCGTGGCGAGCACCACGTTCGCGCCCTTGACGATGTGCCGCGCGATCTCGGACTCGAGGTCGCGGGCCTGGCGCCAGAGCCTGGCGACCTCGCGCTCGCGCAGCTGGCGTTCCTCATGGCCCAGCTGAGAGATGCCGCGTCCGTGGCGGGACTGGCGATGGATCATGCGCTCGCGGAACGCGTCGAGCTCCTTGACCTCCGCATAGGCGGGATCTTCCTCGATCTGCGCGGCGAGGTTGCCGTGCCGCAGCGCTTCGAGCGTGCGCGCGGGGTGGCCCAGGCGCGTGACGCGCAGGCCGGTGCCGATGAGCTTCTCGAGGATATTGTCGACGGCGATGTTCGAAGGCGCGGTCGCGAGCACGCGCTCGCCGCGGGCGACGTGCTGACGGATGATCTCGACGAGAACGGTCGTCTTGCCGGTGCCGGGCGGGCCGTGAACGAGCGCCACATCCTGCGCGGCCAGAGAGCTCTTGACGGCCGCCTGCTGCCATTCGTTGAGCGTCCGGTTGAACCATATGATCTTCGGGACCTTGACGCGCTCGGGCTGCTGCTCGCCCAGGAATATCTCTCTTAAGGTCGAAACGCGGGAGCGCTTCGACTCGGCGACGGTGACGAGCGCCTTGCGCATGCGCTGGTAGGTCGCGTCCGAGCCGAGCAGGTCGATCTGGCAGTTCCCGCGGATATCCTCGTCCGGAGCGGCGCGGTTCATCGCCACAGTCGCGGTGTATTCCCCCACCTTGAACAAGGTCCCCTCGACCGTGAGGAAGTCGTTGCCCGGAGAGAGCGTCAGCAGCACGTTGTCGCCCGCGTTCATCGCGTGGAAGGGTGCCAGCTCCTCGCCTCGGGGCGGGCGGGACAGCGTGATCATCGTGAGGCCGCCCATGCCGCCCTCGACGACATCGACGATGAGGCCGGTGACCGTCTTGCCCCGAAGCTCGCGCTGGGAGACAGGGAACTTGCGCAGCTCACGCAGGTTCTCCGCCTTCTCGGCCTCGCGCTCGAGGTCGATGAGGGTCTGGAGATGTTCGAAGTGTTCTTTGCCGGCCATGGGGGACAAGAGTCTAGCAATTCGGGCCCCTGGCTATCCGAGGAAGAATACATCCGTCTTCTTTGATACCATGCCCCTCGTGGCGCTTCCGCACATCCCAGGCCTGCCGCCTCCCGTCCGCAAGTACCTGCGCCGGCCCAAGCCGGGGTCGGGCGATTTCTCGTGGGACGCCGATGAGCACGTCGCGGGCAACAAGCTCGCGCTGTTCGTCCGCGGCAAGGACCTGTTCGCCGCGATGGTGTCGGCCATCGAGGCCGCGACGGAGTCGGTCAACCTCGAGACGTACCGCTTCGGCGGCGACGAGACCGGCCGGGCGTTCGCCCGGACGCTCGCCGGCGCGGCCAAGCGCGGCGTTCGCGTACGCCTGATCTACGACTCGGTCGGCTCCATCGAGATCGAGCCCGAGACCGAGACCCTGATGCGCAACGCCGGGGTGCAGATCCTCGAGTACCATCCCGTCGCGCCCTGGCGCCCGCACTGGGCCTGGAACAAGCGCGACCACCGCAAGATCCTCGTCTGCGACGGCAGGGTCGGGTTCGTCGGCGGGATGAACCTGAGCGACGAGCACGCCCCGCAGGAGCAGGGCGGGCTCGACTGGCCGGACGCGCACGCGCGGGTCGAGGGCCCCGCCGCCTGCGAGCTCGAGAGCCTGTTCCGCGCGGTTTGGCATAAAGGGACGGGGCGCTGGTTCGAATCGTCCGGCCACCCCGACTTCGTGGGCGGCAGCGCCACTGTCAAGATCGTAGGGAACCACGAGCTGCTGCGCCGCTTCGTCATCCGTGAGGCCTACGTCAACGCCCTGCGCGCGGCGCGGTCGGAGGTCTCGATCGCCAACTCCTACTTCATCCCCGACTGGCGCATCCGGCGCTCGCTCGCGCAGGCCGTGCGCCGCGGCGTCGCCGTGCGCGTGCTGGTGCCGGGGCGCTCGGACATCCGCTCGGTCTGGTACGCGATGCGCGCGACCTACGGGTCGCTTCTGACGCGCGGCGTGCGCATCTTCGAGTGGCAGGGGCCGATGATGCACGCGAAGGCGGTCGTGGTGGACGGGAAATGGTGCGCGGTCGGCTCGTACAACCTCGACCACCGCTCGCTGCAGCACAACCTCGAAGTCAACCTGCAGACCACGGACGCGCCCTTCGCCGCCGAGCTTAAAAAGAGCTTCGACATCGGCGTGGCCGGCGCGCACGAGATCACGCTCGCCGAGTGGAAGCGGCGCTCCTGGGTGGAACGCGCGCTCGAGCAGTTCTTCTCCGCGTTCGATTATTTTTTCTGAGATAAGCCCCCTGACGATGCCGTGAGAATTTGATAATCTCCCCTCCCATGAAGCGGATCTACCTTATGCGCCACGGGCATTCCCCGTCGACGATGGAGGCCGGCGTGGCCAAGGACGCCCTGCGCCCCCTCTCCGACCAGGGCCGGGCCGACGCCCGCCGGATGGCCACCGAGCTCGCGCGCCTGGGCTGCGCCCCGAGCCTCATCCTGCACTCTCCTCTGCTCCGGGCCGTGCAGACGGCGGCGGAGATGGCCTCGGTCCTCAAACCCTCCGGGGGCCGGGAGGTGTTCGTTGCACTCGACAACACCCTTCCCGCGGAGGAGGCCGAGCGAGCGATCGCCGCGCGCACGGCGTCCGTCGACGAGGTCCTCGCCGTCGGCCATCAGCCCCAGATCGGCGAGGTCATCTCCCTGCTCGGCAAGGCCTCCTTTGAGATGCGCCCCGCCACGATCGTCGCCATCGAGCTCTCCCCCATGCCGCGCGTCCTCTGGGCGATGAGCCCCGAACAGCCGGAGTGAGCGCTCAACGCCGGAGGCAGCACGACTACGGTGATTACCGCTCCAACTGGCGCGCGATCCCGCACTATTACTTCTACCCGGCCGCCGGCGCCGTGCTTGGCCTCGCCTCGCCGCTGGGCGCGTTCCTGCTGCGCTACTGGCTCGCCGATCCGCTGCTCAAAGGCATGTGGGCTCGGCACGAGCTCGATTACAACTTCCTGTTCTACGCGTACATGGGCGTGGGCTCCGTCGCCACGTTCATGATCTTCGGCTACGTGATCGGGCTGCGCTCCGAGCGCCAGCGCCTCACCAACCGGGTGCTCTCGGCGCGCGTCGACGAGCTGCATCTCAAGTCCGTAACCGACGGCCTGACCGGGGCGTTCACGCACGGCTACCTACAGGAGATCCTCGAGCTCGAGATCCAGCGGAGCCTGACCAACAAGTCGCCGCTCTCGGTCATGATGATCGACATCGACGACTTCAAGCGGATAAACGACAGCCATGGCCACCTCTTCGGCGACCGTGTCATCAAGGAGACGGCCGAGACGCTCTCCGCCAACGTCCGCTCCGATGACATATTAGGCCGCTACGGCGGCGATGAGTTCGTCGTGATCATGCCGGGCGCCGATGGCGCGACCGCCGTGCACATCGCGGGGCGCGCGCGCGCCGGCATCGCCAAGAACGGCTACCTCGCCACGATCAGCGTCGGCGTGGCGACCAGCGAGGAGGCCGGCAAGGAAACCCCCTCAGAGATCCTGCACCGCGCGGACATGAGCCTGTACCAGGCCAAGCACGACGGGAAGAACTGCGTGCGCGACTATTGCAATCTGCCCGACGTCCCCCGCCGCCGGCAAGCCGACACGAAAGACTGATTCCCGGCGCCTCCCGATGGAACTTTTTCGGGGTCTCAATCGTATGGTATTGGAGGCCGCCGCCGGCGCGTGCCGTATTCGGCACGATCGCTCGTCCCGGATATAGCCGGCGTGCCGAATAAAGCACATGGATAAGCACGAATGGTCGTGTTCTGATGATACGCCGGGCACATCGGGATATTTTTTGCGCGGGTTTCGAGATCGGCTTCGCCTGACCCAACAGGAGATGGCCGTGAAGTCCGGAGTGGACCGTAGCCTGATTGCCAAGATCGAGGCCGACCGTGACGTACGCGTCGGGACGCTCATGAAGGTCGTCGAGGCGCTGGGCTGCCGTCTCGTTCTCGCCGTACGCTCGCCGCGCCCGCTCAAGGATATGGCGGAAGATCACGTTCCGGCCCGCCTGACCGCATGGGACGCCCGCCAGCGCAGGAGAATCGGCGGCGCTACTTCGCCGTCGAGTACGGGCAGTCCGTCTTAAAGTCGCAGCGCGGACAATAGGCCGTGTCGGGCTCAAATGCCGCCGCTTCGATGCCCGACGCCGCGGCGCGGATGTCCGCGTCGAGCGCCTCCTCGCCGGCGCCGTCATACGGCGCGCTCACGCGCTCTCCGACCGTCACGCAGTCCACGGTCAGCGTCTCGGGGCGAGGCAGCTGCAGGCCCCGCTGCGCGCCGAGCGCGTAGAACCGCATCTGCCGGTCCTTCGCCACCTGCTCGACGGTCGGCACGCCGGGCCCCGTCTTATAGTCGATGATCTCGTACGCGCCGTCGGGGCCCTGATCGATGCGATCGATCTTCCCGCGGACCACATGCGTCCCGGTCGCAAAAAAGAACTCCTTCTCGACACAGATCGTGCGCGCGCGGCGCGATTCCTCCTCACCGTAGAAGCGCGTGAGCGCGCGCTCCGCTTTCGCGAAATAGCGCGCCTCCTCATCCTCGTCGGGGTAGCCCGACGTGAGCCAGCGCGAGCGCATGGCCGCCCGCAGCGACTCGAGCGAGAGGTCTCCGCCTTGGAGCCACGCCTCCAGCGCGCGATGCACGGAGAGGCCGTAGGAGGACTTGGGCGTGAGCGCGATCTGGCGTCCGTCAGCGAAGGCGAGCTTATACTTCCAGGGGCACTCCCGGTAGAAGCGGTACCGGGTGAACGAGATCTCCAAGCTAGGCGGCGGGCGCGGCGCGCCGGATGAACTCGACGTCCGTGTCCCCGTACCTTTCCTCGCGGTATTTCTCGTAGCCGGCCGGCAGCTCGACCTTCTCCTTCTTGTAGCGCTGCAGCAGCATGATGCCCCCGGGCGCGAGCAGGTTCGCCTCGGCCACGCGCGCGAGCGTGGGCGTCGAGTACGCGAGCATCTTGTTGTCCTCGGTCCGGTAAGGCGGGCCCATGTAGATGATGTCGAAGTCGTTGTGGCCCGCGCGGTAGCCGACCCAGGACAGGTCCTGCAGGATGTCGCCGTAGCAGGCGCGCGCCTTCGCCGCGAAGCCGAGGGTCTTGATGTTCTCCTCGATCACGGCGATGCAGCGCTTGTCGGCGTCCACGAAGAACACGAAGCCGGCGCCGCGGGAAAGAGCTTCTATGCCGACGGCGCCGGTGCCCGCGTACAGGTCCAGCACGCGCGCGCCCTCGAGGCGCGGGCGCAGGATATCGAACACGGATTTCTTGATGCGTGCCGAGATGGGTTTGACCATCATTTCCTTCGGCACGCTCTTGAGGGCACGACCGCGGCTTTCTCCGGCGATGATACGCATTGGGTAATTATTATAGAATAACGGCCGCGATGCCCGCTCAGATCATCATAGTCGACGACGACCCTCTCGTAGGCGGGCTCACGCTCGAGCTCCTGACCGATGCCGGCTATTCCGCCCGCCTGATCCAGGACAGCCTCAAGGCCCAGGACATCATCAAGGCCGAGAAGCCCGCCCTCGTCATCCTCGACATCCTGATGCCCGGCCTGGATGGCCTGACCTTGCTCCATCGGCTCAAATCCGACCCCGAGACCCAGGCGATCCGCGCGATCATCGTCTCCGGAAAGTCCTTCGAGGCCGAGAAGCAGCGCGCCGCACAATACGGGGCTGAAGCCTTCATCGAGAAGCCGTACGACGTGGAGCAGTTCGCCCAGAAGGTCAACGAGCTCATGAAGAAGGAGGGCGTCGAGCCGAAGAAGATCGCGCGCCCGCCGTCCGAGCCCGCGCCGGTCCCACGCACGGAGATCAAGGCCGTGGTCTGGGGCTGCCGCTCGACCTCGTCGGCCGTCTCCCCGGTCGTGACCCGCTACGGCAAGCACACCTCCTGCGTCTCGGTGGAAACGCCCTCCCACATCTTCGTCTTCGACGCCGGCTCGGGAATCAGCCTGCTCGGCAACGAGCTCATGAAGTCCGGCAAGCACAAGGAGATCTGGCTGTTCCTGACGCACTTCCATCATGACCACGTGGAAGGCCTCGCGGGGTTTCCCTGCGCGCGCGAGAAGGACTACACCCTCCACATCAGCGGCGCCTCCGATCCGGACAAGTCGCTTGAGCAGAGCCTCAAGGCCGCCCTCGAGCCCGGCTTCGGCAACGAGATGCCCGCCGCACAGATCGAGCTGTATGAATTGATGGAGCAGACCTACGAGATCCTGCCCGGCGTGCGCCTCTCCGCCTTCTACGCGAACCACCCCGGCACGACGCTCGCCTACGTCCTCCAGACCGACGGCCGCAAGATCGTCTACTGCCCGGACAGCGAGCTGTACGGCGAGTACGCGACCGCGCTCCAGGACTACGACGAGAAGATCGGCGCGGTGTGCCGCGGCGCGGACCTGTTGTTCCACGACGGACGCTACACCGCCGAGGACTACAAGAAGAACCGGAACACCGGCCACTCGAGCTTCCTCGCCGCGGTGGATTTCGCGGGCAAGAACCTCATCAAGGCGCTCGTGCTCGTCCATCAGGACGACAGCTACGCCGACGCGGTGCTCGACCAGATGGGCAAGGACGCCCAGGCCCGCGCCGACGAGCACGGCTACAAGCTGAAGGTCGTCCTCGGCCGCGAAGGCCTGCGCATCACCGCCTAACGGCTAGGGCCCAAAGACCGCCGCTCCCGGCCCGAAAGGCCTTTGTGTCCCGATCCGCCTCTGGACTATGATGTCCTATGCGCTTTTTCGCGGCGGCACTAGCCTTATCATTGTCTTCCCCTGCGGCTGGCGCCATGCTGGTCAGGTCCATCGGCCTGCGCGCAGGCACCTACGCGATCAACGGCCTACCGGCCGCCTACGCTGGCTCAGGGGACTTTAAAGAGGTTTTGCTTCTACCGTCCAACCCGAACCTGGTGGTCAAGGTCTTCTACGCCAAGGTCGAATCGAGCGCCCCCGCGATGCGTATTGAAGCCGCCGCGATCAAGGCCTTGGAACCACTGGCGGTCACGCCGAGGCTCGTCGAACAGGGCGCTCGAACGGTGCATGGCCAGGAAGCCGGATACATCGTCCAGGAGCGAGTGCGCGGCACGACGCTCGGGAGCCGTCTCACCGCCGGGAAGCTGGCGCACGTCCGGGCTCTGTTCGAGAAGCTTCGCGAAGCCGGCCTGGAGCTCACCGATACGGAGATGGATTTCAAGCTGCGCGAGAACATCATGGTCGGGACGACCTTGAGCGGACCGCGGCAGGCGTATCTCGTCGATCCTTCATTTAAAGCGACCGCTAAAACGGAAGCGAAGCTGAGCGCGTTCTACGACGGGCTCTACGCCCGCATCGCGGGGCGCTGAGGCGCCTCCTTAGACGGCGAGGCGGCGGACCCAGGCGAGGCTGGCCGCATCCTGCTCGCGACCTCCCAGGGGAAGCTCCAGAATACCGGGGGTTGAGGAGAACTCCTCGCGGTGCAGAAGAGCCTGGAGGCCCTCCTGGCC
Organism: uncultured Elusimicrobia bacterium; assembly: GCA_964537395.1. Lineage (GTDB taxonomy): Bacteria > Elusimicrobiota > Elusimicrobia > UBA1565 > UBA9628 > GWA2-66-18. The sequence goes on from CAZIBN010000057.1 coordinate 13,465, forward strand.
CAGCCGGCCCTCTCCCCAGTACTCATGGTGCTCGCGGTGGGAGTTGAGCAGGGCGCGGGTGTCGTTGAGGTGGAAGGCACGAATGGCGTCGAAGCCGAGGAGACGGTGCGCGCGGGCGACGAATTTTAAGGCGCCCTCGATGGAGGAGCAATCGTAGCCGGCCGCGTATGCATGCGCGGTGTCAAGACAAACGCCGATGTTGGGGAGAGACGGCTTGAGCGCGTCTTGCAGACGCGCTAGATCCTCGAGGCTGCCGCCCATTCTACGGCCTCCGCCGGGGACGTTTTCTAACAGCAACGGAAGACGGCAGGTGCTCTGTTCGACGGCCATTATGACGGATTCGGCGAAGTGACGGACGCCGGCCACGAGGCTGGAGCCCTCCGAGTAGGCGCCGCCGTGGATCACGTACGCGTCACCGCCGAGCGCCATCGATAACGACAGCTCTTTGGCCAAATGCTCAACGGACCTTGAACGGCGAACGATATCTGACGACGCCAAACTCGGCACAAACCGGGAATGGACGAGCAGTTGGAGCTTCGCGGCGCGTAGCGCCGCGTTGAATGAAGACAGCTCATCTTGCGACGGATCGTGATGACGGCGGTACGGCAATATCTGCAGGGACTCGCAACCGAGCGCCAACGCTTCGTTAAGGGCGGCTAGGTAGCCGCCTCTCACCGAGGCGTGGACGCCAAGGATCACGGCAAACCCATTAACTTACGAAGAAACCCCGCCTTTTTATCGTTGTACGGGAACCACCACAGGTCGGACATGCCGTCGGGCCACTCATGGACGACTACCGATTGGGCCTGGGTGAACGCCAACAAACCTTCCTCTCCGTGTCTTCTTCCCAAACCGCTCTGCTTCATGCCGCCGAAGGGCAGAGAGCCGTAAGCGTAATGAGACGAAGGCTCGTTGACCCCGACCATCCCGACCTCCAAGGCCGCCGCGAGCCGCTCCCCCTTCGCGAGGTCCGTCGTCCAAACGCTCGCGGCGAGGCCTTCCGGTCCCGCGTTGGCGAGCGCGACCGCTTCCTCGGCGCGGGAGATCTTCATGATCGGGATCACGGGCCCGAAGCACTCCTCGGTCATAACGCGCATGTCCATGCGCGCGTCGAGCACGAGCGCGGGCGACATCAGCAGGCCGGCGCGATCGAGGACCTCGCCGCCGATCACGCGCGCGCCCTTCTTGCGCGCGTCCTCGAGCTGCTCCTGGATCCGGTCGAGCAGCGGCGGGAACACGAGGCGTCCCAGGTCGCAGTCGCGGCCGTCGAGACGCTGGCGCAATGCGCTGACGCGCGGCCGCACGAGCTCGATGAAGCGGTCGTACACCTCGGCCTCGACGAAGACGCGCTCGACACCCACGCACACCTGGCCTGCGTTCGAGCAGGCGGCCCATACGGCGGCTGCCGCCGCTCGCTCGAGAGAGGCATCGGCAAGCACGATCATCGGGTGCTTGCCGCCGAGCTCGAGGATCACCGGCTTGAGCTGGCCCGCGGCGCGGACCGCGACCGCGCGGCCCGTCTTCGTCGAGCCGGTGAACACCGTCATGTCGGAGGCGTCGATCACGGCTTCTCCGGCGGAAGCGCCGCCAGGCACGACCGTCAGCAGCCCCGTGGGAAGCAGCGCCGTCGCGGCGACCGCTCCCTCGAGCCACAGCGCGGTCTTCGTCGTCCACTCCGACGGCTTGAGCAGCACGGCGTTGCCCGCGAGCATCGCGGCGAAGGCGTCGCCGAACGGGATCAGAAAAGGCATGTTCCACGGCGTGATCAGGCCGATGACGCCGCGCGGAACACGGCGCTCATAGGCGCGTTTATTGAAGAGGGACCAGGGCTTGCTCGCGGCCTTCTCGCCCAGCACCCGCGGTGCCGCCGAGGTCATCCAGTCCACGAGCAGCCCCGCGGAGCCGAGCTCCATGAGATCGACCTCGGCGAGAGGCTTCCCGGTCTCCTCGTGCACGACGGCGCGGATCTCCTCGCGGCGCGCGGCGAGCGCCTTCCAAAGCGCGCGCAAAGCCTTCACCCGCTGAGCGACCGTGGTCCGGCGCCAGATCTCGGCCGCGTGGCGCGCGGCAGCGGCCTTGGCGGCGAAATCGGCGGCCGTGGTCTCGAGGGTGGAAGCGGCGGGCGCGTTCATCGCTTGCCCTTGAGCATGCCGCCGAGCTTGCCCAGCACGGAGGACGCGGCCTCGCTGAGAGCCTTGGCTCCGAGCCCGGACGCCGCCCTGCCGGCGGAGCCCGCGATCGCGCCGAGAACCTCGGACACGGCCTGGGCCGGGGAACGGCCCTTGCCTCCGAGATTGCTCAGATGAAGCCCCGGCAAGGGGATCTTCACTCCCTGCTCTCCCAGCGCGGACGCGGACAGGCCGACCTGGCCGCCGGTCACGAGCAGATCCTTGATGAACAGGGACTTCCCTTTGCCGGTCGAGGCGGGCGCGGACGCCTCCTTGCCCTTGGCTCCTTCCGCGTTGCGCTGAAGACGGGACAGGTTGCTGCCGCCGCCCCCCAGCTCGTACAGGATCTCAGGCTCGCGGACCACGATGCTCTCGACGACGATCGTATCGGAGGCGAGCGAGGACAGCTTGATCTTGACCTCGACAGAGCCGACGCTGAGGGCGTGCGCGCCCTTGAAGCCGGGCGGGTTTCCGATGACGAGGTTCTTGATGGAGCCCCGCCCCGACCAGGGCGTAAGGATCACCGTGCCGACCGTGACGGGCGCGCCCACGATGTCAGGGCCGTAGCGCTCGACCGCGACCTTGACCCCGCGTCCGAGCCACAGCGACAGGGCGCCGACGGCGATCAGACCGAGCACGACCACGAACATGATCACGGCTTTCAAGGCTTTCATCGGGGCACCTGTTCAAACGGGATGTCGAGGATCGGCCAGCTTTTCGCGTCCGGATCACGGTAATGCCACCACTCTTCGCGCAAGGACTCGAAGCCGGCCTTCTCGAGCGCCGCCTTGAGCGTCTCCGCGTTGCGGCGGGGCCCCGGCTTCACGCCCTTCGCGCCGTGATGGGCCTTCGGGCCGAAGTCGTCGAATCGCGAGGGCATGGGAAGCGCCCGGCCCGCTTCGTCGGCAAGCCCGAGGTCCACCGCCCCGGCGCGGTTATGAGACGAGCCCTTGGCGGGATCGGCGACATAGCGGGGATCCGGCCTGGCCTCCCACAGCGCCTTCTGCACGGACAACGGACGATAGGCGTCGTAGATCACAAGCCGGAGCTTCTTGGAGCGCAGGTCCGCCGCGGCCTTGAGGAGCTTATCAGCGGCGGCGCGCCTCAAAAAGGCGGCGGCGAACGGATACAAAGGCCGGCCCGTCAGGTTGTCTCTGGTCGCGTAGCGGATATCCAAGACCGCGTCCGGAATCAAAGCCTGCAGGTCGATCAGCGGGTCGGTCAGGGGTAGGACGGTCATCGCGAGGAGCGCCACGAGCACGCCTCATCCTAGCAGACCCCCCGCCGACGCCGCAACCTCAGCGCTTGGCGACCTTCACCTCGCGCAAGTACCCTATGAATGCCTCGCCAGCGCCCATGTAGTGAGCCTCGATCTCGAGCCGGATGTCGTCGATGCGGGACGGATCGATGAAGCGGCGCAGATCGGCCAGGCCCTTCAACGCCGCGCTCATGCTGTCGGTGGGGTCGAGGTCCCGCTTCGCGCTGACATCCATCACGGCCTCGACGATCAAAATGGCGCCGCGCGTCATGCTGTGGTCGGCCAGCAGCAAGGCGGTCATGGCTCCCTTCACGGCGTCCTCGATCACGCGCGCCGGCGGCGTGTCTCCGGGGGCCGCACCCTGGAAGGCGGCCATCAAGGTCTTGCGCACGACTGACGCGGCGGCCGCGCACGGATCCCCTAATAGCCGTAATTCTTCGGCGACCATCTCTTTCGTCAGCTGCACGAGTCGAAGCTCATCCATGGTGTTGCACCTCTCCCCATGAATATAGCCCGCGCGCGCATAACGCGCGACCAAATTAAACCCAAATCTTTTGTTAACGCGGCATGACCGCCCCGTCCCTATAAAAAGACGCGCCCCCTTTCGGGGGCGGTAAATTGGTGGACCTTAACGGGATCGAGGGTCTGCGCGGTCCTTCGGACCACGGCGTGCGCAGACCTTTTCCTTCAATATGGTTCGATCCCTAAAAAGAAACGCCCCCTTTCGGGGGCGGTAAATTGGTGGACCTTAACGGGATCGAACCGTTGACCTCCTGCATGCCATTCACAAGCTCAGACAAACCGCAGCAAAGGCAGGCTTAACGGCGCCAACTCCCTCATATCCCGTCAAAACAGAGTTGCGATTCGGGTAGGCTCATCGATAATAGCGTCTGTCGTTATTAGCGCATAGTACGGTCCATCGCTAGTAGCTTGTCACGCCGTTATCGGGAAGATCGGCATCACTCAGGCCGCAGCGAGTTCACGTTGCGCTGCGTAAAGATCGCACGCCGCCTGAAGATTCATCCAGAATTCCGGCGTTGTCTTGAGATAACGCGAGATCAGCAGAGCCGTCTCCGCCGTGATGCCGCGCTTGCCATTGATCAAGGTGTTCACGCGCTGAATGGGGATGTCTAGGTCGAGAGCCAGCTTCGTCTGGGAAATACCCATCGGGCGCAGGAATTCGAGAAGGAGTATCTCCCCCGGGTGCGTCGGCCGTCGGTTCTTCGGAATCATAGTCTCCCCCGTCAGTGATAATCGATGATCTCGACTTCGTCCGCCGCCCCTTGCGTCCACTTGAATAAGATCCGAAACTGATCGTTGATCCGAATGCTGTAAAAGTCCTTCAGCTTGCCCTTGAGCCTCTCCAAACGGTTCCCCGGCGGAACTCGAAGGTCGATGATGTCATGAGCCGCGTGAATCATGTCCAGCTTTCGATGAGCCGCACTCCAAATCTCTCGTGGGAACGCTCGGGCGGCCGCCGTGTTCTCCCCATCCCAGATGTCCCGGGTCGCCCGGCTGCCGAACGTTCTGATCACTTATTAATAGCTTAACAGGTTCTGTGCATTTGTCAATAGGGGATTTCGGCCGCCTTGCGGTGAAGTATTTGGAGTTTCCGGGTCCCTGTCAGCCTTACGGCAGGGAGGAGCGTCCGCGGACCGATCCGCGCGCCCCGGTCGCGGCGGAGAAATCTAAGCTGCGTCACACCTGGAAAGTCAGCGCATTGGGGGTTGCCCTAATTGGAACTGCTGGAACACGAATCCCAACACGCCACGCCATGTCTCGGCGTGGAGTCTCTTCGACGACCGATCATAATAGCCTGACCTCGCCATTACACTTCGTCCGTGGATTAATACTCCTCCCGCTGTTATCGTAAATGGAGCAGGTTAAGAGATTCATGGAGGAATGCATATGGCTAAGAATCGGCTCCCCAATGACAAGTTCCTCCATTACTCGCTCAGTCGCCGGTTCAGCGGGCTGCGCGTCCTCATCGCGGCGCTGATCGCGCTGCCTTCGACGTCGTGGGCGAATCCGACCGGCGGCGTCGTAGTCGGCGGCAGCGCCAGCATCACGAACAGCGGAACGACCTTGACCGTGAGCCAGACGACCGCCCGGGCCATCATCAACTGGAACGACTTCTCGATCGCCTCCGGCCAGACGACGCGGTTCGTCCAGCCTTCCGCGACCTCGGCCGCGCTCAACCGGGTGACAGGGGCCAATCCCTCCTCGCTATTAGGCACCCTTTCCGCCAATGGCCAGATCTACCTGATTAATCCAAACGGCATCACTGTCGGTCCCACGGGCGTGATCAATACGCAAAGCTTCGTCGCCTCGACGCTCGGCCTGAGCAACACCGCGTTCCTGGCCGGCGGCAACCTGACGTTCTCCGGAACCTCGGCCGCCGGCGTCTCCAACGCCGGCAGAATCACCGCCCTGGGCGGAAACATCCTCATGATCGGGCGCAGGGTGACGAACACGGGGACCTTGACCGCTCAGAACGGGACCACGGGCCTGGCGGCCGGTTCGCAGGTCCTGTTTACGACTACGGGCAATCAACGCGTCTTCGTGCAGGCGGGCAGCGCCTCGGGCGGAACCGGCGTCGACCAACGCGGCCAGATCACGGCCGCCTCTGCCGAGCTCGCCGCGGCGGGCGGGAACGTCTACGCGCTCGCGATCAACAGCGCCGGACCGCTCACGGTGGGTCGCGTGCGGATGACGGGCGACAGGATCGCGCTCGCCGGCAATACGACGACGAGCGGCGACCAGACCTACACGGGTGCCGTGACGGCGCAGAACAGCGTCACCTTGACCTCGAACTCGGGCGCGCTCACCTTCAACGGTCCCGTCAGCGAAGGCTTCGACCTCACGACCAATTCGGCGCTGAACACGACCTTCAACGGCCCGGTGACCGTCTACGGCCGTCTGCACTCGAATACGACCACCCCGTCCGGAGCCGTCGTCATCAATGGCGGCACGGTGTTCAGCGGCGGGGACCAAATCTACAACGGCGCCGTGCGGCTCGGCGCCAACACGACTCTGACCTCGCCCTACGGTGGCGTCATCTTCAACAGCGCGGCCGTCAACGGGCCCTACGCGCTCGTCGTCAACTCAGGGCTGAATACGACGTTTCAGAGAGCCGTCGGCGCGACGGCGCCGCTCTCGAGCCTCGTCGTCAACATCACGAGCCAGTACGGCCGCGCCCGCATCAACGGCGGTACGCTTACCACGCGCGGAGATCAGACGTACAACGGGCCCGTCGACTTCGACAACAACGCGACCGTGACCTCGACAGGCGGCAATCTCGTCTTCAACGCGGCCGTCAACGCGGGCTTCAGCTTGGTCACGAACTCCGCGCTGGACACGATCTTCCGCGGGGCGGTGTTCCTGGGCAACAGCTTGACGGCGAACATCACTTCATCAGGGGGGTACATCCTTCCCGCCGGCGGCTCGATCGTCAGCGGCGGCGATCAGACCTACAACGGGATCCTCGAACTTAGCCGGGATTCGATTAGCGCCCGGAATACGCTCATCAACTCCTTGTACGGCAATCTGATTTTCGACTACATCACGGACACGAACGGTTACACCGGCAACCTGACGACCAACTCGGCGTGGAACACGACTTTCAATGGAGGCAATCCGACCAACCTCATGGCCACGGCCCGCAGGTTTTTCCTGAACGGTGGAATCTGGGGAAACGGTAGCGGTCAATTCAACGGCCCCGTCACGCTCAATAGCGACGCGACATTCGGCTCCGATGCCGGCGGTACCGCGTTCAACGGCACCGTCGACGGCGCTTATAATCTGCGGGCGTGGGGCAGGGGGACGCATTTCAACGGAGCGGTCGGCTCGGTCACCCCGCTGGCCAGCCTAGACACGAACAATGGCGACAATGATATCTACGTCAACGGCGGCTCGATCAGGACCGTCGGCGATCTGAACTTAGGTTATGGGTTTGGTCCGGTGACTTTGGGCGCGGACACCACGCTGACCTCCAGCGCCGGGAACGTGAACTTATTAGGGACGGTCGACGGAGCCCATAGCCTTACGACGAATTCCTCACTTGATACGAGCTTCTACAAGCCAGTGGGCTCGGTGACTCCGTTGACCTCCTTGACCGCCAACATCACCGGGACCGGCAGCATCAACAAGCACGGCAACACGATCACCACGACGGGACCCCAGACCTACAACGGACCGGTGAATCCTTGAACGCATGCGCCGCTGGCTGATCGCCCTGGTCACGCTCGCGGCGTTCTGCGCCGGCGGGCGAGCGCGCGCGGAGGGCCTCGTCCTTCGCGCGCTCGTGCTCGCCGCGGACGCGTCCGATTTTCCGGTCAGCGCTCCGCCCGGCGTCACCGTCGTCGCGCTGCCGCTCGCCGAACGCGGCGGCTTGCGAGCGACGTTGCAGAAAGACCTGGGCCGTCCTCTCACCGAGGAGCTCCGCACCCGCGTGATCGACCAGGTCGTCCTCCACTACCGCAGCCTCGGTCATCCGATCGTTTCCGTGACCACGCCGCCGCAGGACCTCGCCGGCGGTATTCTGCGTGTGCTCGTCCAAGAGGGGTGGTTCGGCCAAGTCCGGGTGGAGGGCGCGCGCTGGTTCGCGCCGGAGCGCCTGCGGAGCCAGATCCGCTGCCCGCCCGGCGGCGCGATCGACGCGGAGGCGCTCGCCGCGGACCTCGATTGGATCAACCGCAACCCCTTCCGCCAAGTGGACCTCGTCTACGCCAAGGGCTCGGAGCTCGGCGCGACGGACGTCGTCCTTCAAGCGACGGACCGCTTCCCCCTGCGCGTCTACACGGGCTATGAGGACAGCGGGACGCCGCTGACAAGCGATCACCGGGTGCTCGCGGGCGTGAACTGGGGGAACGCCTTCGGCGTCGACGGCAGGCTCGACTACCAGTTCATTTCGGACCCCGAAGCCCGCTTCTTCAAGGCCCACTCGCTGACGTACGCGCAGCCGCTGCCGTGGCGGCACGTTCTGACCGTGATCGGCAGCTACGCGACCGTACGGGGCGACGTGCCCGAGCCGTTCGACCTACGAGGCTTCAACTGGCAGACGAGCGCGCGCTACGAGATTCCGCTGCCGGGGCGGGGCGGCTTCCGTCACGCGCTCGACCTGGGCTTCGACTACAAGCGCTCCGACAACAACCTCGCCTTCGGCGGCGAGTCCGTGTTCGGCGGGACCGTGGACACGGTTCAATGGAGCCTTGGCTACAACGCGGCGCTCAGCGACGCGCTCGGCGCGACGACTTGGCGCTCGACCGTGTTCTACAGCCCCGGGGGTGTGAACGCGCGCAACTCGAACGAGGCCTTCCGCGCGACGCGCTCCGGCGCGGAGGCGAACTACGTCTATGGGAAGCTCGAGCTGGGACGCACGACGCGCCTCCCCTTCGATTTCGCGCTCGTCAACTCGTTTTCGGGCCAGCTGTCGGGCGCGAACCTCTTGGGCAGCGAGCAACTGGGCTTCGGCGGGTACGACACGCTGCGCGGATACGACACGCGCGTGGTCAACGCGGATCAGGGCCTCCTACTGTCCAACGAAGTACGGACCCCGCCGATTTGCTTGCTATCGCTGCTGGGATGGAAGAACCTTCCCGCGGATAAGCTCCAATTCATCGGATTCGTGGACTACGGCCTGGCCGCCAATAAGCATCTCCTCCCGGGGGAAGACGCGACCACGACTTTTCTGAGCGCCGGGCCGGGCTTGCGCTATGCGCTCGCTTCCCACCTGACGGTGCGCGCCGATTACGGCTGGCAGCTGAGGAACGTTCCCAGGGACAGGATCAATGCCATGCGTTGGCATGTGGGCGCGGTCCTGAGTTATTAATAATCGCGCGCCGGTCGCAGTCGGGCCAGCGTCGGTATGGTCGAGGGCCAAGGCCAGCCGGAAGGCGCTCGTCGCGATAAGCGCCTGGACATAGGTCAGCCATCCGAAGGACAGCAGCCAATCCAGCACGAGATCCCTGAGGACCCAGTACATGAGGTCCCGCGAAAGGGCGTGCCTTCAGTGCGCCCAGGCGGCGGCGAGGAGGACCCAGACCACGAGCCGCGCCAGCGGCCGCCAGTTCCCAGTCCTGCCACGCGAATGCGTCGGGGGTCTCCTGCTCCATGAAGGATATACGACTATCCCCTTCCTTTCGTTCCAACGGAGTTCGCGGTCCCTGCCGTCGATCCGGCAGGGAGGAGCGTCCGCGGACCGATCCGCGCGCCCCGGACAGGGCGGAGAAATCCAAGCTGCGCTCTGTGAAACAGAGCCGCGGACACCGGTCAAAAAGCAGGTGTCAAAAAAGTGTCCATAGCCCCTCAAAAAGCAGAAAACCCGGTCAAAGCCGAACAAATGGCTTGAACCGGGTTCTCGTCGAGAAACGCGAATAAAGTGGTGGACCTTAACGGGATCGAACCGTTGACCTCCTGCATGCCATGCAGGCGCTCTCCCAGCTGAGCTAAAGGCCCTACGCGTTGATTCTACCAGATTGGAACGGTCCGCTCAACTACTCCCTCGCGCGAAGAAGTCCCGATCGCCTCGGCCGGCCGTCCGGTCCATAGCCGTCAAAACCCGCGGGCACGGAGATCGGAGCCGAGATATCGACCGTGTCGCGCCGGTCCGAACCGCCGCCGTCGAAGATGCCGTCGAGCTGGCCGAAACGGTCGTACGTCAGCGCCGCGCTCTTCGGATCGACTTCACCCCGCGCCCGCAGGGCCGCGATCAGCCGGCGGTCCCCCCGGCCGTTGGCCTCGCGCAGCAGCTTGGCGGTGTGCTTGCCCAGGCCCGCCTTCTGCGCCTCGAGGCCGTCAAGCACCTCGTGGAATTCCTTCGGGCGCGCCAGCGCGTGAGCGAGCATGAGCGCCGCCGCCCGCTGGGGATCCATCGGCTCGTTACCGAGCGTGGCGCGCAGCGCCTTGGCCGATCCGGGGCCCGAGCCGATCACCGCGACCTCGAGATAATCCGCCACCGCGCGCGGGGCGGTCATCGCCGCGACGGAGCGCAGGTGAAGCTCGAAGGAGTCCAGCAGTCGCGAGCCGTAGAAGGGATCGGCGGCCAGCGACAGCCCCACCGAGCCGAGATATGCGCCCGAATAGCCCGTGGCGGGGACGGCGTGCGCGTCGATGCGGCCGGCGGGGCCGGCGGAAGCCCGGACGGCGCAAAGCACGGTCAAAACAAGCCAAAGGCCCTTCACGCCTGGAGGATAACCCCGAAATGCCCCGGATTCAAGGGGCATCAACTGTTCCCAGTTGTACACGTGAATCCAACCTCGCGCCGGTGCCAATGCCGACAATCAGGATGATTACAGGCGGTCGGACTCAACTGTTGATAATCACTAGTTCCGGAACGAGTGATTATTATC
>CAZIBN010000058.1:0-23444 GCA_964537395.1 uncultured Elusimicrobia bacterium
AGAGGAAGACTTTGTCGGGGTCGATCTTGAGACGCAGGGTCTTGAGCTCGAGCGGGGTCGGGTCGGCGTTGCGCGCGACCGTGGCGGCGACGGGGAAGGGGAATCCGGTCTCGGCGACGACCCTCTCGACCGTCACGCCGGGATTGAGCGCGATCAGGCGCATGCGTTTGGACGACGGCTCGAAGTCGAAGACCGCCAGGTCGGTGACGACGCGGTAGGGGCCCGTCTCCGGAGGCAGGCCCGCGCGCTCGCGCGCGCCGGGGCCGTTGAGGTAGCCCGGCGTCGTCAGGAAATCCACCTTCGGCACGAAGCGCTTGCGCTCGTGCTTCATGATGATGATCGTGCGCCAGCACAGCGAGCCGACGTCGTTGGCGCCGCCCGAGCCGGGCAGGCGCACCGCGGGGGATTCGTAATCGCCGATCACGGTCGTGTTCAGGTTGCCGTACGGGTCGATCTGGGCGCCGCCGAGGAAGCCGTCGCGCACGACGCCGCGCTGGGCGGCCTCCATGACGTCGCAGATGCCCATCGCCGCGATGGCGCGGCGAAAGGAGTTGTGCTCGCCCACGGCCAGCGGGAGCTTCTCGAGCGTGGAGCCCACGCCGCCGAACTCGAAGACGGGGATGAGCGACGGCGCGTAGAGGGCGCGGGCGAGTGCGGCGGCCAGCATGGGCACGCCGGTGCCGATGAACACGGTCGTGCTTCCTTTCATCAACCGGGCCGCGGTGCAGGCGAGGCGCTCGGTGGGATTGGCCTTGTCAGCGCTCATTCTTTTTGACCTTCAGCGCGCGCAGGCGGGAGGCTCCCACGCGCTTGAGATAGCCGGCGTGGTCCTTCACGCCATGCACGAACTCGTCGAGATATTTTTTTGTCGTTTCCTCGGATCTGGTCGCCTCCAGATAGGCTTTGATGTGGGGCTCGTCGCGGCGGTACTGTCCGCAGGTCTCGCCGGGGTGCGCGCCGAACGGGGCCGGTATGACGGCGTCCACCAGAAAGTATGGGATAAGCGTGCGCTCGGGCTTGCCGCGGAACACCTCGGTGTCCACGATCTCCTCGGCCGTCACGATGAGGCGCTTGCAGGCCCGGGACATCTCCACGGAGAAGCCGGAGATGCCGTCGATCTGGCAGTTGCCGTAGCGGTCCGCGCGGTGGACGTGGATGACGGCGGTGTCGAGCGTCAGCGCCGGCAGCAAGGTCAGCTCCATGCCGGTGAAGGGATCCTTCATCGTCTTGGCCGGGCTGCGCGCGAGCGTGTCGGTGCCGAGCATGGTGCGCGCCGGGAGGAACGGCAGGCCCATGGCCGCGGCCTTCATGCGCCAGGTGATCGCGGCGTTGGACCACTCGGCGAGCTTGAGCGCTCCGCTCTCGACGGCCCGGCGCAGGATCGGCGACAGGCCGTAGGCCTCGTAGCCGACGTAGGTGATGTCCATCTCGGTCACGAGCCCGGCCGCGATCAGGAAATCCGCGTCCATGAGGCCCTGCCCCATCAGGCGCAGGCCGCCGATGCGCTGGCGCACGATCTCGCGCACGACCGACAGCGGGCAGCGGACCGTGCCGTACAGCTCGAAGCCGATGTAGTCGCCGGTGCGGATGAAGCGCTTGACCGCGTCGCGCTCGGTCGTGATCTTGTCGCGCAGCGAGAAGTCCTTCTCGTCGCGCAGGAAGCGGCGAAAGCCGTCGGGGTCGGGCGGCTGAAAAAGCGGGGGCGGCGCGGGCGGGAGGACGGACGGGCGAACGGGAGCCTGGGCCGGGAAGGTCTCCGTGGTCTCCAGCGGGCGGAAGTCGCTGCACGGCTCGCTGAGCAGGTCGACCGCGGAGCGCGGTATGCCGTGCTTGACGCAGAAGGGGACGATGCGCCCGTAGGAGGCGGTCCTCGTCTCCAGCCACCCGCAGTCGGAGCAATGGGGAGGGCTGGTTTTGGACATAAGTTCTCCATATGCACGCAACAAAGCGGCCATGGGAACGAACGGAAGCGCTTAGACGAGGGCTGGCTTTCGGAGCTCTGGAGCCGGCGCTGTGTTTATGGACACGCTGTGGGCGCAGCGCTCGCAATAGGGCTCGGGCACGAGCTTCGCATCGATGAACATCAGCGAGAGGATCGGCGTACGGCAGTCGGGGCATAGTTTCATGTTGGGTTCCCAAGCAACATAACCGCCAGCCCCGACCTCGTTGAAATCGGCATCCAGCTAGGGTGGGAGCATCTGGAGTGAGCTGCTAACAATTAGTTAGTAGCTGAATGAACATGGATAGCCGGAGCGATCGGCGCAGCAGTGGGCTTCAAAACCGGGGAAAATTGGAGGCTCGCCCACTTGCAATGGCGGGGCAGGTGGGCTAATCTGTTGAGACATGAAAGCTCTCGCGGTCAAGCCGCGCGTGCCGCATAGCGCACGCGTCGTCGACATGCCCAAACCCAGCCCGGGATCCGGCGAGGTCCTCGTCGAGGTCCTTGAGGTGGGGATCTGCGGGACGGACGCCGAGATCGGCGGCGGGCTTTACGGCGAAGCGCCGCAAGGCGAGGAGCTTCTGGTCCTCGGCCACGAGATCCTGGGAAGGCTTGAGAACGGCGACCTGGTGGTGCCGATGGTGCGCCGGCCCTGCGACCGGTGCCTGCACTGCCGGGCCGGAAGCCAGGACATGTGCGACTCCGGAGCGTTCACGGAGCGCGGGATCAAGGCCGTGCACGGCGGCCTCTGCGAATATCTCACGGAGGCCCCGAGCATGCTCATCGCCGTTCCCGCCGCCGCCAGGCCCTATGCGGTGCTGCTGGAGCCGATGAGCGTCGTCGCCAAGGGCCTGAGGCATACCTTGATGATCCAACGGCGCCTGGACTGGCGGCCGCGGCGCGCGCTGGTTCTGGGCGCGGGGCCCATCGGCTTGCTGGCGACCTTGACGCTGAGGATGCTGGGGTGGGAGGTCGTGACGGCGGCGAGAAGGCCGTCCACCTCGGAAAAGGCCCGCATCGTCGTGGCCGCCGGCGCCCGCTATCACAGCGTCGCGGACGTGTCGCTCCTGGACCTGGTTGAGGATCAGACGCCTTTCGACCTCGTCTTCGAGGCGACCGGCAGCGCGCAGGCCGCCTTTGACAGCATCCATCTTCTCGCCACGAACGGCGTCCTCTGCCTCACGAGCGTGACCGGGGGGGCTCAGTCCTCGTCGGTCCCGATCGACCGCATCAACTGCGACATGGTCCTGGGCAACAAGCTGATCTTCGGGACCGTGAACGCCGGGCGCGCCGATTTCATCGAAGGGCTCGCCTACCTTGATCGGATCGAGGGCGTCTATCCCGGGCTGCTGGGCTCGCTGCTGACCAGCCGCATCTCTTTCGAGGACGTCGACCGGTTGTTCGAGGTCCAGAGATCCGGTATCAAGACCGTTTTTTCCGTCCGCGCATAGCCGCGAGCAACTCCGGCAAAGTCTTTATCTTCGGATTCGCGGCGAGCGTCTCGAGGCCGCGGCGGAACGGGGCCAGGGGCGACGGGGAGAGGGCGGTCTCCCTGGCGACGAGATCGGCGATCTCCTTGGCCCGCGGATCGTTGCGCGATTCCCCGAAATGGTGGAGATAGAGCTCACGACCGAGCTCGCACAGCGCGGCGACCTGGGGGTGCGCGAAGCGCCAGGGGATCTCGCTTTGATCCGCGGCGACGATGCAGCCGGAATTATAGAAGTCCCCGCCGGTGTTCCGGGCGATGAGCCCGTCCTTCTCGGCCAGCGCGGTGATCTCCCGCCCTTGGAAAAGCTGAAGCCTGCTGCCGATCACGCCGCGGGCCAGGATCAGCGGGCAGCGCTCGATGTTCTCGACGTTGACGCGGACATCCTCGAGCGTGGTCCAGGGGGTGAAGAGGATCATCCCGAGCGAGCCGGCGGGGAAGCGGAACTGGCCGGGCCAGCGCGCCGAGGTCTCCGCGATGAAGGCTGCCGCTTCGTGAACCTGGGCCGCCGTGACCCCTTTGTTCAGGCGCATGTTCTCGTCGGGGGAGAAGTTCTCCACCCCCGTCCCGTAGAAGCGAAGGGCGAGCTTGTTTTGGGCGAGCAGTGGAAGGCAGCGCTTGATGGTTTCGCGCGCTTCAAGTATCTCGTCGATGCGCGGCATGAAGCTGAGCTCCGCCCCCCGGACCCCGCTTCGCGCCAGCTCTGCGAGGAACTCCTCCAGATGCCGCCACAGCCGCGCGCCGATCATCTCGAAGCGCATCTCCACGCCCGGCCGGGCGAGCTGCCGGCAGGCGGCGGCCACCTGCCGCGCCGCGAAGGCCGCGCCGTCGCGCAGGAGATCGCCGTCCGCCGGGGTCGCGCAGAAGGAGCAGCCCATGGTCGCCGACTGGGGCTTGAGGCCGCGGTAGAACGGGTTGCTGCCGACGAGGGTGCGGTAGGCGCAGCGGGCTCCGACGACCACGCGGATGAGCGGATCGGCCGCCCACGGGGCCGCGCCCAGGACCTCGCGGCAGAAATCCGGCTCGAGGCCTTCGATCATCTCGGGGCCGTCGCGGATGGGGACCTTGGGCGAGGGGTCGATCGCGCGGAGGAAGCCGGGGAATTGCGCGACGAAGTTTTCTCCCATGTCGCAATAGACGAGGTGGCTGCCGGGCGACGCGGCTTCGACGGCGGCCTGCTGCGCATCGACGAGCCTCTCGTTGATCACGATGACGCTCGGCGCGCGCCGGGCGATCTCGCCGAGCAGAAGACCGAGGTCCTTCGGCGGCAGTTCGTAGCGGAGCGTCGGCTCATAGCGCACGCCCAGCGCGTGCCAGGAGGCTCCCCAGCCCAGGAGCTTCGCCGCCGCCGTCAGATAGGGGTAGGCCTGCGTGCGGAGCTGGCGCTCCGGCGTTTCCGGCATCAACTCGACCAGCATCAACCGAACCGGTTTTTTAACCTTCGATCGGCCGGAGGACGCCTTCACGGGATCAGAAGCCCCAGAGCGGGCGTCCCTTGTAGTCCGCGTGCACGCAGTCGATGACGACGGTGCCGTCGAGATCCGGGTTGCCCGGCGTTTGGAAGTACACCCAGCCGCCCGTGTCCTTGAGGTACGGCCCGGCGGACTTCCCGCCGGCCTTCGTGACGATGCGCACGGCCTTTGTTCTCTCATGCCCGCCGACCTGGATCGCGGGGATCGCGTCGACATGCTTGGGGACCAGTGCGTCGAGATTCGCGGGGTAGCTCCCCTCGGTGTCTCCATAGTAGATGGACGTGGCCGCGCGCAGCGAGCCCAGGCCGCCTTTCGCGGCGCCCTCCAGCGACATGCAGGAAAGATTGCCGGCGCAGACGTTCGGGATCATCTTCGGGTCGGGCCCCGGCGCCGCCTCGGGCGCCTTTGGGATCGCCTGTGGCACCTCGGGCGCAGGCTTGAGCCGCTTCGGAAGCTTGTGGTTGATGGTCAGGTCCAACAGCTTCCCGGTTTTTTTCTTCTGCTTGGCCGAGCCGGAGGGCTCGTCGGCGGACGCGGAAGAGGCGAGGACGAGGACGGCGGCTAGAAGGAGGTTTCTCATGGCCCCATGATACATCATCCACCCAACGGCGGGCCCGCGCCGCCGTTAAGGCCGGGCGCTTCTGCTTTTGAGCGCAAGAGCGCGGCCCAACGTCTCAATCCTCTCGCGTTGCTCGAGCCTTTCCAGAAGTGCCGCGGGCAAGGTTGCCGCGCCGTTGTGCGCGCCGAACAGGCTTCCCGCCATCGCGCAGATCGTGTCCGTGTCGCCGCCCGCGGCGATGATGAAGCCCGTCATGGCGGTGAAATCGCCGGGAAACCGGGCGAATGCGTAAAGGGCGGCGACGACGGACTCGTGCGCGGCGATCCCATTGCCGAGCCGGCGGCGCACCTCGTCCGCTGCGGGCGCTGAGGCCAGCGCGTCAGCGGCCCAGTCCAGCCGCGACCGGAACTCCTCGTGTCGGCTGCGCGCGCGCAGGCTCTGGAGAAATGATTTGGGCGAGAATTCTTCTTCCAGAAGGAAGGCGGTCGCCAGGGCGATGAGGACTCCGCCCTCGACGCCGAGGGGGTGCGCGTGCGTGACGGCCGCGGCCGTCGCGGCCGCCGCCTCGAGCTCGTCGGGGCGGTCGCGGTAATAGAATCCGAACGGGGCGGAGCGCATGGCCGCGCCGTTGCCGAAGGAGCCTTCGGGAAAGACCGAAAGGGCGGCCGTTCTCCAGTCTTCCCCGGAGCGGACGCGGCCGATCCATTTCCACGTTCCCGGTCCGTAGCCGCGCAGGTATCGCGCGTCGTTCGCCCAACGGCGCGCCAGGTCGTCGGCGTCGATTCCCCCGCTTGCGATCAGGGACTCGGCGGCGGCGATGGACATCTGTGTGTCATCGGTCCAACGCAGGAGGCGGCCTTGCGAAAGTCCAAGCACGGCCCACAGGGCGCGTTCGAGCGGACCTCCTTCGTGAGGAGCGCCGAGCGCGTCGCCCAGCGCCAGGCCGAGAAGCGTTCCCGCGCCGCGGTCCTCGAGTGTGGACGCCGTGAGACCGCTCACCCGGGCTCGGATTCTCCGCCGATCCAACGTCGGTGGAGGGCCGGGATCAGCCAGTGGCAGGAGGCATGGAAGAGCGTGAGAACGGCGAGCGTAGCCAGGCTTTTTTGGGACATCGCGTAAGCGAAATAGAGGATCCACGACGCGCCGGAGACGCCGGATCGGCCTTGCTCGGTTTTGTTGCGTCGCAGCCACAGCGCGAGGGAATAGAGATCGAGGAGAACGCCCAGCACCGCGCCCACTAGGGCCGCGGTCCCGAGGATGGATCCTGCCGCGTTCATAGGAGACCCACCGTGGGGCCGGTATAAATGCGCTGCCCCATCATGCCTTTGATGACTCCAAACACTCGGCCTTCCTCTGCGATCGGGTAACGCAGCAGATTTCCGGGAACGCTCGTCGTGGAGGACTTCATATAGCGTCCGCCGTGCTTGGCCGCGAGTTCGGGACCTCCGGCTTTGAGCCAGTTCCAGACGCCTCCGGCTCCGCGCTCCACGCCGGCCATCACGAATTGTCCTTGCTTTAGAACCATGCCTCCGTCCGCGGCGGCGGCCGGCGCCCAGCGCGCGACCTGCTGGGCCCCGGCGTTGAACGGCTTGAGGATCGCCCCGCCGCCGATGAACAGGCTGACCGCGACGGCGGACATGGTCCCGCCGACGTAAACATTCGAATTCTGGTCCACGTGTCCGTTGGTGCCCATTTTATCGCGAACCCAATTCGTGGCGCCGAAGGATAAGCTGTCTCCGAATCCGGCCGAGAAGTTGCTCGCCTTTTGAATATTTTCAGAGCCGACCTTGTCGTCCACCCAGAGGGCCAGCTTTTCCATGCGAGTCAGCGTCGTGGCTGACTCCGGAGGCGGAGGCGGCGTGAGCGTTTTAAGCGTGCGCAGACGCGACGAATCGCCCGCCGGCGCGTTGCGGTAGTTCTCGATGAGCCTCGCGCGCTCAGCCGCGCTCAGGTTGCGCCCCGGATCCGCGACGGCGGATCCGCCGCCGAGGCTTTCGGGCCCCTTGCGCTGATCGAGCTCCGCCGCGATGCGTGCGGCGCGCTCGCCGAAAGCCTTGCGAGCGGCGGGAGAGACGTCCCGCCGGGACATCAGGGCGTCGAGGGCCTTGGCGTCGAGAGCGCTTGCGGCGGCTGGGCCGGAGCCGGCACGTTGGCGCGGTACGCGTCGCGGGGCGTAGTGCTCGAGCGCGTCCTTGATCCCCGGACCCTTCATTCCGAGGCCGTCGGCCGCCAAACGCACTTTTTCCAGGTAAAGCGCGACATCCGCCTCGGCCGCACACGGCTGGGCGCAGCCTTCCTGGACTTCACGGCCGTCGCGAAGCGCCTTTTCGAGCTTCCCGCGCCGCGCGGCTTGCGTGGGATCCGAGGGAGGGGGAGGCAGGCGTATGACGGAGTCCAAGACGGGCCCCCCTGGCTGGTGGGTGAGGAACGCGTCGAGTGCCTGGCTCTGGGCCGCAACGAGGCCCCGTTCAAAATCGGACAAGGGCGCTTCTGCCGCGCAAAATGAGGCGGAGGCGGCGATCAGAACAATGACGGTCGGGAGGGGGAACCGCATCACAGTACCTATCCGAAGTATGCCCCCGGACGCCGTCTATGTCAAGGCCGTGACCGCGGCTAGCTGGCCGGGGGTGGCCGCGATGCCCGCGTTGGAGCGCCCTTGGCTCGACGCGTGCCTGCTGGCGGTGGCCGCCGGCCTGTGGGGCTTCCTGGTCATGTCCCAATTCCGTTGAATAGGCGAGAGGGGCACATCTTCACACGATCCACCCCCGCCCAATTGTTCCCTGTCAGTCGAGCTTCGTCGTTTAGCCCTTCGACTCGACGCTCTTGACCCAGGCCGTGACCGCGGCCAGCTGGCCGGGGCCGGTCAGGCCCGCCTGCTCCAGGACCTTATCGCCGGAGCCGCTGCCCAGATATCCCATCACCTTCGAGGGGTAGAGGGTGGCCGCGATGCCCGCGTCGGAGCGCACCCAGCGCCAGAGCGTGGCCTGGGTGAAATCCGTGATGCCCATGGAGCAGAAGGCCATCTCGGGCGGGAAGATCTCTTTCTTCTCGGCGTCGGGGAGCCGGTCGAAGAGCTCGGCGCTGGCGACGTAGAAGACGTTGAGCTTGACGCCGGCGGCGTCGAGCTTGGGCAGCACGTCGCGCATGAAGTAGTGCGCCACGCCGTGTCCCTGGAGAACGACGGCCGCCTTGCCTCCGCGGCGAACCGCGTAGACGCCTTTGGCCGCCGCGGACGCGGGCGGCAGTCCCAGCTTGGTGCGGTCGGGGACGGGGTTGGCCGGGCGCGTGACGAACGGGGCCAGCACGGCGGGGCGGGCGCGCAGGCCGGCCATCAGCAACGGCCAGACCTCCGACGGGTCCCAGGGCGTCAAAGTGATCAGTGAGCCCTTGGGGAAGTTGTCCTGCAGAAGCTGAAGCGGCTGCGGGCAGGCGTGGGTCGGGCCGTCCTCGCCGGTCAGAGGGCCGGCATGGGCGTTGACCATGATCCAGACGCGGTAGGGCTCGCCCGTCGCCTCGTGGCGCATCTGCTGGCCGATGGCGTGCAGTCGCGCGGGGACGTGCTCGAGCGCCGCGATGAAGGCCGAGTAGGAGCTCGATACGCCGATGTGCAGGCCCAAGCTTGATACCCCGGCCATCACGCCGCCCATCGCGTCCTCGCAGATGCCGCCGACGGAGATCAGGCGCGAGAGCGGATTGTTCTTGGCGTGGAACCAGCCCTTGGCGAAAGCCTTGCTGACGGGGGACACGCTCGTGGACTCGGCCAGGTCGGCCGCGCAGGCGACGATCGCACCCTTGGTGACGGAGTTGAGGTAGCCCAGCGCGTCGCCCAAGGCGCCGCGGATGGTCGCGGCTTTGCCGACCTCGAGCTTGAGGGCGTCGGGGACGACCTCGGGCTTCAGGTCCGACGCGTAGAGCGCGGCCAGATCGGGGCCGCCTGAACGCACCGCGCGGCCCTTCAGCGTCTCCTTGGCCGCCTCGGCCACGCGCTCGCCGGCGAAGCGCGCCACCTCGGGGCGCTTGGTCTCGAACGCCTTGCGCATCGTGAGCAAGGTTTCCCAGTACGCCGCTTCGACGCGATCGGGCGTCTTCTCGCCCTCGAAGCGCGGGAGCTTCACGCCGAACGCGGTCTCAAAAGGCTCGACGGCCGTGTAGAAGGCGTCCGAGCAGAAGGCGTGGCCCGCGCCGTGCGAGCCTTTGCCCTCGATGCCGTACTTCCAGCCCTTCGTGGTGCGATAGACGATCCCCGTGGGCTGGCCGTTGTTCAGAGAGAGCGCCGCCTGCTGTGCCGCCAGCACGCACCGGAAGTCGCTGCCGTCGCCGGCCTCGATGAGGTTCCAGTCGTTCATGTACAGCAACTCGCGCGGATCCCACTGCACGTAGTCGCCGGGCTTGTCGCCCTCGGCGGTGACGCGGTCGGAGTCGATGGAGGCCTGGTTCCAGTCCAGGTGCATGATCGCGTTCGACAGCCCCGCGGTGGCCGCGGTGGCGAGTGCCTCGTGCACGCGCCCCGCCGTCATGCCGCCTTCACCCTCGAGGATGTGGATGCGTGGGCCCGCCGCGCCGAAGGCGTCCATCGACGCGAGCGCCAGGCCGACGGCCGTGCAGTCGCCGACGCCGGAGGCGCCCGTGGCGACGGGGACGAAGGGCGTCATCGGGGTCGGATGGCCGTCGAGCGCCATGCTCTTGAACTGGCGGAAAAGCGGCGTGGACTGCGTCGGGTTGCGGCGGAAGCCGAGGAGGTCCTCCAGGCGCATGCGGCGGCCCTCGGCGGGCAGAAGGTCGGGGCGCGCGATGCGCGTCCACTCGTCGCGCAGTGCGTACATCGCGTAAAGGCCCATCGCCTTGTGGCCGGCGGCATAGACGAGCACGTCGTTGTCGATCGTATCGGGGCGCGAGAAGTCGTAGCGGAGATTTTTAAAGAGGAGCGAGGAGACGATGCGTCCCGAGGAGATGCTCCCGCCGGGATGACCGGAGTTCGGCAGATAATTAAAAAGGATCGCGCACAGCGCGCGGTAGGCGGCGTCCATCGCCTCGAGCGTCTCGATGCCCTCGAAGGAGGCGGGCTCGGGCTTCAGGTAGACGGCGCGGCGGGGCCTCAGCGTGAACGTTTCGGCGGCGGTGGCGGCGTTGGGCATGGGATTCTCCATCGTGCGGATAATGAAACGAGCATACCACTTGAGGGATTCGCCCGTCGACGCCGGAGGGCTAGGGTCCCCAGTGGCCGGAGGGCTTCGGCGGCTCGAAGCGGTCGCAGGCGGGCCGGGAGGTGACGTTGGCGGGGAGCACGCGCTTCTTGCGCGCGCAATGATGGCGCGTAGCCTTCTTGGCGTCGAGCTGCATCTCGCAATGGCGGCACTCGACGCACTTGTTCTTGCGTGTCATGACGATCACCTCTTCTCGGAATCCCAAAACTCGTCGATGCTCTTCTGCAGCGCCGTGATCTCAGCGGCGGGCATGTTCTTAAAGCGCCCCTGCATCTTCAGGTACTCTTCCACCGGCTTGCGCTTGGCCACGTTCATGTTCAGGCGGGCCGTTCCGTTTTCCACCTCATAAAGGCGGAACATCCCGGTCTGCACGGCCAGGCGCGACAGCTTCGCGCTGTCCATCGGGTCGGTTTTCCAGCCGGGGGGGCACGGCGACAGGATGCGGATGAAGCGGAAGCCTTTGACGGTCTTCG
The DNA here is from genome assembly GCA_964537395.1 of uncultured Elusimicrobia bacterium. Taxonomy (GTDB): domain Bacteria; phylum Elusimicrobiota; class Elusimicrobia; order UBA1565; family UBA9628; genus GWA2-66-18. The sequence goes on from CAZIBN010000058.1 coordinate 11,134, forward strand.
CCTTGGCGAATTTGCGCACCATGTCCTCGGGATAGGCGGGCGTGGCGGTCGCGAAATAAGGGATGTGGTGGGCCAGCATGATCGCGTCCAGGTCCTTCTTCGGACGGACGCTGCCGGAGGCTCCGGGCGTGGACATCGTCCAGGCGCCGGCGGGAGTGCCGCCGCTGCGCTGGACGCCGGTGTTCATGTACGCCTCGTTGTCGTAGCAGACGTAGAGGATGTCCTCATTGCGGTCGGCAGCACCCGACAGCGCCTGCAGGCCGATGTCGAAGGTGCCGCCGTCACCGGCCCAGGCCACGACCGTCGTCGTGCGGTCGCCGCGCGCGACGAGGCCGGCCTTGACGCCGGTGGCCGTCGCCGCGGCCGCGGCGAAAGGGCTGTGCAGGAGCGGCAGGTTGATGGAGCTGCGCGGCGTCGCACCCGAGATGACGGTCCAGCAGCAGGCCGGAACGACCATGACGGTTTGCGTTCCCAGGCCCTTGAGCGCGTAGCGCATCGCCATCGTCGCACCGCAGCCCTGGCAGGCCAGGTGGCCCGAGCTCATCAGCTCCTGAGCGGGGATCGAGGTTTTCATCGGGCGTCCTCCACCCAGGTGGCGGTGGCTATGGAGTCCGCCTTCGGCGCGGAGTCGACGCGCTCCCAGATCTCCTGCAAAAGCTCGACGGTGATGTCGCCGCCGCCGAGCCCGGTCACGTAGCCGTGCACGGTGACGCCGGGGCGCGGGTACAGCGCGGCCTTGATCTCCTGGGCGAAGATGCCGCCCATGCCGGGGGAGTAGTTGCGGTCCACGACGGCGAGCTTCATCCCGGGCTTCACGAAGGCGCGCAGGGCCTTGGCCGGGAAAGGGCGGAACGCGCGCATGCGCAGGTTGCCGGCCTTGAGGCCTTTCTCGCGCATCGCGTCGACGGCGGCGCGCGCGGTCGAGCCGACCGCGCCGGAGGTTACAAGGATGGTCTCGGCGTCCTCGCAGCGATAAGGATCGAGCTGGCCGTAGGACCGGCCGAAGATCTCGCCGAACTCCTTGCCGACCTCCTCGATGGCGTCCTCGGCCTCGGCCATGTCCGCGGCCATGCGCCGGCGCAGGCGGAGATAGTCCTTGGGCTGCGTCAGGGAGCCGAAGGTGATGGGATTCTCGGGATCGAGCTTGAGCTCCGGCCGGAACGGGGGGAGGAAAGAATCCACGTCCGCTTGGCTCGGCACGTCCACGGGTTCGTAGCTGTGGGAAAGGGTGAAGCCGTCGAGCACCACCATCGAGGGCAGCATCACGCGCTCGGCGATCTTGAACGACATCAGCACGGTGTCGAGGACTTCCTGGTTGGTGGAGCAGTAGGTCTGCATCCAGCCCGTGTCGCGCTGGGAGAGGGAGTCGGTCTGGTCGGTCCACAGGTTCCAGGGTGCCGCGAGCGCGCGGTTGACGTCGATCATCACCACGGGGAGACGCGCTCCGGCGACCCAGTGCAGGAGCTCATGCATGTAGGCCAGGCCGTGGGAGGAGGTCGCCGTGAAGGTCCGCGCCCCGGCCGTCGAAGCGCCGAGCAAAGCCGCCATGACCGAGTGCTCGGACTCGGCCGCGATGAACTCGCCGGGGAATTCACCTTTGGCTTTCATTTCCGCGAGAGCCTCGAAGACCTGGGTGGCCGGCGTGATCGGGTAGCCGACCGACACCTGCGTGCGCGCCAGTTGGGCGCCGACGGCCGCGGCGTAGTTCCCGCTCAGGACTTTTTTCATGACGCGCTCTCGGGGACGAACTCGACGCAATGCGCCGGGCACTCGGATACACAGATACCGCAGCCCTTGCAGTAATCCATGTCGATGCTGGGGACCTTCTCGGTCAGGTCGACGCAGGCCTCGGGGCAGAGCTTCCAGCAGATCTGGCAGCCGGTGCATTTCGCGGCGTCGATGATGGGTCGCAAGGTGCGCCAGTTGCCCGTGAGGTTCTCATCCATCGAGCGCGTCGAGATCAGGACGCGCGGGTAGGCCCGAGGGTCTTCGTCAAGCAGGGGCATGGAGCGCCTCCAGGGCGGCCTCGTAGGCTCGCTTCGCGGCTTCGACGTTCGCGTCGGCCTTCACCGGCACGGCTTCGCGCACGCACTCGAGCAGGGCTTCAAGCCCGCTGATGCCGAACACGGCGGCGGCGGCGCCGCACATCGCGGTGTTGACGATGGGGCTCGAGGCCGATCCGAGCTTGAGCTCGAGCGCTATCTGGTGCGCGGGCACGGCGATGAACTTGAATCCCGGGTAGCGCTTGGTCAGGCGCGCGACGTCTTCCGTGGTGCCGTTGGTCAGGATCGTCCCGCCGGGCTTGAGGCCCTTGAGGATGTCGGAGGTGTATAAGGTCGGATCCAGGACGACCAGCGCGTCGGGCGCGTAGATGCGGGTGCGCGCGAGGATGGGCTTTTCGCTGACGCGGGCATAGGCCATCACCGGCGCGCCGCGGCGCTCGACGCCGAATTCCGGGATCGCCAGGCACTGCTTCTCGCCCTGGCGTAGAACGACGTCGGCGATGATCTTTGCGGCCAGGACGGTGCCTTGGCCGCCACGGCCGTGAAAGCGTATTTCTAACATGGCGCCATTATCTCAATGCAACATTGGGGCCAAAAGCACTTTTGTAAGACCATAGGGCCCAATTATTTCTGGGCCCATTGTCGTAGGTCTGATGGCCCTCTAGCACGTCCCTAAAGGGAAGTATTGGCGCATAATCCACATAGCAAGAAGGCATAAGTTGGGGAGGCTCAATTGATCGTAGAACGAACCGTCGCGAAGAAGTCCCTCGCCGTGACCTTGATCCTGGCGATCGGCCTCAGCCTCCCCGGCAGTGCGGCCTGGTCCCAGACGTACAATGCCCGCGTCGTTCCCGTCGTGCCCGTCGCCGGCGCCCAGGCCGCAGCCGCCATTTCGGGAGCCCGGATCGGCGTAGGCCTCGTCCCCAGCCTTTCCTTCAACGCGCCGAGCGTATCGGCGCTCGCCCCGGTCCTATCCGCCCCGGTCGTGACGCCCTCCGTGTTGGCCGCCGCGGCGATCCCGACTTCTTCGCCCATCTCCGCGCGCGCGGCCGCTGCGCCCGTCGTGTCCGCCGCGCCCGTCGCACCTGCGGCGAACGTTTCCGTTCAAGCTGAATCGGTCACGGGCCGCGCGCAGCTCGACGCGGTCTCCCGCATAGCCGATGAATCCGCCGCCGGGAAGATCGGCGTCGAGGTCGTTTCCCTTGGCCGCGTCTTCGACGGCTCCAAGGCGATCGACGCGCACGTCCGCAGCTACTCTCCGGTGGACCCGAGCGATTCCGCCGCCCGCTCCTACCGGCCCGCCCTCAAGGCTAATCACCTCCGCGGCATCACGCCCGTCGCCGCCGGCGCCACGCCGACCCAGCAGCGCATGGTCCAGACGCTTTACCAGGTGGCGTCGATCTTCGCCGAGCAGTACGCCCCTTTGGACATGAAGACGGACCGCTTTGCGCTCGATCTGAAGCAGCAGTACGATACGGCTAAGGCGGCCATCCTGGGCAATCCCGCCATCACGACCCGCGAGTTCCAGGACCTCCTGGCCACCTTGGTCGCGTCCATGCGCGACTACCACGTGAGCATCTCCTTCCACTCCACGGAGAGCTCCAAGCTTCCCTTTCAAGTCGGCGGCGCCGAAGGCCGCTACTACCTGACCTACGTCGACCGGGAGAAGCTCCCGCTGTCCGCCTTTCCGTTCAAGATGGGCGACGAGGTCGTGGCCTTCAACGGCCAGCCGACCGCCGACGCCGTCAAAGCCCTCGCCGGCAGGATGACGAGCAACACTCCGGAGACGGACATGAAGATGGCCGAGCTCTTCCTGACCAACCGCCGCCGCGCCCGCGGCGACAACGACATCCCCCAGGGCATCGCGGACGTCGTCATCCGCCGCCAGGGCAAGTTCTACCGGGTGAAGATGCCCTGGACCTACACGCCCGAGCTCGTGGCTCAGGACGTGCCTTTGCGCAACGCCGATCTGCTGGAGCCGGCCGGATCGGGGCCCATCGGGGCCGGCCCCGCGAGCGGCGGCTTCCTCCACTCCGTGAGCAAGGCCTTCTCCGCCGCCGTGCACCCGCTCGTCAATCTCTTCTCCGACATCCGCGCGGAAGCCGCGGGCAACCCGTTCATGATCGGCGCCCGGAAGAGCTTCGTGCCCCGCCTGGGCGAGGTCCTCTGGCGGAGCAGCGAGGACAGCCACTTCGACGCCTACGTCTTCAAGACGAAGGACGGCCGGAAGATGGGCTACATCCGCATCGCGGCCTATGACGGGGCCAACGACGAGGTCCGCGAGTTCGCCAAGATCATGGCGAAGTTCCAGGTCGAGACCGAAGGCCTGGTCATCGACCAGGTCAGCAACCCCGGCGGCAGCGTCTTCTACTTATATGCGCTGGCCTCGCACCTGACCGACAAGGTCCTCGTGGCACCCCGCCATCGCCTCATCATCGGCGAGGCCGACGCGCACCAGTCCGCGGAGCTCCTGCTGAAGGTGATGCGCGATTCGAAGAAGTCCCCTGAGGCCCGCGAGAAGGAGGAGGAGGCCGCGAAGAAAAAGAAGAAGATCAAGGAGGACGAGGCCCCCAACGCCGGCGGCTATCCGATCACCCCGAAGTTCATGGCGCTGGTGATCAAATCGGCCCAGTTCATCCTTCAGCAGTTCAACGCGGGCAAGCGCTTCACCGACCTCATCCACATCAGCGGCGTCGACGACATCGATCCCGCGCCGAAGGCGGAGGAGCGCTACACCAAGCCCATCCTCCTGCTGACCAACGCCCTGGACTTCTCCGGCGGCGACTTCTTCCCGGCGATCATGCAGGACAACAAGCGCGCGACCATCATGGGCGTGCGCACCGCCGGGGCCGGCGGCATCGTCAACGCGTACTCCATCGACCAGTTCGGCATCGACCATCTTTCCGCGACCTCGAGCCTGGCCGAGCGCCCCAACGGGCAGCCCATCGAAAACCTGGGCGTGACCCCGGAGATCCCTTACGAGATCACGGCCAAGGACCTGCGCACGGGCTTCGCCGAGTATCGCTGGAAGATCCTCAAGGCGTTGAACGGGATACTGGAGCCATCGGCTCCGGCCAAATAAATTAGGAGGCGCCGAGACAGGCGTCCACTAGGGGACCGTCTCGGCGCCTCACAGAACCCGCTCCGAACTCGTAACGCCGGGCGCAGCCTCGCGTCTCGACGGTAACGACCGCGACGACGCGCCCGATACTACGGAGTGCGAACGAACGGCCAGCCACTTCATCCCATCGCCGGTTCCGGCCTCGGCCTCAACTCGGCGTCCACTTCGCGTCACCGACCTTACACCGTTTTCGGAGCGGGTATGAATGGAGTATAGCCCCAAAAGTTCATACGTCAAGACCCACGCATGGTAAAAAATTTTCCGGTGAAAACAAATTCCGGGGTTTCGTCAAGTGATGGCCGCCTCAGTCGGGCGAATGCTAGTATTCGAACATGATCACGACCCTCTTTCTTCTGCTGAGCGCGCCGCTCGTCCATGCCGCCGAGCTTCCTCCGCTTCCGGGAATGTCGGCTCCCGCCGTCGCCGTCTCGACGGCGCCGGCCCCCGCTCCCGTCGCTGCGCTCCTGCTGCCGCCCAAGGTTCCCGTCCGGCCGAAGGGCACGCTCGACTCCGCCGGAGAGGTCGCCCGCGACCTCGCGATCCGCGTCGAGTACTTCGAGAACGGCCAATCCTACTACCGCGCCTACACCAAGGGCTCCCACTCTCCCGAGGAGAACAAGGCGTTCGTCCAGTTCCTCGAGGATTACGAGGCCGAGCTGGGCATCGCCAAGCGCACCCACGCCATCCTGGGCGTCTGGCTCGACAAGAAGTCCGCCATCAAGGACTAGGAAGTCGGGGAGGCGGTCGCGCCTCGTTGGAGCTCGCGTAGTCGTGTCCGGGAGGATGACCCTCCGGGCCTACCTGGTGAGCTCGTACGGTGCGACCTCCGCCGACTTGCCGATATCTCGACGACGAAGTTATCCCCATTACTTCCAACGTTGAAAGTGCTGGGGATAACTCGTCGACTAGCAACATAAGTGGTTAGGGCCTTTTGGCTCATGCGGCGAGCCGGAATCGGGTTATAATAACTACAGGGTCGTTTTGACCCGGAGGTTCCACGTCCATGATCATCGCATCCCTTCTTGCCGCCGCCCTTCTCGCCGCGCCCGCCCAGGCCGCCCAGATCGACAACCCTTGCCCCCAGGACGCGATGTCGAGCGACTGGCAGAGCAAGACGCTCGTGCTGTGGCTCACCGACGGCACCAACCCCGATGCGTCCCCGCGCACCGCGACGCTCAAGTTCAAGAGCTGCACGCGCCGCACCGAGACGCTCGGCGAGCCGATGACCCCGCAGGACGAGCGCTATTTCGTCAGCGAGGACGGCTCCATCGGCGTGATCGCGACAGTCACCGAGAAAGATCCCGGCGCCACGTGGCTGACTCTCGTCACGCGCAACGGCGGCAACGGCCTGACCAATTCCGCGCAGCTTGGCGCCTTCGCCCACCACCGCGTCTACTACAAGGGCGTCGGCTTCGACCAGGTCCGGATCCAGGATTGGCGCGACGGCGGACGGATGATCGTCAAGAACATCTTCCTGATCCCTTCCGACAACGTCATCAAGCCTTAGTTCGCTAAAGCCAAAGTCAGGGCTCGCAGCTTGGCCTGCACCGCGGTCTGATTCTTGGGCCCCATGCGCATGAGCTGCTTCTGCACGAGGCTCCGGCTCTCCAGGCGCTCCTCGGCGTAGACCCAGCCGATGCCCTTCTTGCCTTCCTTAAGGGCGATGTCGCCCTCGAGCACGGGAGTCTGCATCAGCTCGTCGGCCGCGGCCGGGAACGCCTCGCGCAAGGTCACGCGCTTCTCCCCGAGGCCGTGCAGGGCCGCGTCGAACAGCGGCCGCAGCTCCTCGAGGACCTTCGCGGCGGCGACGGCGTCCACCTTGCCGACCATGGCCGCGAAGGCGTCGTAGCGCGCGAATCCGGCGGGATCGATGAAGGTCCCGCCGTTCTTCTTGAGGACCATGAATCTCCCGCGGGGCGCGAACGCGGCGAAGATCTCGCGGGGGAAGCGCCCATTGCCGATCATGTTCAGCGCGGCGGCCAGGCGCGGGATGAGCGACTCCTGCTTGAGCCAATTTGAGAGCATGGTGTCGGGCGACAGCACGCCAGCACGCTGTCGGAAGAGCTCATCGCTGTTTTCGAGCGCGGGGAGGTTCGCCGGGATGGCGGCCGGCGCCTCGGCCGGGGCCGACGACAGGCCCGGGGCGTCGGGAGCTGATTTAAGGAACGAGCGCGCGCCGTAAAGCCCGATGGCGGCGACGGCGGCGACGAACAGCGCGGCGACGAGAGGTCCTTTGTTGTTCATCATGGTTCTCCGTCCAGATAATACGGTTTTCCCCGGTTAAAACATACATGCGTGGCGTGATTCCATATTCCCGGAATTTTTCCGGTGCCCCTGCGCGGGCGTTCTTCTCTGGTTCTTTGCTTTAAAGCACAGAACCACCGAAGGGATGGTCGCCGAGCAAGGGAACTTCGCCGGCGCGTCGGCCTCAGCGCCAGACGATACGGCTTTTACGCGGTGTTGTGGAGCCGTCCGGTGTAACAGTCAGGTCTATGCGGCCGAGCTCACGGCCGTCCGACGTCACGACCGAGACCCGCCAGCGGCCGGGCTTGTGCTTGGCCTTGGCCGTGAAGCCGCGCCAGCCGGCGTCGCGGCCCCCGGTGATCGGCAACGGGATGATCTCGGGCTCGCCCCAACCGTCCGCCTCCTGGAAGCGCCAGTGCACCTCAAGCCGCTCCCGGAAGTTCGTCGGGGAGAAGACGCTGATCCAGCAGTAGATCGCGTCGCCGGGCCGCGCGAGAAAGGCCTGGTCGCCGCGCTGCCAGAATTTCCAGCGGGGACGCGTCGAGCTGAGCGCGAAGCGCTCCCCCTCGCGGCGCACCTCGTGATAGATGCCGATCTCCGACAGCGAGAGGGGCACCGGCGGTATGACCTTGGCGAAATAGAGGATGGTGAACAAGGCCGCGACCGCGGCGAAGGGATAGACCACGTGCCTTCGGGTGGATTCCTTCTGGTCCGGCATGCGGGCGTAAAGCCGCCAGGTCAGCCCGGCGATGCACACCGACGCCCCGAGGATCGAGCCGAGGAAGGGAAGCGCGCCGATGCGGCCCATGAGCGTCGGTATCAGGTACGTGAAGTAGGAGACGAGGCACAGGCTGAACAGGGACATGCGCAGCAAGGTCCCCGAGCTTTCGAACGGCTTGAGCTCGTTGATCGCGAGCAGGACGGCGAGGAGCAGGAGGAAGAGGAACGAGGCCCCCATGGAGGCGCTCTTGAAGAAGAAGAGCGTGTAGATGTTGAGCAAGGTTCCGAGCATGAAGTGCGTGGCCCCCGCGTGGTAGCGCCAGGCGGTCTTGAAGCGCTCGGGCGGGGTGAAGCCGCCGTGGCGTTCGCGCAGCTCGAGGGACGTGAAGAACGCGCACAGCGCGAGGTAGCTCGCCTGGTGGATGATGTTGTGGAGCTTGTCGATGCGGCCGACGGCGAGCGTATCGAAGAGGAAGCCCGCGACGAAAAATCCGACCGTGCAGGCCGGCTCGTTCTCGCGGTAGAACTTCTTGAAGCGCTCGAGCATCAGCGCGGTGCCGGCACGGAGAAGGGGAGCCGGTCCTTGGCGCCGGCTGTGATCTTCGACCGGTCGTAAACGCTGATCTGCTCGACCATCCACATGTAGGGAGGACGGGCCGCCGTGAGCGCCGTCAGGACGAGCCCGGTCTCGCGGCGGTTATAGGAGAATCCCTTCGCGGCGAGCTTGGCGACCCAATAGCGCTTGGGCTGTTCGTTGACGTGGTGGTGCCCGCCTTGGTTGGGTTGGGCCGCGGAGAGGACGAGGCGGTCGCTGAAGCGCAGGATGTTGTCGAGGAAGGCGTCCGCGAGCGCCTCGGGGATGTGTTCCGCGACCTCGAGGCAGAGGGCCAGGTCGAACGAGCCCCAGATGTTCTCGAAGGGCACGGTCAGATCCCGCGCATGGATCGAAACCGGATAGGAGTGCTCGGCGGGAGGAACGACGCCGTCGATGGTCAAGACCTCGACGCCGTGTATCGCGAAGCGATGGCCGTAGACCCCGCAGCCGGCTCCAAGGTCGACGAGCCGTTTCGGCCGGAACCGCTCGTGGAGGATGTCGGTGATGATCTCCGCCGACTTGACGTACTTCTCGTGGTTCGGCCCCCACTCCTCGAAGAAAGCCCGGTCGTAGATCCGGTCGAGGTCGGGCATCATGGGGTTATTTCGCCGGGTGGGGATGATGCAGGACGCGGTAGGCCTTGATCGCGTCGTTGACGGCGCTGACGAGGGCGCAGGTCACGAAGGTGATCAGCATGAGCTTGAACTGCCTCTCCGTGCCGGTCTTGGACAGAGCCAAAGCCAGGGCGGTCGTGCCCAGATGAAAGGTCAGGATGTACCAGGGCTGGTTCCAGCCGAGCATCGCGACGTCCATCGGCATGAGCACGAAGGCGACGAGCGGCTTGATCTTCGCGCCGCCGAGGAACAGCGGGAACCACACCGAGCCGGTCATCACGAGAGCGTACAGCGCGAGGCAGACGATGAAGGCGAAGAGAGCTTCGAACAGCCTGCGGAGGTGGCCGCGCGTATGCGCGTGGGCGTGGTGAGGGGTGGCGTGCGGTTTGGCTGTCATTAGAGAGGCACGGCTCCGGGGCGCTGGAAGCGCCGCGCGAGCTCGTCGCGGTTAAGGGCCAGCATGGCGCGGCGGCCGTGCGGACAGGCCGAGCCGTCCTTGCAGTCCCGGAGAGCGTCGAGGAGCTTGTAGGCCTCCTCCTCGCCCAGGCGATCGTGCGATTTCACGGCGGCCTTGCAGGCGATCGTCGCGGTGGCATCGTGCCGCAGGCGCTCGGCCTCATCGACAGGATCGGACAGGCTGTCGATGATGCGATGGACCAGCTTCTTGATATCGTCGGCCTGATAAAAAAGGGCGGGAACCGCGGTGACGTGCAGCCCGTTCTTGCCGAACGCCGCGACCTCAAAACCTATTTTGTGCAGCCGGTCTGCTTTGTCAAGAACCGCCCGTACGGCGGACGCCGGGAGATCGATGGGGACGGGGATCATCAGCTTCTGCGACTTGGCGCCACCGTCCTCGATCTCGCCCATGAGCTTCTCGTAGAGCACCCGCTCGGCCGCCGCATGCTGGTCGAGGATGAAAAGTCCGCCGTTGGCCTCGAACAGCATGAAGCTGCGCTCGATCTGGCCCAGATAACGGAAGGGGGGCGTGTACCAGATCGGCGCGCCTTCGGGCGCACCCATGGCGACGGCGGAGCTGAGCTTGAGCTGCTTGAACCCCTCGGGAATAAAGCCGCGGCCACCCAAGTAGTGGTCGGTATCCGGAGCGTTCGACGCCGCCGGCATGGGCGCGTCGTTCACCACGGATGCAGGCTCCGGCTCCGCGATCGTGATCGGTGCCGCGGCCTTCGCCTTCGCGAGCGCGGAGGCGACGAGGCCGGAGACGATGGCGAACATCTCTCCGTCCTCTTTAAAGCGCACCTCGCGCTTGCCCGGGTGGACGTTCGCGTCGAACGCGTCGGGATTGAGCTCGAGGAGTGCCACGCACACCGGCTGCTTGCCGGCGGGGCGCTGGTCGCCGTAGGCCTTGTACAGCGCCGTGTGCAGGATCTTCGAAGACACCGGGCGCTTGTTGACGAAGAAGTACTGAAAGCTGCGCGAGGAGGGCATCTTGTCGAACGGAGAGACGAGCATGCGCACGCGCACGCCGGGGCGCTCGACGTCGATGGGCAGCAGGCCGCCCGCGAGGTCGTCGCCGAGCACGGCCGCGGCGCGCATGTCGAAATCGGTGAAGAAATCGCCCGAGTCCTCGGGCTCGAAGCGCAGGACCTGGCGGCCTTCCGATTTATAGGTGAAGCGCACCCCGGGGTTGGCGAGCGCGGCCTCCTCGATCACCGCGGCCAGGCGCGAGCGCTCGGAGCCGTCGGACTTGAGGAACTCGAGGCGCGCGGGCGTGTTGTAGAAAAGGTCCTTGACGAACACGGTCGTGCCGGGCACTGCGGGCGCCGGGCCGTTGGTGACCTTGCCGCCCTCGCTCGTCACGCGCCACCCGGTCTTGGCGTCTTGCTGGGCGCTGGTGATCGTGACCTTGGAGACGGCGGCGATCGCGTACAAAGCCTCGCCGCGGAAGCCGAAGGTATGCAATCGATCTAAATCCTCGAACGCGGTTATTTTGCTGGTGGCATGACGTTCAAGACAAAGCTTCACGTCGTCGGCATCCATGCCGACGCCGTTGTCAGATACCCTTAAGCTTGTTTTTCCGGCTCCAAAGACCTCGATATCAATGCTCGTCGAATGGGCGTCCAACGAGTTCTCGATCAGTTCCTTGAGAAGTGATGCCGGTCTCTCCACCACCTCGCCGGCCGCTATTCGCGAGAACACCTCTTCCGTTAATCTTTGGATGATGGGCATTAAATTTGTTTCTTCAAGGCGCTTAACGCCTGTAACGCTTCTATCGGCGTCATGGTTTCTGGGTTGATGAGCTTGAGCGTGCGCAAGATCGGATTTTCCTCAAAGAGAGGAAGCTCGGGCGACACGGCCGTTTCTTCATGGAGGACGCGGGCGTTCAGGCGGCCGGCGCCGGACTCGTTCTCGAGACCGGCGAGTATTTTCTGTGCGCGAGATATCAGCGAGGCGGGAAGGCCCGCCAGCGCCGCGACATGGATGCCGTAGGAGCGGTCGGCCGGCCCCGGCCCGATCTTGTGGAGGAACACGACCTCGGTGCGGCCGTCGGCGCCCGACCACTCTTTGACTTCTACGTTGCCGTTGACGACTCCGGGCAACGATTGGGCGAGCTCGGTCAGCTCGAAATAGTGGGTGGCGAACAAGGTCCTCGGTCCCCGGGGACCATCCTCGCCCTTCGCTTCATAAGAAGAATGGAGGTGCTCGAGCACGGCCCAGGCGATCGAGATGCCGTCGAAGGTGGATGTCCCGCGGCCGACCTCGTCGAGGATCACTAAAGAACGCGGCGAAGCCGCGCGCAGGATGTGCGACGTCTCCTTCATCTCGACCATGAAGGTCGAGTCGCCCTGGGCCAAGGCGTCCTGAGCGCCGATGCGGGTCAATATCTTGTCGACGATGCCGACCCGCGCGGACTTCGCCGGCACGAAGGACCCGATCTGGGCAAGGAGCGCTATCAGAGCGTTCTGGCGCAGGTAGGTGGATTTCCCGGCCATGTTCGGGCCGGTCAGGATCAGGATCTGGGGATCGCGGGCGTTGAGCGTGAGCGAGTTGGCGAC
>CAZIBN010000059.1:0-23199 GCA_964537395.1 uncultured Elusimicrobia bacterium
GGCCAGCCATACATGGAAATGCGCCGGCCGCTCCCGCCATACAGCAGGCGCCCCTTCGATCAGCCTTAAGAACTCGGCGCCGGCCGCCACTGCCTCGAAATCCTGCCGCATGGTTTGAGCGATGTCCATCCTATATATACGATTGACCCTGCGAAAAAGTTCCATCAACATCGAGCGCCAGCCGAACAGCTAAATGTCGTGCCGTACATATTTGGCTTCTCCAGAAAGGCAAATATGTATGGGACAGCATCTGAGTAAGACTCGCGGCCGCCTTAAGTGACCGGCATTGGCACCGGCGCGAGTTCCGATTATGCGGCCAGGAAGGCGCGCACGGCGTCGATCGCGGTCTGATCATCGAGGGTCAGGCGCACGGCGTCGCCCTCGAACGAAGGGATGAACGAGACGCGCTTGCCGAAGGCCTTGATCCAGCGCGCGGGGGCGTCGGGATGCGGGGGCGCGTCCGCGCGCCAGCGGATCTCGACGGCGCCCTCCTTCTCGGTGATCTCGGCGACCCGTGCGCGCCGGGCCTCGGCGCGCACCGTCAGCATCGCAAAAAGGTTCTTGACCGGCACGGGCGGCGGCCCGGACAGGCGCTCGAGCTCTTCCAGGATGGCCTGGGCCTCCTCGGGCGTCGCCCGAAGCGCTCGTTTATAGATCTTGAGGCGTTCGATCTCGCCGGGAAGGTAGTCTTGAGGGATATAGGCGGACAGGCGCAGGTCCACCTCGACCGGCCGGTCGTCCTCCTCGATACGTTTACCTCGCAAGCGGGACACCTCGCTCTCGAGAAGCTGGGCGTAATAGTCGGCGCCGACGGCGTTCATGAATCCATGCTGTTTGGCGCCCAGAAGGTCCCCCGCCCCTCTGATTTCGAGGTCTCTGAGGGCCAATTTGATGCCTGCTCCCAATGCCCCGAATTCCTTGAGCGCGTCCAGGCGCTTCACCGCATCCTCCGCGAGATCCCCCATCTCCGCGTCGGGCGGGTGGAACAGATAGCAGAACGCGCGGCTTTTCTCGCGTCCGATGCGTCCGCGCAGCTGGTAGAGCTGGGCGAGGCCGAAGTTCTGGGCGTCCTCGACGAGCATGGTGTTCACGCTCGGGATGTCGAGGCCGGACTCGATGATGGTCGAGGCCACCAGGACGTCGCTCTTGCGCTGGGCCAGGTCCCACATCGCTTTCTCGATCTCCGGCCCCTTCATCTGGCCGTGCACCATCGAGACGCGCGCACCGCCGGACAGCTCCTTGATCTGCTTGAGCGTGTCGGCCATGGAGCGCACGCGGTTGTGGACATAGTAGACCTGCCCGCCGCGCGCGAGCTCATCGGCTATCGCCGTCGAGATGACGCGCTCATCCCAAGGGCCCACGCGCGTCACGATGGGCTGGCGGCCGGCCGGGGCGCTCTGGATCAGGGAGATCTGGCGCAGGCCGGTCATGGACTGATGCAATGACCGCGGGATCGGCGTGGCCGACAAGGCCAGGACATCCACGTTCTCACGGATTTTTTTCAATTTTTCTTTGTCGGTGACCCCGAAGCGATGCTCCTCGTCGATGACGATGAGACCGATATCATGGAAGCGCACGTCCTTCTGTAGGAGGCGCGAGGTTCCGATCACCACGTCCACCTTGCCCGAGGCGAGATCCTTCAAGATCTCCTTCTGCTCGGCCTTGGTCTGAAAGCGCGTCATCATCGCCAGGCGCACCGGGAAGCCGGCCAACCGTCTTGAGAATGTCCGGAAGTGCTGGTCCGCCAGCACGGTCGTCGGCGCGAGCACCGCGCATTGCTTGAGGCCCATCGCGCATTTGAACGCCGCACGCATCGCGACCTCGGTCTTGCCGAAGCCGACGTCGCCGACGACGAGCCGGTCCATCGGCCGCGGCGTCATCATATCCTCGAGCGTTTCCTTGATCGCGCGGGCCTGGTCCTCGGTCGGGTCGTACGGAAAGCCGTCGGCGAACTCGCGCTCCATCTGCGAGTCCGAGGGGAATTGGTGGCCGGGCTTCGCCGCGCGGCGGGCCTGCATGCGCAGGAGCTCCTGGGCCAGGTCGCGCACGCCTTCGGCGACCTGCTTCTTGACCTCTTCCCAAGTACGAGTATCGAGTGAAGAGAGCCTCGGACGCTTGCCCTCGGCCCCCGCGTACTTCTGCACGCGGTCGAACTCCGTGAGAGGAACAAAAAGCCTGTCTGAGCCGCGGTACTCGAGCTTCACGCAGTCCTGCGGGCCGTGGCCGGGCACGGAGATGGGCTCGAGGCCCAGGTAGCGCGCCACGCCGTGATCCTGGTGGACGACGAAGTCGCCGTTTTTCAGCTCGCGCCAGCGCGTCGTCCCGACGCCCTTCGTCGCGAAGCGCTTCCAGCGGCCGACGCCGCGCCAGTCACGCTCGAAGATCTGGGAGGTCGCGAACACCGACATCTCGGACAGCGGATGCCTGAAGCCCTCGCGCAGCGGGCCGATGAGGAACTGGACCGGGACGTCGGGGAGCTCCTCGGCGAGAATCTCCTGAAGACGCGCGTCTTCGCCGTGGTTCAAGCTGAAGAGCACGACCTTCTGCGCGCGCGCCGCGTCGCGCTTCATCTCCGCCCACGCGTTTTTCGGGTCGCCGCCGAACGGACCGACGGCGCGCGCGCCGAAATCCTTTTCCTCGGGGTCGGCCGCGGCTCCGCGCCCGAGGACGAGGCTGGGCACGCCCGCGGGGACCTCGATCTCGACGCCTTCGCCCAGAAGCCACAGGGCACCCTCCGTCAGCCAGTCCACGACGCGCGCTCCCTCCTGCGGCTCTTCAGCAGGCGTGGCCACGGCGGAAGCCTGCACCGCGGACGGCTCCTGAGAGATCGGATCGAAAGGCCGGATCGAGGCCACTCGGTCCTCGTCATAGAGCACGCGGTAGGCGACCGCGGGCTCGAGCGCGTGGAAGTCGAGCACGGCGCCGCGCACCGCGAACTCGCCGGGGCTTTCGACGAACTCGACGCGCTGATAGCCGGCGGCGACGAGCGCGTCGATCGCGCTGTCGCGCGGACTCAGGTCCCCGGCGCGGAAGCGGACGGTGCGCGCGGAGAAATCGGCCCGGCCCGGCGCGGGCGCGTTCAGCCCCTCGGGCGTGGCGAGCACGAGCCGCACGCCGGTGCGCAGGAGCTCGAGCGAAGCCAGGCGCTCGCGCGCGTCGTCGCCGAACGCGGCCACGGCCTCGGTCTTGCCGCCGAACAAGGGCCCGAGGGCACGGACGGCGTCGGCGATGTCCTCGACCGCGTCGGCGTCGGGCAGGACGAGAACCAACGGCCCTTTAGGAGCTTCGATGCCGGCCGGGGGCTCGCCCTGCAGTATGCGCCGGGCGAGGAAGGCCCGCGCCCCGGAGCCGGGCGCGCCGACGATCTTCTTCACCGCTTCTTGGCTTGGGCGGCGAGATCCGCGACGAATGCCCCACGGCGGGCGTCGTCGGCGCACACGCCCGACACGCGCTTGCCGCTCGCTTCGCCCTCATGGGCGAAGAAGGCCTCAAGATGGACGCCGTCGCCCCGCAGCTGCGCATACGCGCCGACAGGCGAGCCGCAGCCGCCGCCGACGGCGGAGAGGAACTCGCGCTCGAGCTCGACGCAGCGACGCGTCGCCGCGTGGTCGAGCGTGGCGACGATCTTCGCGACATCATGACGATCGCTCTTCACCTCGAGCGCCAGCGCGCCCTGCGCGGGGGCGGGGAGCATGACCTTGACGTCCATCGCCTCATGAGGCACGTCCGCGCGTCCGATGCGCCGAAGGCCGGCGAGAGCGATGACCATCGCGTCGTATTCCCCGTCCGCCAGCTTGCGCAGGCGCGTGTCCACGTTGCCGCGCAAAGGAAGCAATTCGACGCCGGGCTTGGCGGCGCTCAGCATCAGCTGCCGCCGGAGCGACGATGTCGCGATCCGCGTCCCCGCCTTCACCTCCGCCCAGTCAAGCCCGGGCCTTGCCACGAACGCGTCGCGCGGATCCTCGCGCTCGGGATAGGCGGCGATGGAGAGTCCCGCGGCGAGCATCGCCGGCAGGTCCTTGCAGCTGTGCGTGGCGAAATCCACGCGTCCGTCGAGAAGCGCCTCTTCGAGCTCCTTGATCCACAGGCCCTTGGCGCCCTGGGGCAAAAGCTTGGCCTTCTCCGGGGATGGAGCGCCGAACATATCGCCGCTGGTCTTGATGACGACGGTCTCGACCGTCAGACCCGGATTGAGCTTCTCGAGAAGTCGCGCCGCCGCGCCCGACTGCGCGAGCGCGAGAGGAGAGCCGCGCGTGCCCATTTTCAGTGTCGACATGAGCCCATTTTACTTATTTTCCGCCGCCATCTCCCGATTACGCGCCGGCTGTTGGTGCCAACTGCCGCCACACGGCTTGAAACCGAGCCTCTGCCGTTCACAGGCTCTGACTGGTGATAATCACTCGTTCCGGTGCGAGTTCATGTGTCTTATTCGACACACTTCGCATTAGCTCCAATGCGGAGTCTTGGTCGCGAGAGCTGCATAGCACCGATATCATAGCGGGGGCAGTCGGCCGATTTTTTAATAAGATAGCTGCGATGGGCACCCCCTCCTTGATGAAATGGGTCGAGATCGACCTGAGCGTGATCGCCGGCAACGCCGCGTGGATCAAGTCCCAGATGCCGAAAGGCGCGGGCTTCGTCGCCGCGGTGAAGGCCGACGGCTATGGACACGGCGCGGTCGAGGTCTCGAAGGTCGTCCTGAAAGCCGGAGCCGAGCGCCTCGGCGTGCGCGACCTCGCCGAAGCGGCGGTCCTACGCAAGGCCGGCATCAAGGCGCCGATCCAGATGCTCACGCCGTTCCTGCCCGAGGACTCCGCCGAGGCCCTGAAGCTTGGCGTGATCCCGGTGATCGAGTCTCTCATCCAGGCCAAGGCGCTTCACCGCGCGGCCAAAGGCAAAAAGATACGCCTGCAGGTGGATGTTGAATTCGGCCTCGCGCGCTGGGGCGCCGCCCCGCGCGACCTCGCCGCGCTGATGAAGGCGCTCGGCCGTCTGCGCGGCGTCACGGTCGACGGCCTTGCCGCTCATCTCGGCTACATGCCCGGAAAAAACGCCGTTGAGGCCGAGGAGAAGCTCGGCTCCTTCGAGCGCCTGGCCGCTCCCTACAAACGCCTCGACCCGAGCCTGCGCCTGCGCGCGGCGAACTCGACCGTGTTCATGGATTTCCCCCACCGCCGCTTCGACCTCGCCTGCGTCGGGAACCTGCTCTACGGCATCAACCGCTCGAAGATCCGGCCGCCCGCGCTCAAGATGCCGTGGCGCTTCTTCGCGCGCGTGATCTCGGTGCGCGAGGCCGCCAAGGGTGCGTCGATCGGCTACGCGAGCGAGTACCTCGTCCCCCGAAGGATGAGGATCGCCACGCTCCCGGTCGGCTACGCCGACGGCCTGACGATGCAGCCCGCCGAGCGCCTGATCGGCCTGGGCGCCAGCCAGTCGTTCTGGGCCAAGCGCGACGGCGTCAATCTACCGTTCGTCGGTCGCTGCGGCATCTCGCACGTGCTCGTGGACGCGACGGGGCTTCCCGCCATCAAGCCCGGCGACGCGGTCGAGCTCCCCGTCCGCCGCACCGCCTCGCGCGCTCCGCGCGTTTACCTGTAAAAGCTACTGCAGGTTACCGGCGTCTTCGCCGAAGGCCGGCGCCGGCTCGAGCTCGGTGTCGGTCGGCAGCGCCGGAGGCGCGTCAGGATCGTCGCTGGGCGCGGGTGCGGGCGCCGCGGCCGTGGACGGCTTGAACTGGCCGTAGCCGCCGTCGGGGATGGCCGTCGTATTCAAAGTGTCGGTCGAAAGCGTGATGACCTCGGGCCCCTTGCTGTTCGGGTCGCAGTATTCCTTCGGCTCGGTGCCCTGCGCGAACGCCTCGAGCAGCTTGTTCGCCTTCGGGCACGCCGGCTGATACAGGAGCCCCTGCGTCTTGTCGATCGCGGCGAAGACGATGCCCGACGGCGCCGGGAAGTCGCGCTTCGGATAATCCTTCAGGATCTCGCCCATGATCTCCGTCCACCACGGCACGACGGTGGAGCCGCCGGTCCAGTCCTTGCGGCCGAGCGAGGTGAAGTCGTCGTAGCCCATCCACGCTCCCGCGACAAGGTCGGGCGTGAATCCGATGAACCAAAGGTCGCGATTGTCGTTGGAGGTCCCGGTCTTGCCGCCGAGCGGCCGGCCGAGGCGGCTGGCGTGGCTGCCGGTCCCGTTCTGCACGACGCCCTTCATGAGGTTCACGACGAGATACGCGAGCTGCGGCGTCATCGCCTCCTTGTCGGACGGGAGGTGGCCCTCGAGCTGCTTGCCGCTGGCATCCTCGGCCCGCTCGAGCGTGTAGGGCGCGACCGCGATGCCGCCGTTGGCGAAGGTGCCGAAGGCGGCCGTCATCTCGAGCGGCGTGACCACCGAGGCGCCCAGCCCCAGGGCGGGCGCGGGCTCGAGCTCGGAGCGGATGCCGACGCGCTTGGCCAGCTCGACGACAAGCGGCGGACCGACCTGGGTGATCAGGTTGATCGAGGAGATGTTGCGCGACTGCGAGAGCGCCCTGCGCAAGGTGACGCGGCCGAGGAACTTGCCGTCGTAGTTGCCCGGCACCCAGATCTTGAAATCGGGCGAGGCCGCGAACGGCTGGGTCGCGAGGTTGATCGAGTACTGGTCGGTCGCTCCCTCGAGCAGGCGCCAGTCGCGGCCATCGAAGTAGAACGCGAGCGGCGTGTCGTCCACCATCGAGGCGGCGGTCATGCCCGAGCCGAGAGCCGCGGCCCAGACGAAGGGCTTGAACGTCGAGCCGGGCTGGCGCTTGGCCTGGGTCACGCGGTTGAAATGCGAGTCGCGGCCGCCGATCATCGCGCGCACGGCCCCGGTCTTGATGTCGATGACGACGAAGGCCCCCTGGATCTTCGCAAGGGGAGCAGTCGAGATCTCGGGCGGGAGCGGCTCGCCCGTCGCGAGCAGCTCCTTGAGCTTCTTCTCGTGCTCGACCGCGGCCTTGATGTCGAACTCGACCAGGGCCTTCTCCATGATCTCTTCGGCCTTCTTCTGCATGTCCAGGTCGAGGGTCGTGTAGACCTTGAGGCCGCCGCGCCAGACGGTCGCCGTGCCGAACTTATGCTCGAGCCGGCGGCGCACGTGCTCGACGAAGAACGGCGCCTGGGAGTCGAAGCCGAGCGGCTTGACGAGCGGGATCGGCTGGGCATTGGCCGCGTTCGCCTCGGCCAAGGTGACGAGCTTCTCATCCAGCATGCGCTGAAGCACGACCGCGCGGCGCTTGCGTGCGTTCTCGGGCTTGAAGAACGGGGAGTTGGCGCGCGGCGCGCGGATGAGGCCGGCCAGGAGGGCGCAGTCGGCCAGGGTCATCTCCGAGACCTCCTTGCCGAAGTAGTTGCGCGCGGCGGCCTGGGCGCCGTAGGCGCCTTCGCCGAAATAGACCTGGTTCAGGTACAGCTGGAGGATCTCGGGCTTCGAGAAATTGCGCTCGATCTCGAGCGCGAGGAGCACCTCGCGGATCTTGCGCGTGAACTTCCGTTCGGGCTTGAGGAAGATCTGCTTGGCGAGCTGCTGGGTGATCGTAGACGCGCCCTGCACCACGCGCCGGGCGATGAGGTTGCGCACCGACGAGCGCAGGATGCCCTTAGGCGAGATGCCCCAGTGCTTGAAGAAGGCGTCGTCCTCCACGGCGATGACGGCGTTTTGTAAATCCACGGGGATCTTCGACAGAGGCAGCAGCGCCCGCTTCTCGATGGATAATTCGGAGATCACCGTGCCCTTGGAGTCGAACACGCGCGTGGTCAGGGACGGCGCGTAGTCCTCGAGCGTGTGGATCGGGGGCATCCCCTCAAGAAGCTGGCGGAGGAAGACGGAGCCGGCTCCGACGGACAGGAACGCGAGGAGCGCGAGAAGGTAAAAACGGGAACGGGCCATGAAACGGGATTCTACCATTTCGTACACTCTGGCTATAATGAGCGATTTCGACCTCGTCATCATCGGCGGAGGCGTCACCGGCGCGGGCGTGGCCCGCGACGCCGCTCTCCGGGGATTGAAGGTATGCCTTCTGGAGCGCGGCAAGCCCGGAGGCGGCACGACGGCGGCCTCCACTCACCTGATCCACGGCGGCGTGCGCTACCTGCTCTACGACCGCCTCACCACGCATTCCTCGTGCTGGGACTCCGGGCACATCGTGCGCACCTCGGGCGATCTTCTGACGCGCCTGCCGATCGTTTGGCCGGTCTACCAAGGACACAGCCGCGGCCTCGAGACCGTCGAAACATTGTTCGAGCAGTACGACCGCTTTCAGCCGATGAAGTACGGCCGCCCGCATCTGCGCATGACCGCCGAGGCAGCTTTGCGCGTCGTGCCGGGCTTGGCACCCGAGGGCCTGCTCGGCGCTTTGGTCTTCGACGAGTGGTGGGTGGACGCGGAAGGCCTGGCGCGCCGCACGCTCGATTCCGCGCGCGCGGCCGGCGCTGAGATCCTGCTCGACACGCCGGTGACCTCGGTGCTCAAGGACGGCGCGAGGGTGGCCGGCGTCAGTGCGGGCGGACGCGAGCTGCGCGGCAAGATCACGATCAACGCCGCGGGCCCGTGGATCGACAAGGTCTCCTCGCTCGCCGGCGTGCGCATGCCCCTGCGCCTGATGAAAGGCACGCACCTGATCTACAAGGACAAGGCGCTGAGCCCCGTCGGCCTTCTTCTCGAGGCCGAGGACCGCTCACGCTATGTTTTCGTCGTGCCCTCCCCACTCGGCACCTGGGTCGGACCCACGGACATGCCCGGGCCGGTTGATCCGGACCTCACGCGTACGACCGACGAGGAGATCGGCTACCTGACGCGCTCGGTGAAGCGCTACTTCAAATCCTGGCCCGAGCGCCACGATTCGACCATCGTGGGCTCCCGTCCCATTCTCGGCCAGCCCGGCGCTGAGAAGCTCCTGTCGCGCGATTTCGAGGTCTTCGATCACGAGACGCGCGACGGCGTGGCCGGCCTGCTCACGATCGGCGGCGGCAAGATGTCGGACTACCGCGTGATGGCCGAGGCGGCGGTCGACGCCGCCTGCCGGAAGCTCGGCTCGAGCGCGGAGTGCAGGACGCACCTGCTCACTTTGGAGGGCAAGCCCGTCGGAGAGATCCCGGACTGGCCGCAGCCTTCGCCGGATCTCAAAAAATTCCTGCGCACGAAGCCGCTGCTGCGGGAGCTGCACGCGCTGTCGTACCTAGGAATCGGGATGGCGTCGCATCTCGCGCGCCGCGCGACCGGCCTTACCCCGATCGGAGACGAAGCCGAGTTCCGCCGCCGCTACACCTAGAGATCCGGCGAAGTTATCCCCCGCGTTTCCAACGTTGGAAGTGCTGGGGATAAGCTCTCAGGTTCGCGGTCTCACCCAACAGAAGAACCGGATGTGCAACAACTATCCACGTGGATAGCCGCCACAGCGGCTCTAGTAGACGCCGCGCTCCTGATACCAGGGCACGCCGCGCAGCGAAGGCTTCAGGCAGTCCACGAAGATCACAATCCGGTCGTCGGTGAACACATAGCCCCAGTGGCCGGTGCCGCGAAGACGCGAGCCGTCCACCTGGCCGTCACGCAGGATCTCGGGAGAATACACCTCGACCTTGTTCGATTCGCGGCCGCACACCG
The DNA here is from genome assembly GCA_964537395.1 of uncultured Elusimicrobia bacterium. Classification (GTDB taxonomy): domain Bacteria; phylum Elusimicrobiota; class Elusimicrobia; order UBA1565; family UBA9628; genus GWA2-66-18. Next base: position 9,616 of record CAZIBN010000059.1, read on the forward strand.
GGAGGTCGAGCGAGGGGATCTCGGCGAGATACTTCGGCACGAGGCTCTCGAGCTTGGCGGGGATCTTATTCTCGGTCTTCGTGTAGTCCGACAGGCGGGTCTCGAGCTGGGCCAGGCTCGAGCGCGCGCGGTCCTCCTTGACCTTCGCCTCGTTGGCGCTCGTCTCCTTGTCGAAGTCGACCGCCGCCTCGTCCTTGCCGAACAGGCCGGCGCAGCCCGCCGTGAGCAGCACCGCCGCCGTCAAAATGATCTTCATCACGAGCCTCCCCCGATCGAGCGCAGTATCGTGCCGCCGCCGACGACTTCATCGCCCGAATAGATCACCGCCGCCTGCCCCGGCGCGGGCGCGCGCTGAGATTCATCAAAATAAATAGTTGCGGTTCCGTCGTTGTTCTGTTCGATCGAGGCCGCGGCCGGCGTATGCCGATGCCGGATTCGAACTTCGGCCCGGAAGGTTCCCCCATTCCGTTCGCCGTTCCAGGTGAGGGCTCCCACGGTGATTGCTCTCATCTGTAATTCGTCGACGCTGCCCACGATGACGGCGTTCGAGGCAGCGTCAATTCGAACCACGTAGCGCGGCTCCGGGCCGCTCAGGCCCAAGCCCGAGCGCTGCCCGATGGTGTACGCCGCCAGGCCGTTATGTCGCCCGAGCTCCCGCCCCTCGCGATCCCGGATCGGCCCCGCCGCGATGCCCGGCGCCTCCGAGTCAGCGTGCGCCGCGACGAACCCCCGCACATCGCGGTTGGGCACGAAGCACGTCTCCATGCTCTCAGCCTTATCCGCGGTCTTAAGCCCGAGCTCCCGCGCCTTGGCCCGGACCGCGTCCTTGCTCAGCTCTCCGACCGGGAACTCGGCGCGCGCCAATGACTTGGCGTCGAGCGAGTATAAGAAGTAGCTCTGGTCCTTGCCCGGCTCGAGCGACTTGAGCAGGCGGCCGTTCCGCACGCGCGCATAATGCCCGGTCGCGACCGCGTCGCAGCCCCAGGCCTCGGACAGCGCGAGCAGATGTCCGAACTTGAGCGAGCGGTTGCACTCCACGCACGGGTTGGGCGTCGTACCGCCGAGATAGGCGTCGAGATAGGGACGGATCACCTTCGACGCGAAGATCTCGGCCATATCGGACACGTAATGCGAGATCCCCAGCGTCTCCGCGACGCGCTTGGCGTCATCCACGTCGGCCGGCGAACCGCAGCACCCGAAGCCGGTCTCGCCGCGCGCGAGGAGCTTCATCGTCACGCCCACGGCCTCGTCCCCGCGCTGGTGGACGAGGGCGGCGGCGACGGAGGAGTCCACCCCTCCGCTCATCGCGACGAGGATCCGGCGGCGGCTCACGCGGCCACCTTCGCGGCCGCCCGGAGCTTTTCGACGGCCTTCGGCAGGACCGCGAGCAGGCGGTCGGCGTCGGCGTCGGTGCTGCCCCAGCCGACCGAGACGCGGATCGAGCCGGTCGCGAGGTCCGGCGCGACTCCCATGGCGGTCAGCACGTGCGACGGCGTCGAGGCGCCCGAGGAGCAGGCGGGCCCGCTCGAAACGCAGATCCCTTCGAGATCGAGCGCGACGACGAGGTGATGCCCATCGATCCCGTCGAAGCTGAAGTGCGCGGTGTTGGGCAGGCGAAGCTCGGCGTGGCCGTTGAGCCGCGCGCCGGGCACGCGCAGCACGCCCGCCTCGATCTTCTTGCGCAACGCGAGGGCATGGGAGCCGGCGGTGGACAGCTCGCGGCCCGCCATCTCGCAGGCGAGGCCGAAGCCGACGATCGAGGCCGTGTTCTCGGTCCCGCCGCGGCGGTTCTTCTCCTGATGGCCGGTGACGAGAGGAGCCAGGCGCACGCCGCGCCGCACGAACAGCGCGCCGACGCCCTTAGGCGCGTTGACCTTGTGCCCTGAGATCGCCAGAAGATCCACGTCGAGAGCCCTGGCGTCGATCTTCATCTTGCCGAGCGACTGCACGGCGTCCGTATGGATCAAAGCGCCCGCGGCGCGCGCCAGGCCGGCGATCCCGGCCACCGGCTGAAGCACGCCGGTCTCGTTGTTGGCGTGCATGACGCTGAGCACGGCGGTCGCGTCATCGAGCATGCTCTTCAGCTCATCGATGCTCGCCACGCCGTCGGCGCCGCAGCCGGCCTCAAGAACCTCGAGGCCCCGGCGGCGCAGCTGGCCGGCCAGAAGGCGGATCGCGTCGTGCTCGATCTTCGTCGTGACGATCTTTCGGCGCTTGCCCTTGCTCTCGTCATAGGCCTGCCACGCCCCGCCGGCGATGGCGAACACGTCGGACTCGGAGCCGCCGGAGGTGAACACGATCTCCGAGGAGTCGGAGGCGCCGAGCAGGCTTGCGACCTGCTCGCGGGCGCGCTCCACGGCAGCGCGCGCGCGCTGGCCGAGAGAGTACACTGAGTTCGGATTCCCATAGCCCTCGCGAAGCCACGGCAGCATCGCGTCCACGACCTCCGGCCGGACGGGCGTCGTCGCGTTGTGGTCGAGGTAGGCCGTCACTGTCCGAAGCCGAATCCTTTGAAGAGATCGTCGCCGCCTGCCGCGGCCGGCTCGCCGCCGGTGGGCTTGGCTTTTTCGATGGCCTTGGGCGCCTCGGTGCCGGGCAGGGACGGAGCCTTCGCCGCGCCCTTTGCGGTCACCGCCGAGACGACGGTCTTGCGCACTCCCTCGGAGAAGATGATGCGGCCGTTCTTGCGGTCGTAGAACAGGCGGAACTGGCTCTGCTTGGTCTGCGGCTCGTACGCCTTGCCGAGGTTGTCGCGCTCCTGCTCCCAGCCCGGGTTATAGAGCATGCGGCCGCGGATGTCCACCTTCTTGCTCAGGATGGGAAGGCTGAAGCGGATGCGGTAGAAGCCGTTCGTGTCAGAGACGCCCGGATCGAAGGAGCTCGTCGCGAAGCCCGAGGGCCGCGCCTCGCCTTCCTCGAGGGTGTTCTCGCCGCTGGCGACCGCGCGCACGACGACGCCCTGCACGGGATTGTCCTGGTAGTCGGTGATGACGCCCTGGATGTAGCCGTCCAGGAACTGGGTCTTCTTGGCGGTTGAAAAAAGCAGGAACTCCGAGGTGCCGGTCAGCTTCTCGGTGATGGACAGGTCGACGATGCGGCCCTCGGCGAAGTCCTCGACGACGACGTTCTTGTTCGAGGGACCGCACGCGACGAACAGCAGGGCCACGAGGCCGACGGCGATCGGGCGGAGGTTGCTCACGCTGTATTCTATCATTGCGCGCCCCCCTGTGCGGGCGGCGCCGCCGACGGAGATTCAGGATTTTCAGTATTACGGATCACTTCCGCCGGCGGCCCGGACGCGGCGGGCGCGACGGGCGCAAGCGCCTTGGCGTCCATGACCGCGGTGGGCGTCCCGGCCTCTTTCGCATCCGGCTTCTTGAGCGAGGAGCTCTTGACGAAGATCACGACGCGGCGATTCTTGGCCCGGCCCTCAGGCGTGTCGTTCGTGGCGACCGGACGATTACCGCCATAGCCGACGGCGCCCAGGTTCGCGGCGGGCATCTTATACTTCTCGATGAGCAGGCGCGCAACGCTCGTCGCGCGCGCGGTGGACAGCTCCCAGTTGGAGTCAAAGTAGTCGTTGTGGATATTCTGGCCGTCGGTGTGGCCCTCGACGAGGATCTCATGGCTCAGAGCGAGCTTGGCCAGCGCGGGCGTCAGCATCGCCAGCTTGCCGTCGATCTCAGGGGTCGGCTCGGCCGCGCCGATGCCGAAGAACGACGCGCCGCCCTGCTCTTCGATGGATATCTTGAGCCCGTCCTTGTCGATCTTGACGTCGCCCTTCATCTCGCCCTTGTCGATCATCTCCTTGACGTCCGCGGCGGCCTTCTGCACCTCCTTGTTCAGAGACGCGGAGAGCGCGTAGAGAATGACGAAGAAGCATACGAGCTCGGTCATCAGATCGGCGTAGCTGGCCATCCACGGCGGCGCAGGATGGCCGACCTGGCAGACCTTGGGGTCGCTGATGTCGATGAAGCCTTTCGGCGCGCGCATTGGCATCGGTTTTTACCCTTACGCGGCGGTCGGCGCTCCCGGCGCTCCCGGGGCCGGCGGCCCCTTCACGATGAGCCGCTGGGCCGGCGGCAGGTACGCCTTGAGGTTGGCCTCGACGACGGACGGCGTGGCGCCGCTCTGGAGGAGCAGGACGCCGCGGATGATGATCTCCTTGATCAGCAATTCCTCTTCCGAACGCGCACGCAGCTTGCCGCCCATCGGCAGGAAGATCAGATAGCCCGAGCCCAGGCCGTAGAAGGCCGCGGACAGCGCCAGCGCCATGCGGCGCGGGACCTGGGCGACGTCATCGATCGAGGAAAGCATCATGATCATGCCCAGCACGGTGCCGATGATGCCGAAGGCGGGCGCGTAGGTGCCGAGCGCGTTGAGGATCTCGGCGCCGCCCTTATGCCTCTCGCGGATGAAGCCGATCTCGGTCTCGAGCATGTTGCGGATGAACTCATGGTCGGCACCGTCCACCACGAGCTGGACGCCGCGGCGCAGGAAATCGTTCTTGATGCCCTTGAGGTCGCCCTGGAGCGCCAGGAAACCCTCCTTCTTCGCCTTCTGCGAGAGGTTGACGAAGGTCACGACGATCTCGGAGGTGTCGTCCTCGCCGTGCGAGGTCAGGGTCTTCTTGATGATCTTGCCGACGCCGATGACCTGAGCGAGCGGGTAGTTCACCAAGGTCGCGCAGACCGTGCCGCCCATCACGATGAACACGGCCTCCAGGTTCATGAACGGCTTGAAGCCGTTCATGCCTTCGCTGTGGAAGATCATGAAGACCGTCAGCCCGAAGAAGGTGAAGATGCCGGCGATTGTGGCGATATCCATTAAGAGTTCGGCTCCTTAGCTTTTCTGCCGTTCATAGCCCGCGATCGGATTGACGGCCCTGCCGGAAGAATTCACGGCTTTCCTGTATTCCACCACTTTCGCGACGATCTCGTCAGCCTTTTCCACCACCGGGATCTTATTCCCGGTCGCGAGATGGACCATCGTTTCGGGGCCGGGCTCGAGCGTCTCGATGAGCTCGGCATTGATGACGACCGGGAGGCCGTTGAGCTTGTGCAAAGTGATCACTCGGGGTCGCCCTCCTTCTTAAAGAGCTTGCTGGTCCAGGACGCCTTTCGGCATTCCTCAAGCTTGACCGACAGATCGGCGATCTCGACGCGCGCCGCATCCACGGCGACCTGAAGGTCGGTCGCGCGCCGCTCGGCCTCCTCGGCCGCCTCGCGCGCCCGTGCCGCCTCGGCGTTCAGGCTCGCCCGTTCGCCGGCCGAGGCTTCGCTGAGCCCGACCTTCGCTTTCTCGATGCGGATCTCCGCGTTCTCCGTCGCCGCGGCCACCGCCTCATCGCGCTCGAGAACCATCTTCGCGATCGCCGCGTCGGCGCGCTCCTTCTCCGACTTCAGGAGCTGCTCGAACTCGGACTTCTGCGCCTGAAGGCTGCGCGCCAGCTCCGTGCGCTGAGCGGCGAGCGCCTTCTCCGCCTGCTCTCTCGCGTTCTGAAGGATCTTCCCGGTCTGAGTCTCCCGAGCAAGCTGGAGGCGGGTCGCTTCGATCGCTTCCTGCGTGCCCTGCACCTGCGCCGCCTGAGCGGTGGACAGACGCTCGAGCTCGGTCTTCTCCGATTCTAGACGGGCCTTGTCCGCCTCGGTCGACGCGAGGCGGTCCTGGAGGGCGCGCAGGGACGCCTGCTGGGCTCCCGACTGCTCGCGCAAGCCCTCGAGCTGCTTCTCGAGCTCGAGCTTGTCGCGCAGCGCGGCGGTCCGCGCCTCTTCCTCACGGGACAGGCGCCCGGCCAGCTCGTCGGCACGAGAGCGCTGGCCGATCAGCTCGGACTCCTTGGCGAGCATGCGCTCGCCCCACGCCGTGTCCTTATGCTGAAGCTCGCGACGCAGGCGACCAAGCTCGACCTCGGCCTGGGCCCGCGCTCCGTCGGTCTCGGCGATCATTGCCTGGCGCCGTTCCGCAAGCTCGCGCTCGAGGTCCGCGCGCAGACGCGATTCAAGACGCTTCTGCTCGGACTCGTTCTCAAGACGCAGCTGATCGGCGATCTTCGCCGCGCGCGTGTTGAGCTCGTCCTGCGCCTGGATGCGCAGGCGCATCTTCTCGGACTCGACCATCTGCAGTGACGTCTGCGTGGCCTCGGCGCGGACCTCCTTTTCACGCTCGACCCACTTGCGCTGCAGGACGACGAATTCCGCCTTATACCGCTCCTGGGTCTTCTCCCAGCTGGCCGCGGCGCGGCGCAGCTCGTCGAGCTGGGCGCGGGACGACGCACCCTGACGCTCGAGCGCCCCGGCGACGGCCCGAAGGCGCTGAAGCTCGGCCGTGGACTTCTCAGCGAGGTCCTTGTGCTTGAACATCTCGGCTTCATTCTCCGCCTTGGCGCGGCGAAGGTTCGCCTCGTGCTGGGCCTCGAGGTTCTGCTTGATCGAGCCGAGGTCGCGCTGGAGGCGCTCCTGGTCGGACATCAAACGCTCCTCGCGCTCCCGGGCGCTGTGCCTCAAAGCGGCCAGGTCGCGCTCGAGGCGCTCCTGAATCAGGGCTCCTTGCTGGCGCGTAAGCGTCAGGTCGGCGCGCAGCTGAATGGATTCCTTTTCACGATCGGATGCGCCCTGAAGCCGGGCGACGGCTTCCGCGCGCTCCTGCAGCACCTCGGCCAGGCGCTCATCGACAAGCTTGCGCTCATTGACGGCCTTCGTGAGCTCCGTGTCGGCGCCGCGAAGCTTTTCGGCGAGCACACGAAGCGTGCGGACCTCATCGTCTTTGGCGAGCGCGGTCTTCTGCCACTGCGCCTTCTCCTCGAGCCAGCGGCGCTCCATCTCCTGCAGGCGCACGGCGAAATGAGTCTCGACCTCCTTATCCTGCGTCTCGCGGGAGGCGATCTGGCTCTTGAGCGTGGTCACCCACGTCTCGCGCTCCTGCGCCAGACGCGTCTCGAGCTCTTGCGAGCGCCGTTCGAGCTTGAGCTTGGCTTCCTCATTATCCTGGTCACGACGGTCGCGGCGAAGCTTATCCTGAAGCTCCTTGAGGGACACCTCCACCTTCGCGGCGGTGACCGTCTCCTCCTGGCTGCGCAGCTGCATGAGCAAGGACTTCTCGCGCTCATCGCCGAGCTTCTTCTCGAGGGCCTCGAGCTTGTTCTCGAATTCGTCCTTCATGCGCTCGATCTTATCCTCGCGCTCCTTGCTCCGGTCGGGAGCCTGCGCCTGGCCGGAAGCGGCGCCGAAGGAGGGCATGGGCGGCAGGCCCGGGGCTCCGGGGCGGGAAGGAAGCGGAGGAGGCCCGGACGGCCGTCCGGCCGCGGACGGCAGCGGCGGAGGCACGGGAGCGCCCCCCTTGCCCGGAGGCAGGGGCGGCGGCGGCGGAAACTTGTCGTCAAGCGCCATGGTGTTCTCTCCTTAGTAAGCCCATCACGTCGGCTGCCCCTTCATCCCTTCAACCCACTGCCTCAGCCCGGGATCGGGGTTTGAGAGCAGGACCTGCTCGAACTGGACGATCGCTTCATTGGTACGGCCGAGCTGAACGTAGCAGTTGGCCAGATACTGACGCCCCTGCCATTGCGTCCCATCCTGGGACAGCGCGTACTCCAGATATTGCGCCGCTTCCTGGAACTTGCCGGCGTCGTGAGATTGGATCCCCGCCTGCAGATACGGCTTGGCCGCCTCGGCCTGTGCGGGCGAAACCGCCTGGGCCGGGGCCGGAAGCGCGGGCGCTGACGGCGCCGCGGCGACAGGCTGCCCGGAGGCGCTCCCGCCCGTGCCGAGGAGGTTCGCGACCGCCTGCTCGGCCGCGCGAGTGCGGGGCGCGTACTTCTCCCCCATATCGCTGGCGACCTCCTCATGAAAGCCGGACATGGCGTCGCCGCGGCTCTGCCGCACGTTGACCTTGCTCTCCTTTTCCAGGACCTTCACGACATCCATGATCTTGGAGCGCTCCTCTTCGATCTGGGCGGGCGTCAGGCCCGCCGCGTATTCGATCGACTCCTTCAGGAGCGAGGCGGCGCCGGCAGACATGTTCGACAAAAATTTATTCACCACATCGGGCGCCGCGCCCTGAAGAGCCTTGGCCATCGACTCGGTCTTCAGCTCGCGCACGATCGTCTGCATGTCGCGGTCGGGGAAGGAAACGACGTCCTCGAACGTCAGGATGAACTTACGCACGCGCGCGTAGACGTCGGGCTTCTCGTTCTTCAAATACTCGAGAATATTAGCCCGCGTCAGCGTGTCGGCCTCGTCAAGCATCTGGGTCAGCCGCTCCATGCCGCCGACGACGAAATCCACGGACTCCTTCACGTCGGCGTCGATGGCCATCAACTGCTCGCGGGTGACCTGGCGGAGCTTGAGGGACTCGATGGCGATCTTCGCCTGGAGCTCGACCGGCAGCAGGGTCAAGGTCGCGCGCGCGATCTCGGGCTTCAGGTAGCTGAGCACGACGGTCACGAGCCACGGCTCGTCCTGGCGAACGAGAAAGAGGTTCGCGAGGCGCTTGAAATTCTCTTCGGTGATGTAGGTGAAAGGCTCGAACTTCTTCATGGCGTCCTCGTCCTCCTCCGTCGGCACGAGCACAGGCTCCGGCGGCTTGCGGCCCAGCATGATGTCGAGCTCCCCCTTGGTGAGCTCTTCCACGGATTCGTCCTTATCTTCATCGCCGTCCTCGCCCTTGTCCTCGGACTTGTTCAGCACCTCGAACTCGCCCGACTTGCTCGCGCGCAGCGCGGCGACGTACTGCGTGAAGAAGCGCCTCAGCGGCCCGAACAGGAACGACAGGAACAGCAGCAACAGGAGAGCATAAAGCAGCGGGAGATAGACGGAGGGCTTCTTGAAATCCTCACGCCAGTCCACGAGCGGCGGCTTGTCGAACTTCGTCGGCCGAAAGACGACCTGATCCTGCGCGAGCTTGTACTGGCCCATCGCGTCCACGATGCGGTCGCGGACCAAGGTCAGGCGGGCCTTGTCCTTGATCGCATCGAGCACGGTGTCATCGTGGATCACGGTGACCTGCAGGCGCTTGAAGATGGGCTTCAGGGAGAACCGCTCCTCCTGCACGCCCTTCATCTGCTGCGCCTGCTGGGCCTGGCTCGCCTCGGGCCGGTCGGGCGTCTCGGGACCCTGCGTGATCGTCTTCGGCTTCGGGATGCCGGGAAGCACGTAGGTCGTCTGCATGCCGCCCTTGGGGCCGGGCGCCTTCTCCTTGTACTTCTCCGACACACCCATGCCCGAGCGGTTGGACTCCTCGCTCTCGAGCTTCACCTCCATCTCCACATCGACGAACGGAGCAGCCTTGCCCTTGCCAAGGATCGGGTCGAGCACGTCGCGCTGGATCCTCAGTTCCGCCTCGGCCTTGATGTTGTTCTGCTCCTGAAACAGGTTCAGATTTGGGGACACGACGCCGGCCGCCGCCGGCAGAGGAGCCGACGACAGCAGCGCGAGCAGCGCGGCGAAGAGAGACGTGCGCATTCCTTGGTAAGTGTAAGGCGGTCCTGTTACAGATTCAAGACGGAATTTCCTCATCTTTTCTTACTGACGGATGGACTGCAGGAACTCGCGGACGGCGCGGTTGTTCGGATCGATCTCGAGCACGCGCTTCCAGATAGCGACCGCCTTGTCCTTTTGCTCCATCAGGAAGAACGACGAGCCCATGATCTCGAGCGCCGTCACGTTGTTGGGCTCGAGGTCGAGCACGTCCTGGGCGCGGCGCACCGCGGCGTCGTACTTGCCGTCGTAGATGGACTGGCGGGCGTCGAAGACCTTCTGGTCGATGAGCGTGAACTGCTCGGGGCCCTCGAGGCGGCGGGTCTGGTCCGCGGCACCGGCTTCCTTCTCGACCATGTTCAGCAGGCCCAGCAGCTTCTCGTCGCGGGGGTTCTTGTTGAACGCATAGCGCAGGGAGTTGACCGAGACCTTGAGGTCGCGCCCATCCACGTAGGCGATAGCGCCCCGGCGGATGAAGGTCACATACTCCTCGCCGCCGCTCGCCTGGGGCACGAAGGCGGTCACGTTGTTCAGGCGCGCGATCATCGTGCCGACCTGCTTGTTGCCCGGGGCCGCGTCCTGGGCCTGGTTGAACTTCTGCGTCGCGAGCGCGAAGTTGCCTTCCTGGAAGGCCTCCATGCCCTGCTTGATGAAGTTCTTGACCTGCACGGTCGAGCGGTCGTTGCGCGACTGGCCGAAGCGGAAGGTGATGGAAAATCGGGTGGACGAGCCCAAGTCGTGAATTCCCTGCGCGACGTCGAGGGCGAAGCTCTTGAAGTTCAGCCCGAAGCCGAAGTCCGTCTCCTGGATCGCGGGAAGCCCGAGCAGGCCGAAGCGGAAGGCGAACCAGCGCGACACCCAGTACTCGCCGCCAAAACGCACGTCGGCGCCGCCGTTGAGGACCTTGTTGATGTCGGCCGCGAGCGTCAGCCGCTCTTTGAACAGCCGCAGGGAGTTTCCGAACTTGATGACGACCGGGAGCTTGTCATCCGTGTCGCCGGAGCGCATCGCGAAGACGTTCTGCATGCCGAAGCCAAGACGGTAGGCGCTGCCCATCGTCTTCAGCGCGCCGATGTCGAGCGTCTTGAAGTTGTCCGAGGACGGGCCGAGCACGCGCGTCACCTGCTTGACGCTCATGCCGAAGCTCACGGTCTCGGTCACGCCCTTGCCCCAGGACAGGCCCAGCGCCTGCTGCGAGTCGACGAACCCGCCGGCCGCGGTGATCGTCTGTGGCTCATTGGTCGCGGGGTTGAGCACGACGTCCACCTTTTCGAAGCCGGGGTTGGCGAGCTGGGTCATGCTCAATGCGAAGGTGGAGCCGCTCTTCGTCGGGTAGGCGAAGCTGAAATACGTGAGCTTCGTCTGCTGGAAGAGAGTCGCCTGCATCGTGGTGACCTCTTTGCGCTGAAGCTGAGCCAGCCCGGCGGGGTTCCAGTAGGCGGCGCTCGCATCGTCCGAGATCGCGTAGTAGGCGCCGCCCATGGCCATCGCCCGGCCGCCGGCGCCGTAGCTCAGGAAAGCGCCCGGGGTGCCGCCAGCCTGGGCGGAGGCGCTGATCGCCAGGCCTATAAAAAAACACGCTCGCGCCATGGTCTGAACAAGCACCAACGCGCGCACGCAGCGCACAGGGGTCAAGCCCCTCGCAATTTTAGCGGGCATCTTTCATTCGGTAGCCTGACGCTCCCCCAAGACCGGGAGTCATGGCTTTGCGCCCCCACCTTGCGATGGGTTTGCCGTTATCGCCTGTTGGGCGCCGACGGAAACCGGACCACCCGCTGGATCTCCAACCCCCTGATCCCAAAACGGTCCGGAAGCGCGAAACAGGATGCTACATCACCAGTGTAACGGAATTATTAATTTTGTCAAGACCCCTTAATTCGCAATCTTATTATGAGGCGATCCGGTCACAGCCCCCTGGACAAGTTATATTCGGCCTGATACACTTCGTTGACCATGGCTACGCCTGAAGAGGAGGTCCTCGCCGCGCGCAAGAAGCGCACCATCTTGCTGCTGGCCGGAGGAGCCGCCTCCTTGGTCCTTCCTCTTCTCGGTGTCGTTTACATCAAAATGAGCGAGGCAAAGACCGCCCGCCCCCCGGACAGCTCGGTCATGTTCGACCGGCGCGAGAACGGAGAGGCGAAGGTCAACGTCTCCCAGACCGTCACGATCATCAATCCTTCGGGCCCGGCCGGTTCGGCCGCCTCGTCCCTGCCCGTCGCCGGCGGCCAGACGGTGACTACCGCGCCCGGCGGATCCTCCCTCGATTTCGTCAAAGGCGGCGCGAACAACACTTATTATCAAGACAAGGCGGCCGCCGCCGCGCCGCCCGCGGCCTCGACGCGCACCGCCGTAACGCCGGTGGTGGTCCCCGAACCGGAGCCTGAGCCCAAAACCGTCGCCAAGAAAGGCGGCAAGAAAGCCTTCAGCATGCCCAAGCTCCAAGGAACCAAGGGCTTCAGCTCGTTCAAGGGAGCCTCCCCGAAGCCGACCGGCGGCACAGGCATGACCGGGGTCGCCGATCCGCAGGCCGGCAAGGACGGCGGAGACATGGCCGAGATGCTCAAGAGCGTCCCTGGCGGCGCGAACAACCCCGAAGTCCAGAAGTACCTCAAGAGCCAGGGCAAGTAGAGCCCCGTGCGCCCCCTCCTCCTCACCTTCGCGATCCTCTGCCTTTCGCTTCCCGCGCTTCTGATCCGCGGCGCCCGCGCTCCGATCGAGGCCATCGGCTTTTGGCGCCTCGCCTTCGCCTGCGCCGCCCTGGCGCCATGGGCCTGGAGCCGCCGCAAACCCTGGACCGCGCCCGCGCGCCGCACCGTCGCCCTCGCCGGGACCTTGTTCTTCCTCCATCTATGGACGTTCACCTGGGCGGTGTCGCACACGACCGTGGCCAACCTCATGCTCGCGTTCTCGACCCACCCGGTGTGGACCGGCCTGGGGGCCTGGCTGCTTTTCAAGGAGCCGCTCGGGCGCCGCGAGCTGCTTGCCCTCGTCCTGGCGGGAGCGGGCGTCGCGATCCTGTTCGGGGGCTCGATGAGCCTCGGCGGCGCGGGGCTTGCAGGCGATCTGTCGGCCCTTCTGTCCGCCATGTTCTTCTCGGGCTGGGTGCTCATAGGCCGGCGCGTCCGACGCGGCCTCGACACCGTCAGCTTTCTCTTCGTCGCGTACGGCACGGCCGCCGGGCTTTTCTTCGTCGTCGGGTCGGCCCGCGGCGCTTCCTGGACCGGCTATCCCGCCGCCACCTGGGCGGCGCTGGCCGTGCTCGCGTTCGCGGTCAGCCTGGGCGGCCACGGACTTTTCACCTATCTCCTCAATAAATACGACGTGCTCGTTCTCAGCTGCGCCAAGCTCGCCGAGCCGGTGCTTGCCGCCGCGGCCGCCGCCTGGCTGTTCCATGAGCCCCTCTCCGCGCACCTGGGAGCCGCCTTCCTCCTGATCGCGACCGGCGTCGTCGTCCTGCTGAGATCCCCGAAGCCCAAGACGATGGATGCCCTGGCGGTCGACGGATAGCGTACGACGACCGGCTATGACCAAAGTCCCCTAGCGTGGAGCAGAACAACCGTGTATAGTAACGCCGAAATGAATAAGCATCGAGGGTTCACTCTCATCGAGCTGATGATCGTCGTCGCCATCATCGGCATCCTCGCGGCCATCGCCATCCCCAAGTTCGCGGAGCTGATCCGAAAGTCCGCGGAAGGGCAGGTCAAAGGCAACCTCGGCGCGATGAAATCCGCGCTGTCGATCTACTACGCCGACATGGAAGGATACTATCCGGACGACGTGAACTCGCTGACCATCAACGGCAAGTACCTCAGCGCGATCTCGAGCGTGAAAATACCCGACTATCACCCGAGCACCACCGTCATCCGCCATAACTGGACCACCAGCCCGTTCGGCTGCTCGGCCAACATGCTGAACACGGGCGAGTGGATCTACTGGAACGAGCGGGGCGCCGGCTGCGCCCTGAGCGCGTACCACACGCTCGGCGAGTTCTGGATCGCCTGCAGCCACACGGACACGAAGGGCTCCGTCTGGTCGAACTACTGAACCGGCGCCGGAAATGAAGAAGGCCTGCCGCTGAGCGGCAGGCCTTCCTTATTGACGGCCGGATCAG
>CAZIBN010000060.1:0-22955 GCA_964537395.1 uncultured Elusimicrobia bacterium
ACGGCCAAAATGCACGAGACGGCATAAAATCAGGTCGAGTCGAGCTTAAGTGACCTGCAATGCGCCGGTGCGAGTTCCCACGGGCGACGGCCTCCGGCCGGAAATGGTAATATTGAACCGGATGAAGAAGATCCATTTTGCCGTGCTCCTTGCGCTTCTTTTCACCGCCTGCCGCGGCGAAAAGGACCCGGTCGTCGCGCGCGTGGGCAAGCTCAAGATCACCCAGAGCGAGTTCCAGCGCAAGCTCGGCGAGGTGTCCCAGGGCTACCAGGACTACGTGATGTCCCCGAGCGGCCGCCGCCAGTTCCTCGACGTCCTGATCCGCGAGAAGCTCGTGCTCGCCGCCGCCCAGCAGTCCGAGGTGCCGCGCTCGGCGGAATTCCGCGCCCAGCTCGAGAAGCTCCGTAAGGAAGAAGAGGACCGCGTCCGCGAGGGCGGCGACTATCTCCTGACTTCGATGTGGATCGAGGACCTGCGCCATCGCGGCGAGCTTAAGGTGGACGAGAGCGACGTTCGCGAATATCTCGCCAAGCACCCTGTCGAGGTGGACATGCGCCACGTTCTGCTCAGCACGCCCGAAGCCGCCGCCGCGGTCGCCAAGCGCCTGCGCTCGGGGGCCAACTTCGTCAAGGTCGCCAAGGAGGAGTCGCTTGACGCCGCGACCGCCATGGACGGCGGCAAGCTGCCGACCTCCCTCTACGGCGAGGTGATCCCCGAGCTCGAGGAGATCGTCTTCCACATGCGCACGGGCGAGATCGGCGGCCCGCTGAAGAGCAAGTTCGGCTACCACGTCCTGCGCAAGGACGGCGAGAAGAAGGTGGCTCTCGAGGAAGGGCGGGCCCGCGTGGCGCGCCTGCTCGAGAAGCAAAAGCTGGATATCTATCTTCAGTCCATTCAGACGAAATTCCCGGTGGAGGTCGTTGATGAACAGTTCAGGTAGGACGCTCCTGTTTTCCGTCTTGATGATGAATGCCTTCGTCCCGGTTTCAGCCAAACTCCTGGAAGACACCGTCGCCGTCGTCAACGGCACGCCGATCCTCCTCTCGGAGTACCAGAAGGAAGCCGCCACCGCCATGGACTATTGGAGCCGGACCCGGCCCGCCGCGATGGCCGATCCCGCCAATCTTCGCCAGCTTCGAGAGAGCACCCTCGAGCAGCTCATCGACCGCGAGCTTCTCCTTCAGGAAGGAAACAGGCTGAAGTTCAAGGTTCGCGAGCGCGAGATCGACAACGCCATCGACGAGGTCAAGGCCCGCTTTAAAAAGGACGAGCAGGGCAACAGCGTCTCCGAGGCCGAGGCGGAGGCCCTTTTCGCCAAGCAGCTCAAGGAGGAAGGCCTGGACTTCGGCAAGTTCCGCGAGCGCCTGTCGCATCAGATCATGGCGCGCAAGGTGATCGACGAGGGCGTGAAGGCCAAGATGGTCCCGCCGACCGACGAGGAGGCGCGCGCCTATTTCGCCAAGATCACGGCCTACATCGACAGCAAGAGCACCGGCACGCCGAAGGGCATGGACGAGGAGGAAGGCATGGGCCTGCGCGAGGTCGCCGGCCAGGTCAGCGCCCTCAGCTCCGAGCGCGTGCGCGCGCAGCGCATCCTTATCCGGCTGTCGCCCGGCGCCTCGGCCAACGAGAAGAAGCGCGCGCAGAAGACCGCGGCGGACATAAAGAAGCGTCTCGACGCCGGCGAGGACTTCGGCAAAACCGCCCGGGAGGACTCCGAGGACCCCGAAAGCGCGGCGCGCGGCGGGGACATGGGCTACATCCTGCGCGGCGTGGCTCCGCCCGAGCTCGAGAAGGCGGTTTTCGCGCTCGGCGTGGGCGACACGAGCGGCGTTGTCTACACCGAGTCGGGCTACAACATCATCCGCGTCACCGAGAAGCGCGCGGCCGAGAAGCCGGAGTACGATAAGTTCAAGGACGAGCTCATGAACTTCCTCGGCAGCTCGGGATTTCAGAAGAAGGTCGAAGCCTTCGTGAAGGGCCTGCGCGACAAGGCGACGATTGAGCGCAACCTCCCCGCGACGCTCTAAAGTCCTCGCCTTCACCTGCGGCGATCCCGCGGGCTTGGGGCCCCGGGGCGCGTTGGCGTCGTTGCGCGCCGGGGCTCTTCCAGCCGGGGTGAGCCCCGTCCTCGTCGGCGAGGCGTCCGTCTGGCGCCGGGCCGGCTGGCGTCCCTCCGACGGCCCCATTCGCGACACCGCTCTCGGCCTTATGGCCCCGCTCCCGGGTCGGCCCACCGCCGCCGGCGGAAAAATGTCGGCCGCGTCTTTCGAGGAAGCTCTGGCTCTCGTGGCCCGGGGCCTGGCCGGCGGGATCGTCACGGCCCCGATCTCGAAAGCCTCATGGTCTCAGGCAGGCTATCCCTGGCGCGACCACACCGAGCGCCTGGCCGATTTCGCCGGCAAGCCCGACGCTCAGATGATCCTCGGCGTGCCCTCTCGCGGGCTGTGGTGTGCGATCGCCACGCGCCATGTCCCTCTGAAGGAAGCTGCGCGGAAGCTGAACGCACGCTCGATCGCCGCCTGTGCCGAGCTTCTCGATTCGGCGCTACGCAAGCTCGGCCGCAAGAAGCCGTGCATCGCGCTGTGCGCCCTGAACCCCCACGCGGGCGAGGGGGGGCTTATCGGGACCGAGGAACGGGACTTTTTGGCGCCGCTCGCCTCCAAGCTGGGCCTCGACGGCCCCTTGCCCGCCGATTCGGCCTGGCGCCTGCACGCGTCGGGCGTCTATGATGGCCTCGTCTGCCTCTACCACGACCAGGCGCTGATCCCGCTCAAGGCGTTGGGGGGCTTGGCGGGTGTGAACTGGACCGTTGGCCTGCCCTTCGTGCGGACCTCGCCCGCCCACGGCACCGCCTATGACGCGGCGGCCGCGGGTCGCCTGGACCCCGCGGCCGCCATCGAGTCGGCCCGGCTTGCGGCGCGCCTGCTCTAGTCCTTCTTCTTGAACCGCTCGGCGAACTTGCGCCCCACGAGCGTCCTCTCTTCGTGGGTCAGGTAGAGCGGGTCGTAATTTGTCGACGGGATGCTGGTCCCGGCGTAGTCTTCCTTGAGACGATGGATGAAGGCGCGTGTGTTGATGAACGTCGCCACGGCGTTTTTCTTCTTTCCCGCGGCCAGCTGCGCGAGGCTGTACTGATAATCATCCCCCTCGTAGTCGATCGTGATGGTTCCTTCGGCGTCGGCGGCGACCGCTTCTTTTGATTTAGGGTCGAGGCCGATCGAGCGCAGGTACTTAGCCGTCGCCGGGGTCATCGCCGAGGAGGCGGCGGCGAAGAAGGCGACCACTATAACGGCAAGCGTGAGGGTCTTCATTATTGGACCTCTGAATTTAAGGAGTTTTTTTCGCCCCTGACTTGCGCGCAGGAGACTTCGCCGCGGCTTTTGGCGGGACGGTTTTAGGCATTCCTTCCATGAGCTTTCTGGCCATGTAAACTCTTTCCGGCTCGGCCAGATAAAGGATGTTGTACAGCTCGTCGTTGGGGAAAACGATGTCCGGATCATCCCTGAAGTCGTGGTAGAATTCGCGGGTGACGAGGAAGGATTTGACCGCGGCCAGGTCGCCCTTGGCCGCCAACGAATCGAGGGTGTAAACCTCGCCGGACCTGGCTGTGACCTTGTCCGCAGCGATGGCGCGGATGATGCTCGACTGGGTGTCCAACCCGAGGTCCTTTAATAGCGACTCGGTCGCCGGCGTCAGCGCGGCCGCGGACATGGCGGCGAACAGCACGAAGGCGGCGGGAAGGATCGGTCTCATGGGGGCTTGGGTGTATATCGAAGTATAACAACCCCCTCCACGGCATTCCAGGGGAAATACGGCGGCCGCGGGTCGTTGGGACCCCGCGGCCGCCATCGAGTCTGTCCTGCGATATGAGAGTTCGACGCCTTACTTTTTTGTCAGGGACTCCATCACCTTCCGCCCGACCTCCCTTCTTTCCTCCACGGTCAGATACAAGGACTCGTAATTGTCTTTGGCCTTGGGCGGAGGCGTGGCCTTGAAATCGCTCTTGAGGCGGGCGTAATAGGCCCGTGTGCCGACGAAGCGAGTGACTTGATTCTTCGCCTTATTGCCTGCCAGTTTTTCCAGGCTGTAGGTAACGGGCTCATCCATAAAGGTCGTGACGACATCCCCATCGCGTTCGGCGATGCGCACATTGCTTGACTGGGGATCCAGGTCGATGGACCGGAGGTAGGCCTCGGTTTCGGGTGATAGCGCGGACGCGGAAACGGCTGCGAGCGTGAGGACGACGACGGCAAGTGCGAGGGGCTTCATGGTATGACCTCCTGCTTCACTGCGAAGTATAGACCCTCAGCCTTGACAAATCAAGGGGTGGGGGATACACTCCGATTCATGAGGGTAGCGCTCGGTCTCGTCGTGCTGGTCGCGTTCTCGGGCGCCTCCGCGGCAGCGGCCGGGAAGAAGAAGTCCAATCCCGCGGCCCGTACCGAGGTGGACCCGGCCGTGGTCGCCAAGTATGGTCCGTTGCTGCTCGAACTCGTGAAGCCCGAAGTCCTCCGCGGCGACGAAGAGAAGCTGTTCGAATCCATACAGAGCAACCCGGCATTCAGCTCGATATTCACGGAAACGGCCTTCAAGGATATGGTCAGAGGTATTCGTCAGAACCTTGAACAGGAGGGCGCTTTACGAGGCGAAGCCAAGCCCGGTACGGATACGGGTAAGCCGGTGGTTGCGCCCGATAAGGGCAATGCCGGCGAAAGCAAGATCGGGGCCGGTGAGAGCATCCTGCGCCGCTGGTCGGGCGCGGGACCGCCTGACCTGAAGACGCAATTGGATCTGGGCGCCTACGCGAGCGGGCGCAAGGACTACAAGGCTGCATTGCGCGACTACGAGTTGGCGGTCAAGCTTGATCCGGCCGATGATGAGGCGATGCTGGGCTTCGGACATTCAGCCCGCGAGCTCGGCGACTACAGGCTGGCGGCGATGGCCGCAAAACAGCTTCTAGGCCGAGATCCGGGGAACGTGGATGCGTTAGGCCTCTACCACTTCGCCAACGGCCGCGCCCCCTTGGTCTCGCTGCCCTCTTCGATATTCCAGGGCGGCCCGGAAGGCGCCGGCGGGACGAATGCCGCGGCACCCGGAGCGCTCCCCGCTTCCGGAGGCGTCGCCGGCGGCTACAACGCCCCGTCCCGGACCCCCGAGCAGGTGGCAGCGGCCGCGCGCGCTCAGGCGGCGGCGGCGGCTCCCGGCTCGGCGGAGCGCTCGGCCTCGATCACGAAGGACGCGGCGGCGGCCCTGCGCGTGAAGGACTACCCGACCGCGCATCAGCTCGCCAGCCACGCGATCGAGCTCAACGCAGCCAACGCCCAGGCCCTCAATTTCCGCGCGATCGCCTCGAACCGGATGCACCGCTACAACGACGCCGTGACCGACGCCAGCGCCGCGCTCGCTTTGGCCCCCGGCAACGCGCCGGCGCTGCAGACGCGCTCGTGGGCCTTCGCCAAGCAAGGGCTTTTTCAAGAGGCTTTAAGGGACGCCGAGGACACGTTGGCGCGCGACCCGTCGAACCCGTACGCGTATCAGAACAAGGCGATGGCGCTTGCGGGCCTGCAGGACCGTGCAGGCGCCCTCGACGCGCTGCGCCGCTCGGCCGCGATCGATCCCCGCTTTCAAAACCGCCTGGAGCGCGCGCTCCAGCTGCCGCAAGACCAGGACCTGACCATGCTGTTCGACGACGAGTCCGCGACCGCGACGGCCATGGCCTCCGTCCCGCCGCCGCCTCAGACCCGCAAGCGCTTCGCGCGCCTGGCCGTGCTCTCGGGCATGGGCGGGATCCTCATCGCACTCGGCATCCTGCACGTCGTGTCGGCGAGCTGGCGCGAGAAGGTGCACATGACCATCCGCCGCGTGCTGGCGTCTTCGGATGCCGAGGGCAGCGAGGCGGAGGTCGCCGCGCCCGTCGCCGGCTCTCCGGGCACGGCCTTCTGGCTTCAGTACGAGCTCATTAAGGAGATCGGCCTCGGCGGCATGGGCGTCGTCTACGAGGCGCTCGACCGCTCGCTCGAGCGCCGCGTCGCGGTCAAGAAGATGCGCGACGAGATCCGCATCGACCCACACGAGCGCCGCCGCTTCGTCAACGAGGCCAAGCTCGTGGCTCAGCTCCACCACCCGAATATCGTGGACATCTACGCGATCGTCGAGGAAGGAGCCGAGGTCTATCTCGTGTTCGAGTTCGTCTCGGGGCGCACGCTCCACGACCAGATCAAGTCCGAGGGCCCGATGAGCCTCGAGGCCGCGCGCGGCGTCCTGCACGCGACCTCCGAGGCCGTCGAGCATGCTCACGCCGCGGAGATCGTGCACCGCGACCTTAAGCCGTCGAACATCATGATCACCGACGACGGGCGCATCAAGGTCATGGACTTCGGCGTCGCGCGCCAGGCCAAGGACGCGATCACCAAGATGTCGATGACCAACACCGTCGTCGGCACGCCGCCCTACATGGCCCCCGAGCAGGAGCAGGGCACCGTGCGCCGGGAGTCCGACGTTTACGCCTTGGGCGTGTGCCTGTACGAGATGCTGACCGGCCATCTGCCCTTCACGGGCGGGGGGGCGGCCATGCTTCTTAACAAGCTCAACGGCAAACACATACCGCCGAGCCAGCGCAACCCGGCCCTCCCGGCCGGCCTCGATGAGGTCATCGCCAAGGCGCTGACCCCCGACCCGGACAAGCGCTACCACACGCCGACCGAGCTCGTCGCGGCCCTCGACGCGGTAATCGCGCAAGGCGCGTAATTAGCGCATTATACGGCGTTATTCCCAGGCGTTAAAAGCTCGGTAAAACACCCCTGGTTGCCTTGACAGGATGCGAGGGCCCCCTTACACTGACGGTATGAACCACCGCACCCCTCTCCTCGTTTTGGCCGGTCTCCTCCTTTTCCTCGCCGTTCCAGCCCACACAGGCGATTGTAAGTTTTATCCGGCAATGGATGGCAAGGATGCCTATTGGGAGCCCGCATCATGTCTCACTAAAAAGAAGAATGAAAGGCCTGCAGAAAAACCTGCAACCCATGATTCCAATGATCCTAGCCACACGCAGAAGGGAGTGCCTGAACAAGCGAGTCAGATCCCCCGTGACGCAACCGACAGCGCCACCTATGGCATCAGCAATCCTGTAGCTAAGGTTGGAACGACTTCAACGTCTAAGGAGCCGGGTGAGAAGACTTCATCTTACGTCGGCAACAGCGATGGTGTAAAGACCACCCCTTCGGGCGGTGGCGGTCATGGCGGTTCTCACGTGAAGGAAGGCTTGGGGGTGCAAAGCCTCGGAAAAGGCTCTGAGCCCGACATAACGGCGGAGCAGCTGCAGAAACTCCTTGCGGACCAGAATCAGGTTTTCAAAGACCGGTATGGCTCTATCGTTGGCGGGAAGTACGCAACGATCGGTGCGGCGATGATCGCCGATATGCGGAAGCTCCCGGAAGGTGATCCGAAAAGAAAATATGAGAGCGCGCGAGCCAACGCGATGCTGGATCTGATCGACGCCGAGATCTCAAAACGTGTGGCCAAAGAAAATCCCGCGCTCGACAACGATCCCGCGCGGCGCAAACAGCTTATGGACGCGGCAGACGCGGCGGTCAATAAAGCCCATGGCAATCTTATGGCGTTCAGCGGGGGCATCACGACGGGCCAGTTCGATCCATACAACGGCAATCCGATGGACTGGCTGCACAAGAAATTCAACGAAAGAGTCGATGGATATAAGCCGCCTGTGGATCCGGCGAACCCCAATCCGAAACCCGAGCCGAGACCCCGGCCGGGCTACGGCCTTCCTTCGCCGGCGAATATCGGCGACATGATCCGCGCCAACCCGCAGAATTCGAACAACTGGAGCCTGGACGCGCAGTCCAAGCTCAGCCGGGGCGACAAGGCCGGCGCGATGAACTCGTTGGATAAGGCCATCGCCATCGGCGGCAGCGCGGATGCCTTGGGCCTGCGCGGAGCGATGCGCCTCGAGGACAAAGATTATAACGGCGCATACCAGGACGCGAAGAAGGCGCTCGAGCTTAAGCCGGGCGACAAGGACCTGCTGGGGCTTTTGAAGTCCGTGGAAGGCCGCACCACGCCCGGACTGGCGTCGTCATCCGCCGGCGGATCAGGCTCGAGCGGAGGCGCGTATGAAAACCGCGGGGCCGGGGGCTTCGCGGGCTTCGACCCGGGCAAGACGCGCGATATTCCGGGCATGACGACCGCTTCGACCATCGCCTCCAATCAGAAGCTCGAAGAAGCGCGCCGCGCCCTGGCCATGGGCGACTTCCAGGCCGCCATCGCGCTGGCCCAGCGCGCGCTCGAGCTCAACCCGAGCAACGCCGCGGCCCACGGCTTCCTTTCGAGCGTCTATGCCCGCACGGGCGACTACAAGCGTGCGATCTCGTCGGCCAACGCGGGCCTCGCGCTGGCCCCGCGCGACGCCGCCTTGCTCAACAACAAGGCCTTCGCGGAGAACCGCTCCAAGCTGTATCGCGACGCTCTCGGGACCTCCAACGGCGCCATCGAGGCCGACGCGCGCAATCCGTACTCCTATGCCAACCGCGCCTACGCCTACGGCGGCCTCGGCGACAAGAGCTCGATGATGTCGGACATCAATCGCGCGGCGGGCATCGACCCCCGTTTCGAGAAGGCGGCGGCCGACGCGGCGGCGCTTCAGTTGCCGTCGAACGCGGACATCCTGTTCATGTTCCCCGGCGAGAATCCCGACGAGCCCGCGGCGGCAGCGCCCGCGCGCGGCAAGAGCTTCGGCCTCGTGGTGGGGGCCGGAATACTCGGCGGCCTGCTCCTGGCGCTCGGCCTCTTATCGACCGTGCTGGCTCCTCTTAAGGACTCGGTGGTCTCGGCATTCACGAAGGTGACGCGGCACGGGCCGTCCGTGCACGCGCTCGAGGAGGAGTCCACGCCGGAAACGCTCCCGGAGCCCGTCGCCGCGGGCGTGATCCGCGGGCAGTATGAGATCATCCGTCAGATCGGCGCCGGCGGCATGGGCATGGTCTATGAAGGGACCGACCGCTCGCTCGGGCGGCGCGTGGCGATCAAGAAGATGCGCGACGAGCTGCGCATCAACCCGCGGGAGCGCGAGCGCTTCGTCATCGAGGCGAAGACCGTGGCCTCTTTGCATCACCCGAACATCGTCGACATCTACGCGATCGCCGAGGAAGGCGAGGACGTCTATCTCGTGTTCGAGTACGTGGACGGCAAGACCATCCACGATCTCGTGCAGGCGAAGGGGCGGCTGAATGCCGCGGACTCCCTGCGCGTGACCCAGGCCATGGGCGACGCCCTGGCCTACGCCCACGCTCATGGCGTGATCCACCGCGACATGAAGCCGTCGAACGTGATGCTGACGAGCGACGGGCAGATCAAGGTCATGGACTTCGGCATCGCGCGCATGGCCAAGGACGCTCTGACGCGCTACTCGATGACGAACAACGTCGTCGGCACGCCGCCCTACATGGCGCCCGAGCAGGAGCAGGGCATCGTGCGCAAGGAGTCTGATGTGTATTCCCTGGCGATCTGCTCCTACGAGATGCTGACGGGCAAGCTTCCCTTCATCGGCATCGGCGCCGGCATGCTCATGAACAAGATCAACATGAGCTACATCCCGCCCTCGCGCGCGATCGCGGGGCTGCCCGACTCGCTCGATGAGGTTTTTTTGAAAGCTTTCCAGGCCGATCCCGACCAGCGCTACCACGCCCCGCAGGAGTTCGCGGCGGCTCTCGATGCGGCGCTAGGCGGAATCCGGGGCCGGGTCTAACGCGGAGAAATGAACATGATATCCCCCTCGAGACGCTCGCGCATCGTAATGAGTCTGCTGTCGCTGGCATTGGCGGCGAGCGCATCGACCGCTGTAGCCGCAGGTAAGACGAAAACCGGGAGCGTTCAGCAGGGGTCTTCGCAGACGAAGCCGCACGGATACAATAAAAAGGCGGCCATCGCGGAGGCGGACGCTCGGTTCGCCTTATTGCATGATTCGCTCGCCGTGCAATTCAAGGACAAGCCGGAGCTTGAAGGGTACCTTAGGAACGTGACTGATGCCAGGGCCAAGTTTAAGGAGCGCGCCGCCTCATTTCTGCCCGACTCGAAACAGCCTATCTATCGCTCGAGGGAATTCGACACCATGGCGGAACTGGTCGAGGTGACGATCACGCAGCTCCGGAAGCAAGTGGCACTCCAGCAGCGCGCTCTCGCGACGGGAATGAGCGCTACGACTCTTGCCGTTGAGACGAAGAAGCTGGGCGCTGCCGGCACGCTCGCTGGGGTCCAAGTCCTCCAGAAAGCGAGTTTCCTGCCGATGCTGCCTGACCCCGCAGAACACGCCGCACCGAACTCCGGCCAGATCATCGACACGACTCCCGATTTGGCTCCCGAGAAGGGCGCCGCGGGCGGCACCGTGGGGGGCGCCGTGGTCCCCCACGTAGAGCCATCCTCCAAAAAGCCCTCGCAGGAGCAGATTTGGGCGAAAATGACCGATGCAGAGCGCAATGCTTTTTTCGACCGACCGGGTCGGAATTCAAAAATTGTAATTCTAGGTGTGGAGTCCACGAAATGCGCGATAGCTCCTAAAGATTGCGCCGCGGATCCTCTTCCTAATCCTGGCACGCCGTCCACGCCGAATAATCCTGATCCACCATTTCCGGGCTCAGGTTCAGGCGCGAGTTCGGGCAGCACGACTAACGAATCTGTTATAAGCGATATCATCAATACGATCGCCACTACTGGCGGGACGAACGCGATGGCTTCGCAAAGTGTGATCGCGCTCCAACACGGCGATTTCGCGCGGGCCGCGCAGTTGGCCCAAAACACGTTAAGCTTCGATCCCGCGAACCGAAGCGCGATGGAGGTTCTGCAGTCTGTGAAGGGGCGAGGTGACGCCATGGATGCGGGTGATGCCAGCCTGTCTGCCGCCAAGGGCGGCGCTTCCGCATTCGGCGTTCCCGGCGGCCCGGAAGGCTCCTCGGGCCTTTCTTCGGGAATCGCGACGGCGGCGCTATCCGGCGCGGCGAAGGTTGCCAGCGATGAGGCGCGGGCCGGCGCGACGAACGCGCTGAAGCTCGGTGACCCTAACGGCGCGCTCGGGATACTGAGCAAGGCTCTGGCGGAGAATCCCAACAACCCCGCCTTGCTCAACCTGCGTGCGCAGACCTACGGACGGCTCGGGCGCTGGGACGACGCTCTCAAGGACGCGGTGTCCGGGCTCGCGCTCGCACCGGGGAACATGGTTTTGCTCAACACGAAGGCGCTGTCCGAGAACCGCTCGCGCCGCTGGCGCGACGCGCTCGCGACCGCGGATATGATGATCGCGGCCGATCCGAAGAACGCCTGGGCCTACGCCAACCGCGCGCACGCCTGGGGCGGCCTCGGCGATCGCGACGCGATGCTCGCCGATATCAACCGTGCGGCGGCGCTCGAGCCGCGTTTTAAAAAGGCGGCGGCCGATGCGGCCTTGACTCAGATACCCTCCGATTCCGACGTGATGTTCCTGTTCCCCGGCGAATCCGCCAAGGGCGCGAAGAAGGCGCCTGCCCCGGCCGGTCGCGGCAAGAGCTTCAGCGTCGTGGTCGGCGCCGGCATCCTTGGCGGTCTGCTGCTCGCGCTGGGCCTGCTGTCCACCGTCCTGGCGCCTCTCAAGGACACCGTCGTCTCGGCCTTCACGCGCGTCAAGCGCACGGCGCCCGTGACGAACACCGCGGTCGCGACGGCTCAGCCCGCGTCGGCCGCGGGGAATGTCGGCGGCCTCATCCGCGGCCAATACGAGATCTCGCGTCAGATCGGCGCCGGCGGCATGGGCATGGTCTATGAGGGGACGGACCGCTCGCTCGGGCGCCGCGTGGCGATCAAGAAGATGCGCGAGGAGCTGCGCGTGAACGCGCGCGAGCGCGACCGCTTCATCATCGAGGCCAAGACCGTCGCCTCGCTGCATCACCCGAACATCGTGGACATCTACGCGATCGCCGAGGAAGGCGAGGACGTCTACCTCGTGTTCGAGTACGTGGACGGCAAGACCGTGCACGACCTCGTGCAGACGGCGGGGCGGCTCGCCCCGGCCGAATCGGTGCGCGTGACGCGCGCGATGGGCGACGCGCTGACCTACGCCCACGCGCACGGCGTGATCCATCGCGACATGAAGCCCTCGAACGTGATGGTGACCGCCGCGGGGCAGGTCAAGGTCATGGACTTCGGCATCGCGCGCATGGCCAAGGACGCGATGACGCGCTACTCGATGACGAACACCGTCGTCGGCACGCCGCCGTACATGGCACCCGAGCAGGAGCAGGGCGTGGTGCGCAAGGAGTCCGACGTGTACTCCCTGGCGATCTGCGCCTACGAGATGCTGACGGGCAAGCTTCCGTTCATCGGGATGGGCGCGGGGATGCTCATGAACAAGATCAACATGAGCTACATCCCGCCCTCGCGCAACATCGCGGGACTGCCGGAGGCGCTCGACGAGGTTTTCCTTAAGGCCTTCCAGGCCGATCCCGACCGGCGCTACCGCACGCCGCAGGAGTTCGTCACCGCGCTCGCCGCGGCCACGGACGGCGCTCGCTCCGGCACGGGTTCCGCCTGAGCCCGGGTTATTTGGGCTTGATCGCGTCCGCGACCAGGGCGATCTCGGATTTGTTGAGGTACGCGCCCTTCAGCATCGGAGGAACGCCCGGGGTCGCCTTCTTCTTCGCAAGGTCGGACACGAAGAGGCGCGTGACGTGGCATTGATCGTAAGCGGTCGCGTTGTCCTCGCTCCTCGGTCCCACCCGTTCGTCGCATAGCGCTTTGTCGTCGGGCGAGAGCGCCCGGGCGAGCAAGGCGTTTTGATAGCCGACGCGCGGATTTTCCTGGGCCGGCGCGGCCACGGACAGGAGGGGGAGGGCCAAGACTCCGAGAAAGAAGGGTAATTTCATGGGACCTCGTCGTGAATGAACTCTTTTCAGTTTAGCCCCGGCCCTCCAGGCTGTCAAGGGACCCTGCCGGCGAAAATCGCCTTTATTTTGACGGGGCCTCCCCGGGCGCGGAACGGTTGACAATTCGGGAATTCGCGCCTACACTGAGCGAAGGTTATGATCATCACCTGGGTGCTTTGCCTTGCGCTCACCGCCGCGGCCGGACCCGTGACTCCGGCCAAGGACGCCGCCAGCGCCGACGACGCGGCCAACCTCGATCTTCTGCTGGAGCGCCAGAACGAGGCGGAGAACATCCCGCAGGCGGCGATCGTCGGGGCCGTGACGACGGCAGCGGGGACTGTCGTCGCCGTTCCCGAAAAACCTCAGCCTTCCTTCGAAGAGAAGGAGCGCGCGCGCACCGCGGAATTCGATAAGCAGTTCGGTCCCGGGGCCTATGCGGGCATCCTCGATTTCTCGAGTCGGTGCCGGCGCGCTGACGGCTGCGACCGTCTCAAGACCGTTCCCGTCATCAGGGTCGCTTACGATTTCGTGGATCTCGAGAAGGACGTGACGGAAAAAAAGGTCGAGCGCGAGTCCGCTCCGTACGAAGGCCGCCGCACGGCGATCAAGACGGGGATGCGCGCCGCGATGGTGGAGTTCCAGCCGGGGGCGGGGCTGCGGCCCGCCGCCGTCGAGAGATTCATCAAGGCCTCCGACCCCATCGTCAAAAAAATATTCACGAGGGAGGAGCTCGTTCAATACGCGCAACGCAGCGCCGCCGCGGTCGATGCCGCTCCCGCATATGCGTATCTGGGCCAGGCCCTCAATGGCGCGGGGCGTCCCGGAAAGGCTCTTGAGGCCTTCGACTCGGCGCTTCAAAAAGAGCCGAACAATCAGCAGGCGCTGGAAGGACGCGCTGTGGCTCGCATGACGATGGGTGATTATCCCGGGGCCGTCAGCGCCGCGCGCGACGCGTTGAATTCCTACCCGGACGACAAGAGCGCCATGGCCGTGCTCAGGTTCTCGGAAGGGCGGACGCGCGCGGAAGCCATGATGGGCGCGGGCGGTGGCGCGGCGCGGCCTCCTTCCGCGGAGGAACTGGCCGCGGTTACGGGGGCGGCTCCCGGCGCCGGCTTTGCCGCGGCGTCGCCGGGCGGATCCGGCCGTTTTTCGAGCGAAGTTCTGGCCGGGGCGGCGGCCGGGGCGGCTCGCGTGGCCGGAGAACAGGCCCGGAACGCGGCCCGCGGCGCCTTGAAGCTCGGGGACGCCCCCCGCGCTCTCTCCATCCTCGATAAGGCGCTCGAGCAGGAGCCGGGAAATCCCACATTGCTCAACCTGCGGGCTCAAGCCCTGGGCGGGCTCGGCCGCTGGGAGGAGGCGCTTCGGGACGCGAAGGCGGGCCTGGCGCTGGCGCCGGGAAACCCGGCTCTTCTCAATACCAAGGCGCTGGCGGAGAACCGCACGCGCCGCTATGGCGACGCTCTCGCGACCTCGGAGCAGATGATCGCGGCGGACCCGCTCGGCGCCTGGGGCTACGCCAATCGCGCCCATGCCCGCGGCGGCCTCGGCGACAAGGCCTCGATGCTGTCGGACATCGCCCGGGCGGCGGAGCTCGATTCCCGCTTCCGTCCGATCGCGGATGCCGCGCCCGGCCTGCCCGTTCCGTTCGAATCCGACATCCTGTTCCTTTTCCCCGGCGAGGCCGCCAACGGCCTTCCGGGCGCCCCGGAGACCGATGGCCCGGCCCATTCCCGGACCTTCGGCAGCCTCGTTGGCGCCGGCGTCGCCGGCGGGGTGCTGCTCGCCTTGGGTCTTCTCGCCGTGGTTCTGCCGCCGCTCAAGAAATCGGCGGCCGCCGACGGGGAACGCTCCAAGCCCGGCTGACCCTGGGCCCTATGGACCCGCTGGGCCTGGGCCTTAAGGCCTTGTCTCGCGCGTGCGAAAGCGGTTATCCTCGTCCTGATGGGAATGAAAGCCGCCGTCTTCCTCCCGGCCGCCGCGCTTCTTCTCTGCGTTCCGGCCGCGCGGGCTCATGGCGATCCTCACGAGAACCTGCGCCGTGCTCTTATGGAGAACGCCCGGGCCTTCGGCCTTGAGGCCGGCGTCGCCGCTCCGAACCTCATCCACATCTCGACGCCCATGCCCGAAGGGCTCCTGCCGGAGGACGGCCAGATCAATTTTGATTACGCCGACATGGTCGACCGGATGGAGAAGATGAGCCGGACCGTGATCGGCCGCAACAAGAAGAAGCGGCGGATCGACACCGGGGTCACCCCGGCCGACCGCGTCGAAGCCGGTCAGATCAAGTACATCGTCCTGCACGCCTCGGGCGGCGCGACCGGCAAGCCCGGCTCATGCGAAGGCTCCGTGTCCTGGCTGCTGAGCCAGAGGACCGCGGCGCACTTCATGGTGTGCCGCGACGGGCGCGTGATCCGCATGGTCAAGATCGAGAACATCGGCAATCATGTGAAAAATCCCGACATCGACGCGGCCTCGGTCGGCATCGAGACCGAGTCCGGACAGCCCGGGAGCCTGAACCCCTTCGTGCAGGCCGATTGGAGCCCCAACGACTATTGGCGCATGTACGCCTCGGTGGCCTGGCTCATCCGCGCCATCGCCAAGGAGACGGACCTGCCGCGCGACCGGGCGCACGTCATCACCCACGAGGAAGCGGACCGCGGGATGCCCCGCGCCCATGTCGATCCGGGACCCATCTTCGACGGCGGGACCTATCCCGAGCTCGACGCGCGCTTCCCGGGGCAGGCGGTGACGCCGCGCGAGTACCTGATGCGCCTCGTCGCCGACGACAC
This sequence comes from uncultured Elusimicrobia bacterium, assembly GCA_964537395.1. Classification (GTDB taxonomy): domain Bacteria; phylum Elusimicrobiota; class Elusimicrobia; order UBA1565; family UBA9628; genus GWA2-66-18. The sequence continues at coordinate 15,695 of CAZIBN010000060.1, forward strand.
GCCGCCGCAGATCTGGATGGTGGCCTCTTCCGCTTCGGGCGACCAGGTCGAGGTCAAGGACACGAATTCGTTGGGCCTCTCGCACATCCGCGTCTGGAAGCTCGACGCCGCGGGCAAGCCGGGGACCTTGATCCAGGAATGGTCGGCTCCCGTCTCGGGCCTGCCGCCGGTCTCGCTCAAGGTCGGCGTGCCTTCCGTCCCGGGCTCCTACCGCGTGGTGGCGCGCGACCTCGTGGGCAACACGAGCGCGGGCCTGGTGAAGGTTCCCGAGCCGGGCCCGGTGGACCCGCCGTTTGCCGGGCCGACCCGGTTCGCGTTGCTCGAGGCCGTGGGCGCGGTCGAATAAGGATCGCCTGCTTCCTCTAATCACTCGTTCCGGAACTAGTGATTATTATCAGCACTGACGGAGGGCGGACGGTTATATTCGCTTCACTCCGTGACTTTGTGTCAGTTGATTCGCCCCCTTGCCGACGAGGCGCAGGCCTGTTATACTTAGCTTGTCGGGGGTGATCTAGCTTCGACAAATGTCGTTGAGCTGACAGTCGCAGGCAGGGGTTGGTCAGGGCCCCTTAAAAACCGGACCAAACAACAACTGCCAATACGCAATTGGCCTGGGCCACCGCCTAAACCGCGGTGAGTTCACGCTGGTCCACGACACCTGCTAGTGGGTCGCCAGTGTAATGAGCAGGATGCGGTCCTTCCCTGTTATTCCGTGGGCGGGGGGCCTAAGACCGAACGGGGTTAGCCCAAGGAGTACGCGTCCATCGGTTTTCCTTGGGCGAAATTGAGGATGGGCTAAGCCTGTAGTGACTTCAGTCGGCGCCGTTTGGACGCGGGTGCAAATCCCGCCACCTCCACCATTTTAATGGGCGACTCACGCGCCGTGACCTTGCTTGGGTCGTATGGGCTCTTCACGGGGCTGACTTTGCTCGTCGTCGCCCGTCCTGAGCTCGGCTCCGCGGTCGTTCCGGCCTTCGGGATCTGCCTGCTCTGGTCGGACCTGCGGCACGACGGAGACTCCCCGATCGTCCTCACCTTCCTGGCGACCATGGTCGCCGCCGTGCTGATGGTCCGTTCCGATGCCGCCCGTCCGCTCCTCGCCGCCGGCCTCGGGGGCCTGTGGCTGCTGGCCGGGGCGCAGGCCGCGCACCGAGGCCGTCAGTTCAGCGACGAGCGCGAGACCTTGCTCGAGCAGATGAACCTGCAGGACCAGATCCGGGACGACGAGCGCGACCTGAAGTACTACCGCTCGTATGAAGAAACGGTCGGCGTGGACACGCGCCTGCGACGCGATCTGTCCGACGCGGCGAAGAGCCTGTCGGGCACGCTCGACGGACGCGAGGTGCAGACGCGCCTGATCCGGATCCTGTCGGAGCGCTTCCCGTCCGCGCGCGTATCGGTGGTCGGCGGCGCCGGCGAGGACCCGCTTCTTCTCGCCGCGCAGCGCCGACGCGGGCCGGTCTTGATCAAGGATTCCCGCTCCGAGGCCCAGGTCGTGCCGGGCGCGCGATTCGCCTCCGGCGTCGCCATCCCTCTCAAGGTGATGCGCCAGGCCGCGGGCTTCGTCAAGCTCGAGAGCGACAAGGCGGGCGCCTTCGGGCCCGACGAGGTCCGCACCGCCGACCTGTTCGCGACGATGGCCGCGCTCTCGCTCGAGAACATCCGGCTGTATGAGAGCGTGCACCGCCAGGCGACGCACGACGCCCTGACCCAGCTCCACAGCCATCGCGCTTTCCAGCAGCGCCTGCAGGAGGAGATCCTTCGCTCGGGCCGCTCGCAGACCCCGCTCGCCCTGATCATGATGGACGTGGACCACTTCAAGAAATACAACGACAGCTTCGGCCATCAGGCCGGAGACCAGCTTCTGCGCACCTTGTCCGCGATCCTCGCCTCGTTCGCGCGCCCGGTGGACTTCGCCGCGCGCTACGGCGGCGAGGAGTTCACGCTCATCCTCCCAAACTACGTGCGCTCGGAGGCCGTGCAGGTCGCCGAGCGTATCCGCGCGCGCATCGCCGAGGAGCCCTTCGTCTTCAATGGCGAGCCGACGCGCGCCACGATGAGCCTCGGCGTGGCGGCCTTCCCGACCGACGCGACCACTGCCTCCCAGATCGTGCGCGTCGCCGACGAGCGCTTATACAAGGCCAAGCACGGCGGACGAAACCAGGTGGTCGGATGAGCATGGCGTGGCTGGCGTTCGCCGTCATCCTCCTGCCGCCGCTGGGGCTGTGGGCCTCTTATCCGAGACGCTCCGTCGCGGCGGGCGCCTTCTTCGGCATCGCGCTCGCGGCCGGCGCCGCGCTGCTGGTGTCAGCCTCCGAGGCCGGCCGGATCGCCGCCGCGCTGACCTCGTTCTGGGGCATCGGCGGAGCCGCGCTCGCGTGGCGCCTGGCCCTGCGCCGCGAGACCGACTTCAACGCGTTCACCGAACGCCTGGCGAGCGTGCGGATCCAGCGCGAGCGCATGGCCGAGGAGCTTCGCGGCCTCAAGGCGCGCGGCCACAACGCCGAGCTCGCGCACCGAGAGGCGACCGCCTTGTACGGCCTGGTCAAGAGCCTGTCTGAGGCCATGTCGTGGGAGGAAGCGCGCCCTCGGGTCGAGGGCGCCTTAGAACAGTACTTCGGACCGAAGGTCGAGTACGCGCTGTACGTCGCGGGATTGCGCGGCGAGGGTGAGATCCGTCCGCTGACCGTGCGCGGCCTGAGGGCCTCGCCCGGAGCCTCGTGGGCGACTTTGGAGCGCTTGTTCCAGGAGCAAAGCGCGAACGCCGGCGTGGCGCGGGCGTTCGAGAAGCCGGAGCGCTCCGTCGGCGTCCCGATCCGGGAAGGGCAGGAGCTTTTGGGCTACCTGTACACGCGCGTGCCCGAGGGCGCCGCGCCCGATGCATGGCTGGCGAAGACGCAATCCTTCGTCTCCGAGCTCGGCGTAGCGTTTCGACGCGTCAAGCTGTTCCAGGAAGTCGAGCGCCTGTCCGAGATCGACGGCCTCACCGGCGTGCGGCGCCGGGGCGCCTTCGACAAGAAGATCTCCGAAGAGCTCGTCCGCGCGAAGACATTTAAAACCACCTTCGCGCTGATGATTCTTGACATCGACCATTTCAAGAGCTTGAATGACGGGCACGGTCATCCGTTCGGCGATCAGGTCCTGAAGCGCCTCGGCGCGGTGCTCAACTCGCTCGTCTACGACACCGACTTCGTGGCGCGCTACGGCGGCGAGGAGTTCGCGATCGTCCTTCCACGGGCCGAGCCGGCCGGCGCGCTGCGCAAGGCCGAGGCGATCCGGGCGGCGATCGAGGCCGAGGTGTTCTCGGTGGGCTTTGAGGAATTACGGGTGACGGTGTCGATCGGGGTCTCTCATTTCCCGCGCGACGCGTCGACGCCGGAAGAGATGGTCGCACGGGCCGACGCGGCCATGTACGCCGCCAAGTCGGCGGGACGCAACCGGGTCGTCGACAGCGACGCCCTACGCCGTTTGAATTAAGGAGCTCACCATGGACCCGATTTCCGCAACCCCCGGCGCCGCGCCGGAGCCGCAGCCTTCCGAGCCGCACGGCCCCGGCCCGCGCCGCATCAAGCGCCGCCTGATCGCCGGGCTGATCGCCCTGCATGCGCTGTCTTTGCTGGCGGCCGTTTTCCTGGTCGTGCGCTCCAGGGGCGATGGCCCGAAGGGGCAGGACGGCTCCGCGAAAAGCCTTCTGAATCTGAAGCCGAAGGACTCCGTCGGCTGGGTTTCCATCCGCGGGCCGATCATGTCGTCGGCGTCGGGCAAGCCGTGGGAGCAGGGCGCCGAGCAGTGGGCCCGGCGCATCGAGCAGCTCGCCGAGACGAAAGGCGTGAAGGCCATCGTGCTCGACATCAACTCTCCCGGGGGCAGCGTCGGCGCGGTGCAGGAGATCTATACGCGCATCCTGCGGGTGAAGAAGGAGAAGAAGATACCCTTCGTCGCCCTCTTCGGCGACGTGTCCGCCTCGGGCGGCTACTACCTCGGCGCGGCCTGCGATAAGATCGTCGCGCATCCGGGCACGATCACGGGCTCGATCGGTGTGATCTTCTCCGTTTCGAACATGGAAGGCCTGTTCGCCAAGGTCGGCTACAAGTCGGATCCGATCAAGTCCGGCAAGCACAAGGACATCGGCTCCCCCGCGCGGCCGATGACGCCGGAGGAGAAGCTTATCCTTCAGGCCCTCATCGACGACGCTTATGGCCAGTTCGTGCAGGCGGTCGCCGATGGCCGGAAGATGACGGTCGAGCAGGTCAGGCCTTTGGCCGACGGGCGCATCTATTCCGGAAATCAGGCGAAGGAGCTCGGCCTCGTCGATCAGCTCGGCGACTCGGTGGACGCGGTCAAGCTCGCCGCGGAACTGGGCGGCATCAAGGACGAGAAGCCGCGCGTGCGCCGGGACACGGAGAAGCTCAACGACATCTTCGAGCTGCTCGAGACGCGCGCGCGCCTGACCTTCGGGATGAGCGCGGCGGGCGTGACCTTGAACGCCGGCCCGTCGCTCCCGCGCGGCCTGCTGTACGCGTGGTCCGGGGGCTGGTAAATGGACGCCGTCGAGCTCGTTTACGACTATTTTGAAGACCGGGCCCACGCCGGAGCGCTGATCCGCCAGCGGCGGCCGGCCGCGCTGGGGCTGCTCGCCGTCCTGCTCGGGGCGACGAGCCTGTACGTCGCGCAATCCCTCGCCGGCCGCGCGATCCTGCCTTTCGGCTGGCCCGGCCTCGCGTTGTCCCTGCTGTGGCACGCGGTCCTGATCTTCGTCACGACGGCGCTCCTGCACCTGATCCTGGAGCTTGGCGGCGCTCGCGGCGACGCGCGCGCCCTGTTCGTCCACCTCGGCCTGTCCGAGCTCGCCTGGCTGGCGGCGGTGCCGCTCGTCATCCTGTGCCAGACCGCGCTCTCCAAGCCCGCGTGGGGCCTTCGCCTCGTGTTCTTCTTCATCGGCCTTTGGTCTTTGTCCTACAAGGCGCGCGGCATACGTGACGAGTACGGCATCAGCGGCGGGCGCGCATGGCTGACCCTGGGCGTGCCTTACCTCGCGAGCGTGCTCGTCGTGCTTTTGATGGCTTTCCTCGCCACCCTCGGCTTCGTTCTCGCCGCGCTGAGCGCCTGGGGCCGATGAAGGAGGCTATCCCCGACGTGTGGGAAGGGCTGCCCGTCGTCAACGCGGCGACCATGCGCGCGCTCGACGAGGACGCGACCAAGAAGCACGGGATCAAGGCTCTCGATCTGATGGAGAACGCGGGCAAGGCCGTCGCCGCGGAGTGCGCGGTCTTCCTCGCCGAGAAGGGGCTGTCGGTCGCGCAGACGAAGATCGTCGTCTGCTGCGGGCGCGGCGCCAATGGCGGCGACGGCCTCGTCGCCGCGCGCTACCTCGCCGAGGGAGGCGCCACGGTCGCTGTCTTCCTGTGCCCGCCGAAGAACGACGGCGCGGGGAAATATCCCGAGATGGTGAGCGTCAACCTCGCCCGGGCCCAGGCGGCCGGCGTCACGGTCACCTCGGCCGGCCCCGGAAAGGGCCTCGACAAGGCGCTCGCCTGGTGCCATCTCTCGATCGACGCTTTGCTCGGCACGGGTGCTACCGGCAAGCCCGCCGGCGCCATCCACCACATGATCCGCGAGCTCACGACCGCCAAGAAGCCCGTGGTCGCCGTGGACATCCCCTCGGGCGTCCATCCGGACACGGGACACCACAGCGGCGTCTTCGTCGTCGCCGATATGACCTTGGCTTTGGGCCTGCCCAAGCGCGGCCTGCTCGCGCCCCACGCCAAGCCGAACGTCGGCGTCCTCAAGGTTCTCGACATCGGCTACCCGCGGGCCTTGTTCCTGGGGCGCTCTTTCAAGTGAAGTTCTTCGTTCTCGCCGCGCTGCTGCTCGGCGCCGCCTGCTCCAAGCCGGGCCCTTACGCGGTCCTCGAGACCTCGAAGGGGCGCCTGGTCGCGAAGCTGTACGAGGACCGCGCCCCGAAGACCATCGCGCACCTGCGCGCGCTGGCGGGGCGCCCGAAGCCTTTCTATAACGGGCTCATCTTCCATCGCGTGGCACCCGGCTTCCTGATCCAGACCGGCGACCCGACCGGCACCGGTCAGGGCGACCCGAAGCTCCCGGTGCCCGACGAGCGGCGCCCTGGCGACCGTTTCGACAAGCCCGGCCTGCTCGGCATGGCGAGCTGGGGCCCGGGAACCTCACAGACCCAGTTTTTCATCACGCTCGCGCCCCAGCCCGATCTCAACGGCCTTCACACGATCTTCGGCGAGATCATCGAGGGCATGGAGGTCGCGCATGCGATCGCGGCCGTGCCGCGCGAGACGAAGGACGGCATCGACCGCCCCTACGATCCGCCCGTGCTGAAGTCCTTCAAGATCGTGCTCTCCCGTCCCTGAAAATAGGAACCTGAGCGGTTTGGGCCGATTACCTCCGGAGATACGGCCCTACGGCCCAGACGCGGCGCGGCGCCACGTGATATCCTGAGGTCATGAACATCTCCCTTCTCGTCGTGACCGCCGTTCTCGCCTTTGCTCCGCAGCGCGCTTCCGCCGCCGATGTGTGCGCTCCCTACGCTTCGCTCCTGAAGATCGGCTGGCGCCTCGACTACGAGCGCGTCGACGGACCTGCGCACGCGGCGACGCTTGGCAAGTCCGAGTGCACGAGCGAGCTCGTGACCTACAGCCCGCGCGACATGGACGGCTACGACCCGACCGAGTATCCGGAGCCGCGGCTGCGCTTCTGGTCGCAGACGAGCCCCTATGAGGTCAGCGTCGAGCTGAGCGGCGGCTGGGCTCATGTCGTGCTGTACAAGCGCGACGGACCTTACCGGCGCGTGATGGCGCGCATCGACCAGCTCGCCGAGAACGAGCTCGCGACGACGACGCTCGACTACACCGGCGACGTCGCCGACGGGGAATACCCGGAGCTTCGCGCCGGCCGCGGCGTGCGTAAGATCGTGCGCGCTGCCCGCGTGCTCCTGAAGCCCGTCAGCCGCTGAGCGGGGTCAGTACTCGGGCCAGAGCTTGTCCTTCGAGTCCTTGTGCGAGCAGTCGACGAAGATGTTCCCGTAGCACACGGCCTTCGGATCTGAGACGTAGCCCCAGCCGCCGGTGTCCTTGATCTTGGTCGCGTCGATCATGGTCCCGAACTCGGTCTTGCCCGTGCAGACCTCGGCGCCGTAGGCGGTCCAGATGTTGGTCTCCATGTGGGCTGCGATCTTGGTCTTCGGGATCTCCTTGAGATACTTGGGGCTGATCAGCGCGTCGAGCGTCGCGGG
>CAZIBN010000061.1:0-20865 GCA_964537395.1 uncultured Elusimicrobia bacterium
TCTGCGTTGAGGCTGTAGAATAATCCTCGCAGCCACAAACACATGGCTCCATTCGAAGAAAGACCGGGCAGAATGCCCAACAGTTTTTTCACCGCACCATTAGCCGGCCCACCCTAGGCCTTTATATATAACACTTAGTGTTATATACTACCCAGTAGCATGGAGAGAACTTTTGAGGATTAAGAAGGAGGTCCGCTAATATGCGCAAAACCAGACTGGGGCAGGAACTCATCGCTGGGCTTGAGCAGGCGCTTGCGCACGAGAAAGGCACCAGGATGCTCCGCACCTCAGAACTGGAGCTTTCGGAGCCGGCGCGTCCTTGGAAAAAAGAGCAGATATCACAACTGCGCAAACAACGGTTCGGCGTCAGTCAACCCGTATTCGCATCATTGCTCAGCGTGACGGCATCAACGGTGCGAGCCTGGGAGCAAGGCCAGAAGTCCCCCTCCGGAACCGCAAGACGACTTCTTGAGTTCGCCGCGATGGCGCCTGAGTTTTTCGTGCGCCTTTCCAGGACGACTCCAGCCGGTTCGAAGTCCAACTCTCGCCTAAGGAGAAGATGAACCGATGAGCGAAGAGCGGCCAAGATGGGTCCGCTGGGGCATCCTGTTCTTCCTCGTTTACCTCGCGGCCTATTCCGTCGAATGCCTCACGGGCGGAGTCGTGCCATGGGTGATGACATGCATCCTCCAGGTCCTCGAGTTCCTGCGCGCCCCGGAGCGCGTGACGGCAGTCGTCTCCTGGGGTGGAGTGTTCGGCAGCCTCGCGATCCGGTTCCTCGTCATCGGCTTCACTTACTGCTGGATCATGGGCGAGACCTGGAAGCGGTCCGGATTGCACGCGTGGCTCGCGGTCCTGGCCCTGGACAACCTGCTCGCTCTGCCGCACGGAGGAGCGGGCATGGTCGGCAGGCTGGCCGTCTCGCCGATGTTCTACGCGACGACGGCCGCCGCCTGCGCCGCGTCGTTCTACGGCGCACGCCTCGGCGCCCGGTACCGGTCCCACGAACATCTGCGGACGTTCCGCGAACGGCTGTTCCATGGATTGGTCCTCGAGCGATAAACTATTATTGGACGGCACAATACCGATAACAGCGGGGAACGGATCATGTCTGAGCAAGGCCAGCGCCTCAACAGGAAGGACACGCCGGGCGGCATCATCACCGCGCGCGCGTTCAAGTACGCGAGCTCGTTCTATGATTTCGCGGACAAGAAGTTCCCGGAGCTGAAAGGCTACCCCCCCGACAATGGCCGCTGCACCTTGCTGCAGGCGGCCATCATCGTCTCGACTCTGATACAGATGGAGCGGCGCGGCCGCGGCGCCGGCTGGGAAGACCTGCATACCAGCGTCACGCACGCTTTCGCATCGTCCGTGCGGGGCCGGCATCTCTCGGCCATCCAGGACCTCGCCTGCTCCCTGCTCGAGCTGGAGCGAGGCGTCCTTAAGCCGGCCGCGATCCCGTCGTTTTCCAAGCTCGCGGGCGCTCCTGACGCCCCGACGGTAAGCTCGATCGGCCTCTGGCTGACCCGCGCCATAGCGCAGAAGAAGGATCTGGAGCCGGGAGACCTGACGCTGGCCGCGGCCCTGGGCCGGAGCGCCTGGACGAGTGCCACGATGATCACGCGGATGCTCAGCGCGGGGACCACCCCGCCCAAATAGGGACGGCGGGCTTACAGAGGGGCGGCGAAGGCGCGCGCGGTCACCTCGGTGCACAGCCTTTTATAAATGCCGAGGAGGCTGAACACCTTCATGTCGGTGCGCACGTCGTAGATCCCGATGGTCTCGGGCTTCGCCTTCTTGATCTGGGCGAGCGCCTTGCCGAAGCTCCCGTCACCGTACGCGCCGGAGATGTTCGTCCCGCGCACGTCGGCGGAGATGGGCACGGACAGGCCGTGCTGGCAGGAGCTGCCCTTGACCGTGCCGAGCTCGCGCGCGTCCTTCGGGCGGTCCTTGGGCGTCATCGTGACGAACGACAGCGGGCCCTCGGTCTTATAGAAGATCGTGAAATTTCCCGTCTTCATCAGGGATGGTTCCGCGGCATCTCCGTCGTTCTCACCCCGAGCCCAGACGCCGGACGGGAGCGAGGCGAGAAGAAAAGTTGCGAGAACGAATCTCACGGCTTGGCGACCTTGCCGCTGAGCACCGTGCACACCTTCGTGTAGATGCCGAGGACATACGCGTTGACCTTGATATCCGCGCGCACGTCGTAGAGGATGCCGTCGCGCTTGCCGAGCGCGTTCTCAACGGCCGCGGCGTACGATGCGTCGCCCCAGGCGAACAGGAACACCGCGGAGCGGTTGCAGGCCTGGCCGGTCACCGTGGGATCGTCCGGCGCGGACTTCACCTCGGCGGGCGTGGCCGTGCGGTAGCCGCGCGGCACCTTGATGTTCGTGTAAAGGATGCCGCACGAGGACAAAGTCACGGCGGCGAGCAGGAGCGCGAGGGGTCGAAGGTGTCTCATCCCGAAAGGATAGCCTTCATCTCGGCAACCGTCAAGGTGCGCTGTTTCTGGTAGAATCTCCGTCGAAGAGCTCATGAAGACCACTTTGACTCGACACGGCGGCCTCCACTGAACCCGATCCTCGCGCTGCTGCTGCGCCTGCCGCTTCACGGGATGGGGCTTTTCGTCGCGGCCCTGCCGCGCTCCTGGGAGATGGCGCTCGGCGCCTTCCTCGGCCGCTTGGCGTTGCTCTTCGGCACCCGGCACGCCCGCGTCGCGCGGGAGAACATCGAGCGCTGCTTCCCGGAGAAGATGGCGGAGGAACGGCGACTGCTCCTGCGTGAGAACTACGAGCACTACGGCCGGATGGTGCTCGAGCTCGCGCACATGTTCGCGCCGATGCCCGGCCACTTCCGCTCCTATGTTCAGCGCAACGTCGCCATCGAGGGCTACGAGAACTGGGAGAAGGCGAAGGCGCGCGGGAAAGGAGTGCTGTTCCTGGGCTCGCACATCGCCAACTGGGAGTTCGCCGCGTCCATCGGGGCGCTCAAGGACATGCCGATCACGATCGTCACGAGACGGCTCAAGCCCGCGTGGCTTCACGATTGGATGGAGAAGGTCCGGCTGTCGGTCGGCGTGCGCGCCACCTATCAGCCGCGCACGATCCCGACCGTGATGAAGGCCCTCCGTGATAACGGAGGCGTGGTGTTCGTGATGGACCAATTCATGTCCCCCCCGATGGGCGAGCCGATGCGCCTGTTCGGGGTCAAGGTCCACACTTTGGCCGCGATCGCGCCGCTCGCGCGCCGCACCGGGGCGACCATCCTGCCCGTGCTCCCCAAGCGCGAGGCAGACGGCCGCGTGCGCATCATCATCGAGCCCGCCATCGAGCTCACCGACGACGACAAGGCCGACAACCAACGCCTGGCGACCCGCGTCGAGGAATGGATGCGCGCCGTGCCCGGCCAGGCCCTGTGGGCGCACCGCCGCTTCAAGGACGTGGATTGGTCGGACCGCTTGGCCCCTCCTTAGTTAGGTCCTTTTCCCGGCATCACGGGCCCGTTAGACCCCTCCCAAAGTCTTCGCGCGCTGTTATTCTACTGCCATGAAGACCATGACCCGCCGGCCCTCGACCGTCCTCTCGCGCGCTCTGCTCGCCGCCTTCCTCGTCACGCTTCCGGGAAGCCGTGAAGCCTTCGCGCAGGTGTCAGGGAGGATCGGCGCCGTCGGCACGGCTTCCGGCGCGTCCGCGTCGGTCGGCGCCACACTCGGCGGTCTTACGGCCGCCCCCGGCCTCACCACCACGCTCGTCCCGATGAATCTTTCTCTCTCCGCGCCCGCCGCTCCCGGCGCGGTCGCGCCCGCTCTGGTGCCCGCCGCGCTGACGCCCGCGGTTCTTTTGCCCGCCGCCGCGAAGGCCTCCAAACCCGTCGAGGTCGCCGCCGTGGCCGTGACCGCCAAGATGCCCGTAGCCGACGTCGCGGCCTCCCCCTCCGCGATGGCCGCGCTCACCGCCGCCGCCGGCGGCACGAACAACGGCCAGAACGATTCGCGCGGCGGAGCGCGCTTCGACGGCAACCGGAACCGAACGGATGACGATGACGACGGCACCATCCCCAAGAGCCGCGCCCTGGTCCCGGTGCCGTCTCCGGCCGAAGCCCCGGTCATCGCCCTGACGAAGATATTCTTCCCCGGCGTCAACTCCGTCCGCTTCGCGATCAAGGGCGTCCAGCAGGTCGTGATGGTGACCCGCGCCATGAAGAACGGCGGCTACATGATCGTGACGAGCGTCGGCTCCGACTCCGCAGGGCACAGCCCGACCGCCGTGCTCGTCAAGCTCTCCCAGGCCGAGACCTCCGATCCGAGCAACTCCTCCGTCCTCATGACCGTCCTGCGCACCGTTCAGATCACCGGCTACAAGACGGAGGCCGGCGTTTCCATCGCCTCGGTGTCCTACCCCAAGGCGGTCGCGAGCAACCAGGCCCGCCTCGACGAGCTCGGCTCGCTGGCCCAGCGCACGCTCGAGCAATTCGCCTCGCTCGATCCCGAGATCGACTCGGACCTGGTCAAGCACTCCCTCATGGAGGACAGCGTGGAGCGGCTGACCAACCTGCTCGCCCAGAACTTCCCATTCTCCGACGAGACCAAGATCCGCCTGCTCGAGGAGCCGTCCACCGAGGCCCGCCTGCAGTCCGTGATCCTGGAGATGACGGCCCACTTCAAGGAAAAATCGGCGAAGGCCAAGCCCGCGGCTCCCGCCGGCGCCGGAGCCGGCAACGGCGTCAGCTCGGCCGACAGCCTCAAGACGATCGAGGCGCTGCAGGCCAAGATGAAGGCCATCGGCATGCCGGCCGGGGTGCAGGAGACCACGACCGCGGAGTTCAACAAGCTCTCCCAGATGAACGCGAAGGATTCCGAGGCGCAGAAGCTTCGCACCTACCTCGAGTGGCTGCTCGACGTGCCCTGGAGCGCGCGCACGGAAGACAACCTCAACATCACGGACGCCCGCCGCATCCTCGACAAGGACCACTTCGGCCTGGAGAAGGTGAAGGAACGCGTCCTTGAATTCCTGGCTCTGAGAAAGAAGACCGGCTCCAAGAAGGGTGCCATCATCGCCTTCACGGGCCCTCCCGGCGTGGGCAAGACCTCGATCGCCAGCGCGATCGCCGAGGCGCTCGGCCGCAAGTTCGTGCGCCTCTCGCTCGGCGGCGTGTCCGATGAAACGGTCCTGCGCGGGCACGGCCGGACCTACCTCGGCTCCATGCCCGGCGAGATCATGCGCAAGATGAAGGAGGCCGGCACGGTCAACCCCGTCATGCTCATGGACGAGGCCGACAAGATCGGCCGCAACGGCAACCATGGCGATCCGACCGCGGCCCTGCTCGAGATCCTGGATCCTCAGCAGAACAACACCTACCGCGACCGCTACCTGGACGTTCCCTATGATCTGTCCGAGGTGCTGTTCGTCGTCACCTCAAACGAGCTCAGCAACATCCCCGAGCCCCTGCGCGACCGCATGGAGATCATCGAGTTCGACGGCTACACCACGCTCGAGAAGATCGCCATCGCCGAGCGCCACGTCGTGCCGCAGAAGCTCGCGGTCACGGGGCTGAAGCCCGAGGAAGCACGGCTCACGAAGGACGCCATCCGCCGCATCATCGAAGGGTATACCATGGAAGCGGGCGTGCGAAAGCTGCGCCAGCAGATCGAGTCCGTGCTTCGGAAGATCTCGGCCTGGACCGAGACGCGCGGCGAAAAGGCCCCCGGCATCGTCGATGAGAAGGACATCGAGAAGTATCTCGGCGTCGAGAACTTCAGCCCCCGCCAGACCGCGCAGAACGGCATCGGCGTGGCGACGGGATTGGCCGTGAATACTTTTGGCGGATCAACCCTTAACGTCGAGGTCTCCAAGGAGCCCGGCTCCGGCCAGCTGAAATTGCGCCAGCAGTTCGGCCCCGACATCGAGGACTCGGCCAAGAACGCCCTGAAATACGTGAAGCAGAACGCGGCCAAGTTCGGCCTCAAGGACTTCGACTTCACCAAGGTCGACATCGACATCAACATCACCCCGGCCGGCAAGGTGGACGGCCCGTCCGCGGGCGGCCTGATGGTCACGGCTATCATCAGCGCGCTCACCGGGCGCTCGGTCACCCCCGGCCTGGCGATGACCGGCGAGATCACGATGCGCGGCGACATCCTGCCCATCGGCGGCCTCAAGCAGAAGGTCATGGCCGCGCACCGCATGGGCTACAAGGAAGTGATCTTCCCCTTCGCCAACCTCAAGGACATCGAGGACATCCCCAAGGAGGTCCGCGACGGCATCAAGCTCACGCCCGCGCGGACGTACGACGACATCTACCCCTCCGCGATCGTGCCCGCGGCGGCCGAAAAGGCGCCGAAGAAGACCGTAAAGCCCTGAGGCCGGATCGGATGACGAGCCGCAAGGCCGGCGCCGTTCACCTGCGCGACTGGGGCGGCCCCGGCGCGCCGCTCCTCCTGACGCACGGCATGGCCGCGCACACGCACTGGTGGGACGCGGTCGTGCCCCGCTGGAAAGGCGTCTTCCACGCCGCCGCGCTCGACTTCCGCGGCCATGGCGACAGCGACTGGCTGGAGGATTCGCCCTATGAGAGCGCGCGCTGGGTCGAGGACATCGAGACCGCGCGCAAGGCCCTGGGCTGGGAGCGATTCATCCTCGTCGGCCACTCGATGGGAGCGCGCATCGCCCTCGACTACGCCCAGCGCCACGGCGACCGCCTGCGCGGCGTGAGCGCCATCGACTTCCTGCCCGAGTTCTACGAGTCGCGCACGCGCCGGCACGAGAAGACCCGCTCCCGCGCCCAGCCGGTGTACGACACCGAAGAGGTGATGCTCTCTAAATTCCGCCTCCAGCCGCCCGGCACCTTGCTCGACGAAGCCGGCCTGAGAGAGCTGGGGCGCCACGGCGTGCGCCGCACTCCCGAGGGCTGGTCCTGGAAGTTCGACTGGCGCTCGTTCTCCTTCCCCTACGGACCGGTCTGGGAGCAGCTGCCGAAGATCTCCGTGGACGCCCAGATCATGCGCGGCGAGCACAGCACGGTCATGCCCCGGGATGTGATGGACAAGGTCGTCGCCTTGCTGCCGCGCGGCCGCGGCGTCGAGATCGCCGGCGCGCACCACCACATCCCGCTCGACAAGCCCGCGGAGCTCGCCGCCGCGGTCTCCGCGTGGGCCGCGGACCTTCCCGCCTGATGGAGCTCGTCTCGATCTGCGTCGGAGCCGCCCAAACACACGCCTGCCGCGGCGAGCTGGTCCGCACCGCCATCTTCAAGACCCCGGTCGAGACCGCCGCGATCGGGGAGCTGGGCCTCGAGGGCGACCAGCAGGCCGACCTCGCGGTCCATGGCGGGCCCGACAAGGCGGTCTACGCCTACTCAGCGGAGCACTACCCCTGGTGGCATGAGCAGCTTCCCGTAACGACGATCCCGTTCGGCTCCTTCGGAGAGAACCTCACCATCTCCGGCTTCGACGAGGAGGCAGTCTGCCTCGGCGACGTCTACCGAGCCGGCACCGCCTCCTTGCTCGCGATCCAGCCCCGCCTGCCCTGCTTCAAGCTCGGCCTGCGCTTCAACGACCCGGGCATGGTCAAACGCTTCGCGCAAAGCATGCGCCTCGGCATCTACTTCCGCGTGGCGGAGCCAGGGCGCGTGCGCCGCTTCGACCGCTTCGAGAAGATCTCCGGGCACGCGCGGCGCTTCCCTGTCCTCGACCTCGCCCGGCTCTATTTCGATCCTGAGCTCACGCCCGAGAAGGCTCGGCCCGCGCTCGAGCACCCCGCGCTCAACGACAACTGGCGCGGGATGCTGTCCAAGCGCCTGGAAAAAGCGTAAAGTTACATGCCATGAAGAAACTGGACATCGGCCCGACCGAGTTGGGACTGCTCGCCCATATGATGCGCAAGGTCGATTTCTTCTCGCCGCTCACCATCGGCCAGCTCGAGAAGATCCTGCCCGCGATCATGCTCTACTCCTACGACAAAGGCGAGACCGTCTTCTCGCAGGGCCAGAAGGGCGACGCGTTCTACATCGTCTACCAGGGAAGCGTCGAGATCCGCCTGCGGCAGTGGCTCGTGCTCTCCAAGAAGATCGCGACCATGAAGGCCGGCGACTTCCTGGGAGAGATCGCGCTGATCTCCAACGAGCCGCGCACCGCCTCTGTCGTCTGCGCCGAGCCCACCTTGATGTTCACCTTGATCGCCGAGGACTTCAAGTTCGTCCTGCACGAGAACCCGGCCGCCGCCGAGGAAATGCGGAAGATCGCCGCGCGCCGCAAGTTCGCCTCCTCCCACCAAGCCGGATCGTAATGGCCTCCCCCGCACGCAAATACTGCTTCGTCGCCACCGGCTATCTGGTCCGGGACGGGAAGACCCTCCTTCTCAAGCACAAAAAGCTCGGCATGTGGCTGCCGCCGGGCGGGCATGTCGAGGACGGCGAGACGACCGATGAGGCCGTCCTGCGCGAGGTGCTGGAGGAGACCGGCCTCGAGGCCGAATTCGTCTTCCCGCCGCGCGCGCCGGTCATGCGCAACGGCCGCGTCGAATCCCTGCACGAGCCCCAGCGCGTGCAGATCGAGGAGATCCCCGGGCACAACCACCACATCGACTTCATCTACTACCTACGCGCCAAAGCCGGCGTCCACGCCCGCCGCCCCGACGAGAGCGACGACATCCGCTGGCACTCCTCCGACGAGCTCGGCCTCCCCCATGTGCCCGATGAGGTCCGCGAATCGGGCCGCGACGCCATCCGCCTCGTCGAGGCCTCGACGAGGAATCCTTGACCTACGAGGGGAAATCTAGTTGAATTAAGGCTCACGCCGGGAAAGCCCTTCGAGGCGCCGGCTTCCAGGAGATAAATCAACATGGCGAAGAAGGCAAACTCAGCGTTCATGAAGCCCTGCACCATCAGCGAGAAGCTCGCGGTCGTCGTCGGCAGCAAGCCCCTCCCGCGCACCGAAGTCGTCAAGAAGCTCTGGGCCTACATCAAGAAGAACGACCTGCAGGACAAGAAGAACCGCCGCAACATCAACGCGGACGCCGCGCTGAAGGCCGTGTTCGCCGGCAAGGCGACGGTCAACATGTTTGAGATGACGAAGCTCGTCTCCAAGCACCTGAGCTAAGACTTAGGCTCTTCGGGGCAACCCGAAAGTCGGAAGGCCCCCGCGCAAGCGGGGGCCTTCTTTTTAGAGGGGTCAGGCTTTCCGATGTTGCGATTCTCGTATCGGCCGGACGAATTGCAACATCGGAAAGCCTGACCCCTCCCGTGCCTCGACACCCCGTTGATGGCTTGCTACCATCTGGGCACAATCATGGCACGAATCCTGATCGTCGACGACGAGCCCACCTTGCTGATGCTGATGCGCGCCGTTCTCGAGCGCGCCGGCCACACTATAGAGGAGGCCTGTAACGGGCAGGAGGCGCTGGCCAGGCTCGGCGTCGAGCCCGAGGACGCCGCCGCGGTCCTCCCCGACCTCATGCTGCTCGACGTCATGATGCCGATCGTCGATGGGCTGACCGTCGCCTCGACCTTGCGCGATCATCCGAGGGCGGGCAAGATGCCCATCCTCGTCATCACGGCTAAGGGAGATCTGCGGGCGCTGTTCGAAGCGATGCCCCAGGTGGCCGGCTTCTTCCATAAGCCCTTCGACCCCAAATCCCTGCGCGAGGCCGTGTTCAAGGCGGTCGCTCCGAAATGACCATCGTCCTCGCCGCACTCCTCGCCTTCTCCGCGTCCGCGCGCGCCCAAACGGCCTCCACGGCGCCCGCGACATCGCTTTACACGCTCGGCTTCGAGCAGCGCGGCGCCGGCAAGACCGCCCAGGCCAAGGAGACCTTTCTGCGCCTACTCGCCGAAAGCCCCGACAGCGGCGGCGCGCTGGAAGGCCTGAGCCTGTCGTGCCTGTCGCTGGGTCAATATGAGGAAGCGTTGGGCTACGCGCGGCGCTGGGAGACGGCGAATTCCTCGAGCGCCTACGTCGCGGGCCTGGAGCGCAGGGCGTTGGAAGGCCTGCACCGCCACGAGGAGGCGCTCGGGGTCGGCCGCCGGGCCGTCGCCCTCGATCCCTGCGACATCCGGACCCAGCGCTCCATCGACTCCGGCCTACGCGAGCGCCGCCCCGGAGTATTCCCTCGCGGCCGGTTCTACAAGTCGATCGGCCCCGAGGGCCTGGAGACCGGCAGGCCCCAGCGCATCGTTTATGAAGGCCGCTCGGCGGAAGTCCGCGGCCGCGCGCGGCTGCGCTCCGGCCTGTTCGCGACGGCGGGCGTGGAGGTCTCCCAGGAGGCTACGCGCAACGATACCGGCGGCTTCTCCTACTACGACATCCTCGAGCAGGTCTATTGGGCGGGCCTCGAAGCGCGCCCGAAGGACGACCACTTCTACTCCGGCGAATACGGCCAGTCCGTGCTTTCGGACAACAAGGGCACCGGGGTCGGGCGGCAATCCTTCAGCCGCGTGCGTCTCGGCGCGGAGTGGCATCATCCTCTCGTGCAGACGCGCCTGCGCGCCGAGCGCGCGCCGCGCTTCCTGCGCGGCACGGGCAGCACCAGCACGTACTTCGTGATCCTGCGTGAGACCTCCTTGCGCGCCGATGCCGCGGCGGACGCGCTCGGCATGCAGTGGGCGGCCCGCGCCGGGATCTCCGATATCTCCGAGGGCACGACCCTCAAAAGCTGGGGGCTCGCGGCGACCAAGGAGTTCGGCAGCGAGTTGATCGTCCCGAGCTACTCGCACGGCCAGACCGAGTTCTACGGCGCGGCCCCCGACGGGCGCCTGCGCTACGTCATGACCGACCGCCTCGGCCTGCGTTGGCGCCGTCTCGTCGAGGACTCCTACCGCCTGTCGTCGTCCTACGGCTACACCTGGCACCTCGACGGCAACCGCCTTCACGACTTCTCCGGAGAGGCGACCGCCTGGCTGCCGTGGCTGCGCGACTGCTGCGGCTCGCGCCCCCTGTTCGCGAGCTACCGCTTCGACTCCGAGGACTACCGCGGCCCCGCCGACAGCTACCGCTCCACCGACCGGGAAATGCACACCCTAGGCGCCTACTGGCGGCAGGGTTGGTGCCATGGCGCGTGGACGACTCTCGGCTACGAACATTCCTTTGTACGTGATATCCGCGGCCATTACGAAGGACGCGCCTGGATCGCCGAGGTCGAGGCGTACCGTGCCCGGAACCTGTCTCTGTCCGCCGAGGGCCGCGTCGCCAACAGCACGGTGCGCGACGAGTCCTACTCGGCGGGCTTGCGCGGACGCTGGAGCTTCTGATGCCGGGCGCCCTGGAATGTCGTACACTCGCCTAAACCCGCCATGAACGCCCTCAAAAAGAAAGTCCTGATCTTCGAGGACAACACCAGCATTCAAACCTTGCTCGAGTTCTTTTTTCGCAAGCGCGGCATCGAGGTCCGCATCGAGGGCGACGGCACCGCGGCCGTGACGATGGCGCAGGATTATCGCCCCGACCTCATCATGATGGACTACATCATGCCCGGCAAGGACGGCATCGAGGCCGTCACCGACCTCCGCCGTGCGGGCATCGCCGTGCCGATCGTGATGCTCACGTCGAAGGCCTTCCCCGCCGACCTGGAGCGAGCCCTCGCCGCCGGCGCGACCGCCTATCTCATCAAGCCGTTCAATCCGAAAGACCTCGAAAAGACGATCAACCCGTACCTCCTCGCCTAGCGACCGTGCTCGAAAGAGTGCTGCAGGCAGTCAGGGTCGTCGCCGAGGGCCGGCCGAGCATGGCGTTCGTGATCGTCGCGACGATCGTCCTGCTGCTGATCGTGCTGGCGATGAGCGCCTATCTCCTGATTCTGCGCGCCCGGATCCGCCTGCGTTCCCGCTACCGGGCCGGCCGGGCGGCGCTGTACCGCCCCGGCATCGAGTTCGTGCTCATGGAGGAGCCGTACGGCGCGGTCCTCGAGGCCCTGCGGCCTCGCCGTTGGGGCGACGACGACATCGTGCAAGAGGTCATGGTCGAATCGATGCGGCACCTCGAAGGCGAGCCGTTCGAGACGCTGCGCCGCGCGGCCGGGGACCTGGGTTTCGTCGCCGACAATGAGCGCCGGCTCGATTCGCGCGACCGTCATCGCCGCGGCCACGCGATGGAGCGCCTTGGCCTTCTCCGCGCTAAAAAAGCGGTGCCGCGCATCGTCGAGCTTCTCCTCGTCGAGAAGATGGACCTGCAGCTCGTCGCGCTTCGCGCGCTCGCCGCGATCGGCGACCCGTCGGTTCTGCCGCATTTCGTGGCCGTGGCCGGGCGCATGCCCCCCGGCCTTCTGCCCCGCACCGCCTCGATCATGCTTGAGTTCGGCGCGCCGGGCCGGGACGCCGTGCGCGAATTAATGAACCTCCGCGCCGCGGACTTCCCCGAAGCCTCCGTGCCCGATCTGCTCAAGTCCCTCGCCCAGGACTGGGGAGCCGAATGAGCTCCTGGATCTCGCACGCCAACGCCGCCGTCGAGATCCTGCTCGTCTGGTATTTCTTCGCGCTCAACGCGGGCTACCTGATCCTGTCCCTGCTCGCCTTTCGCGAAGTGCATCGGCATCTCCTGCGCTCGGTCTACGGCGGCTATGAGCAGATCTCGCGCAGCCCGCTGACCCCGCCCATCTCGGTCATCGTGCCCGCCTACAACGAGGAGGTCGGCATCGCGCTGACGCTCAACAATCTTCTGCACCTCGATTTCATGCGCTACGAGGTCATCGTCATCAACGACGGCTCCAAGGACCGCACGCTCGCGGAGCTTATCGAGAAATTCCATCTCGAGCCCGCGCCCGCCGACAGCCGCGCGCAACTGCGCAGCGCCCCCGTACGCACGGTCTACCGCTCAAAGCGCCATCACAACCTGATCGTCATCGACAAGGAGAACGGCGGGAAAGCCGACGCGCTGAACGCAGGCTTGAACTACGCGTCTCACCCCTATTTCTGCTCGATCGACGCCGATGTGATCATGGAGGCCGACGCGCTTCAGCGCGTGATGCAGTCGATCATCGAGAGCGACCGGCGCGTGATCGCCGTCGGCGGCATCATCCGCGTCGCCAACGGCTGCCGCATCGAAAAGGGCCGCATCGTCGAGGTCGCGATGAGCGGAAACCCTCTCGTCGTTTTCCAGATCGTCGAATACTTCCGGGCCTTCCTCTGCGGCCGCACCGGCTTTTCTCGCTTCAACGGACTGATGATCATCTCCGGCGCCTTCGGCGTCTTCGAGCGCGCGCTCGTGCTCGAAATGGGCGGCTACCGCGTCGATACCGTCGGCGAGGACATGGACCTCGTGACGCGCCTGCACGCGCATATGTGCGAGAAAGGCGACCGCGACTACATCGTCAAGTTCGTGCCGGATCCGGTGTGCTGGACCGAGGTCCCCGAGAGCCTGCGCATCCTCTCCCGCCAGCGCCGCCGCTGGCAGCGGGGCCTGCTCGAGGTCCTCGCGGCCAACGCGCGCATGTTCCTCAACCCGCGCTACGGCGCGGTCGGCATGATCGGCTACCCGTTCTTTTTCCTGTTCGAGGCCTGGGGCGTCTTCATCGAGCTGCTCGGCTACTTCTTCTTCGCGGTGATGTGGTGGCGTGGCTCGATCCAGGGCGACTTCGCCATCGCCTTCCTATTTGCCGCGATCGTCTGCGGCTGGGCGCTGTCGCTGTCAGGGATCGTGCTCGGCGAGATGACCCCGAAGAATTATCCAAAGTTCCGGCACCTGGCCGGGCTGGTCGCCTTCGCCTTCATCGAAAACCTCGGCTACCGCCAGTACACCACGGTCCTACGCATCCTCGGAAACTTCGACTACATGACCGGGGTCGGCGGCTGGGGCCGCATGGAGCGGCGCGGCCTGCTGCGCCGACAGGAGCCCCGTTGAGCGTCCCGCGATACGAGAGACGACGCGGGAATTGGATCGCGCGGCAAAGCTGGCGGCCGTGGGTGTTCGTGGCGCTGATCTTTCTGCTTGCGTGGCAAGTCGCCCAGAAGCGCTTAGCCGCAGCTCCGCACAAGCGCGAACCCGCTTCCGGCGCGAGGACGGCCGCGCCCGGGCTCTTTTAATTATTATATCCTCAGGGGCCTGGTGGCGCGTACGGGATTTGAACCCGTGATCTTCGCCTTGAGAGGGCGACGTCCTAGGCCGCTAGACGAACGCGCCACCAGAACCCCGAGAACGGAAGGAGCTTCATCTTACCAATTACAGCCATGCTGAGGCAACTAACGCTTATTCTAGGACTCTCTCTCATGACGGCTTCCTGCACATCCCTCGAGCGGGCCTTCGCCCCGGCCGCCAACCCCTGGCCCATCCCCAAGGAGAGCCGGGTGCGGCGGGACGGACGCCTTCTGCGCGTCTACGGCGCCTCCCTCAAAAGCAGAGCTGAAGCCGAGGCTGATGCGAAGATGTCCCTCGAGGGCTGGCTGTGGGGCCTCGATCTCGGCGACGACATCCCCGAGCGCAAGGCTCTGATCGAATCCGTCCTCAACTCGCGAGAGGTCCAGCCCGTGCCGTCGCCGGTGCCGGAGAAGTCCGGCTTCACCTCGATCATCGAGCTCAACCTGCCCATCCTCCAGAAAAAGCTCGGGACCCATTATGAGTGAACGCGTTCCTCGAGAGCTTCTGTTCGGAAATCCGGAGAAGGCCTCCCCGAAGATCTCCCCGAACGGGAAGCTCTGGGCCTATCTCGCCCCGGACGAGGGCGTGCTCAACATCTGGGTCGGGCCCGAGGGCGGCCTCGCCAAGCCGCTCACGAAGGATCGGGCTCGGGGTGTGCGCGTCTTCCTGTGGGCCGAGGACGAGCGCTCGATCCTCTATCTGCAGGACGCGAACGGCGACGAGAACTGGCACCTGTACCAGACCGACCTCGGGACCGGCGTCACCCGCGACCTGACGCCTTATCCGGGCGTGCAGGCGCAGATCGTCGCCACCGAGCCGCGCTTCCCTGACGAGATCCTGATCGCGCTCAACGACCGCGACCCGAAGCTGCACGACGTCTGGAGGCTCAACCTCAAGACCGGCGAGCGAACGCTCGAGGCGACGAACCCCGGAGACGCGATCGGCTGGCTGCCGGACCGGGATTTCAAGATCGGACTGCATAAGGCGATGTCTCCGGATGGCGGCACGATCTTGCGCGTCAAGGACGGTACGGGCTGGCGAGACTTCTTGACATGCGGGCCGGACGACCAGCTTGGGGCTCACGGGTTTTCGCCTGACGGCGAAAACATATATATCGAGTCGAGCGTGGACCGCGACACGACCGCGCTGTTCGCGACGCCGATCGCGGGCGGGCCCGGAAAGATCCTCGCCGAGCATCCGGAGTCGGACCTTGGCGCGGTCCTCATCCATCCGCGCGACTACCACGTCGAGGCCGTCGCCTTCGAGGTGGACCGCATCCACTGGCAGGTCCTCGATCCGATCCTCAAGACCGATTTCGCGGCGATGGCCGCCCTCAACGGCGAGGTCTCGATCGTCAGCCGCAACGACGCGGACACCGTCTGGTACGTCCTCGTCAACAAGGCCGACCGCTCCCCCGCCTTCCTGCGCTGGGACCGGACGACACGCATCGCCGCACCTCTCTTTGTCACGCGCCCGAAGCTCGAGACGTACAAGCTCGCGCCGATGACGCCCATGAAGTACGCCGCGCGCGACGGCCTGACGGTGCGCGGCTGCCTCACGACGCCCGTAGGACGGGAAGCGAAGAACCTCCCGCTCGTGCTCCTCGTGCACGGCGGCCCCTGGGTGCGCGACCGCTGGGGCTTCCATCCCGAGGCGCAGTGGCTGGCGAGCCTCGGCTTCGCCGCGCTGCAGCTCAACTACCGCGGCTCCGCGGGCTTCGGCAAGCGCCACCTGCACGCGGGCGACCGCGAGTGGGGCGCGAAGATGCAGGACGATCTCACCGACGGCGTGAGATGGGCCATCGAGCAGGGCATCGCCGACCCCGCGCGCGTCGCGATCTACGGCGGCTCCTACGGCGGCTACGCCGCGCTCGCGGGCGCCGCGTTCACGCCCGGCGTCTACCGCTGCGCGATCGACGTGGTCGGGCCCTCGAACCTGATCACCTTGATCAGATCGATACCTCCCTATTGGGAGCCGATGAAAAGGATCTTCGACCTGCGCGTCGGCTCCGTGGATACCGAGGAAGAGTTCCTGAAATCTCGTTCTCCATTGTTTCATGTCGATAAGATCGACATCCCCCTCCTGATCGCCCAGGGCGCCCACGACCCGCGCGTGAAGCAGGCCGAATCGGAGCAGATCGTGGAGGCCCTGCGCGCGAAGGGCAAGCCCGTCGAATACCTCCTGTACCCCGACGAAGGCCACGGCTTCGCCAAGCCCGCCAACCGCCTCGACTTCTACGCGAAGGCCGAGGCGTTCCTCGCCAAGCACCTCGCCTGAGTCGAGCCGTCGTGATCTATCAGCGTATATAATCACTCGTCCCGGGACGAGTGATCATCGATAGCGGCCCCGCCGCGCTTGATTGACGGCACGAGAACAATCTACGATGAGGCCATGATCACCTCATCGCTCCGTCTGGCCGGTCTCACTGTCGCCGTCATCGCCTCTCTCGCCATCCCCGCCACGGCCCAGATCAAGGGCCCGACCGCGCCCGCGGAAGTCTGGAAAAAGATCATCGCCACCGTCGAGCGCGATGGCGTGGTGACACAGGACCCACCGTTCGTCCAGCACTCGCTCACCGCCACGATCAAAACGGATCCCCTGACCACGGTGCATGACATCAGCATCCACCTGACGGCCGGCGAGGAGTCAAAACGCAAGCTCGTGGGCGTGGAGATCAGCATCACGGAAAACTCCCTTATCCTACGCTCCGGCACCATACTCACCGAATCATGGACTTTCCTGTTCGTCCGGACCGGCCGGCTCGATACGGCCGTCTACAAGAAGCGCGTCGACGTCGCCGGCAGCGAACCCGTCTCGGACCCGCCCGTGATGATGGACCTCGCCGACCCCAAGACCAAGTCAAAACTCGACGAGATGCTCAGGTTCTGGTCCACGCGCTGATCCGCCGCATTTGGCTCCGGATACGCAAGTGCTATCATGTCGTTCACGACCATGGACGACAACTCCGTCGACTCCCAGATCTACGGCTCCGAGTACTTCCTTGAGCGCTGCGGCGGGGTGGAGTTCTTCCAGAAGTACGGCTACTCGGTCCTAAAGCCGGCGATCCAGTTCGCCGTCCAGCAGGCGGATCTCAAGCCCGCCGACCGCATCCTCGACATCGGCTGCGGGCGCGGCGAGCTCGTCGCCCATCTGGATGAGAAGGGCTTCGACGCGACGGGCATCGATTATTCTGAGGCCGCCGTCTCCTGCGCGAGATCCCTCTACCCCAAGGGGAAGTTCCATCTGGTCCGCTCCGATCAGCCGCTGTTCGAGGCCGCCTCGTTCGACAAGATCTTCATCTTAGGCACGATTGAGCACCTCTACGAGCCCGAGATCGAGAAGACGCTGCTGGAAGTAAAAAGGCTGCTCCGGCCCGGCGGCCTGTGCGTGATCACCACCTGCACCAACGCCCTGTACTACAAGACCCGGTCGTACCGGCTCAGAGCCGCGCTCGCCTCGAGCCTCAAGCTGGCTCCGCCCTCCCCCTCTCACAGCGAGGAGGACAAGGCCATGCATGTCAACGAGAAGCAATATTTCTCTCTGAGCCGCTCGCTGCGGACCTTAGGCCTCCCCTTTCGAGTCATCGCCTGCCCCAATCCCAAGCTCGCGTCGATCGAGCTGTACGGCGCGAACCTTCCCCCCGATTTCCCGCTTCGGCCCGCGGCCCCCTGGAAGCAGTTCTTCTACCGGACCTTCGTTTTCCATTTCCCCCTCAATCTCATGCTCGCCCGATCCTATGCCGCCGTCATTCGGGCCGCCGCATGACCGTCCGGGGCGCCGCTCCCCGAAAAATACTGATCGTGGCGCTCGACAACCTGGGCGACGCCGTCATGGCGTCGTCGATCCTGCCTCCGCTCAAGCGGCTGTTCCCGGAATCCACCGTCGGGATCTGGGTCAAGGATTACGTCTCGGACCTCTTCGCCGGGCACCCCTTGATCGACGCCGTTCACGCCTCCGATCCTTTCTGGGACAGATCGCCTGGAAAAGGCAAAGGCGCCCTCGGCCCGTTCCTGCGCGCGTGGAGCGAGATCCGGGGGGCGAGGTATGATACGGCGCTGATCCTCAACGCCGAATGGCGCCGGGCCTTCTTCTGCCGGTTGGCGGGGATTCCCGAGCGCATCGGCTATCGCAGCCGGAAAAGCGGTCTTTTTCTAAACCACGCCTTCCCCTTGCCCGAAGCCGGCCGGCATTTTTCCGACGAGCATCGCGGCCTTCTTGAAAAATATTTCAATCAGCCGCTTTCTCCCGAGGACTGCCTGCCCCGCCTCGAGGCCCCGCCGCAGGATGAGCAGTGGTGGGAAAGCTGGTCCAGCGAAAAGGGGCTGAAGAGCCGCGAGTTCACGATTCTTCATTTCTTCTCAGGGGACGAGGAGAAGAACTGGCCCCTGTCCTGCTGGGTGGAATTGCTCAAGAGCACCCCGCAAGGCCGGTTTGTCGTGCTGTGCGGCCCCGGCGAGGAGCCTCGGCTGGAGCCTTATCGAAAAGATATTTTCCGTGCCGGCGTGGACCTGATAGCGGCGCCGACCTTGGGCCAGCTCAAGGCGCTTCTGGGCCACGCCCGGCTGGTGATCGGGGGCGATTCCGGCCCGGAGCACGTGGCCGCCGCTATGGGGGCTTCCGTCCTGTCGCTGTTCGGCCCCACCGAACCCGGCCGTTCGGGCCCGAGAGGCCGGGGCGACCTGCGGGTTCTCCGGCGATTCCCCCTGAAGAGACTGCCCGTCGATGCGGTGATCGCGGCCATGTCCGGATTCCCTCCGCGAGCCTAGGTCCTTGGCCCAAAAATAGAACGGGTCCTTCGCCGGGCTCCCTCTAGGCCTTTCGGTGCTGATTTTCGGCTTGGGAACAGCCTATCATTGGGGCATGATCACATCATCGCTCCGCCGGGCCGGGCTCGCCGTAGCCGTCATCGCCGCACTCTCCCTCCGCGCCGCCGCCCAGAGCGACGCAGCCTTCGCCTCCGCTCTCGGCCAGGGCGTCCCCACCCCCGCTCAATTCGCGCAAGCTAAAGCCAAGCCCCAGAAGCCCGCCCCGCCCGTGGTCAAGCCTCCGAGCGCGCCCGACGCCGTCTGGCAGAAGGTCCTCGAGACCGTGAAGAACGGCGGGATTTACAAGCCCGGGGCAGACCCGATGCCGAGCGCGTTCACCATCGACGACTCCTCCGGCGACGCGAAAGCCGATCACGAAACTCACAGCATCGCCGTCCTGGGATTGATCAACGACGATGAGAAGTTCGAGGCGATGGGCGCGATCCTGGTTTTCAAGAGCCACAAGCTCGATCCAAAGGACGGCAACTGGCGCATCGACCAGTGGATGTTCATGACGGACATCTACGGCGAGGTCGCCGATGCCGGACATGGAGTCATCATCCAGACGCCCGACGGCAAGACCGTCTCGGCGACGCCCGAGAAGCTCAATCCCGCCGACCCCAAGATCCAGGCGCAATACGACACGATGCTCAAGCACTGGGCTGAGCGCAAGCCAAAAGGAGCCTGACCATGAAACTTCTCCCGCTCGCCCTCGCGCTGACGCTCGCCGTCCCCGCCGCCGCCGCCTCGACCGATTCCGAGTTCGCGACCTCGCTCGGGAGCATCGGCGAGAGCCTGATCGGCCGGGCGAAGGCCCACCAGGGCGGCTACCGGAAGATGACGGAGGAGTCCGGGCCCAACGATCCCATCCTGCTGGCGCAGAAGCCGCTGCTCGACATGATCAAGAAGGTGGAGCCCTCGGTCGTGTTTCTCGTGATGTCGGTCCCGAACGCGGAGAACCCGGGCAAGCCCGGCGGCGGGATCTGCACCGGATTCTTCACGGACGCGATGAAGGAGCTCGGCCGCGCGAGCATCATCACGACCAACGCCCATTGCGTCGAGAAGATGGCGATCGGAGCGGAGATCTCGGTCGGCCTCTACACGGGGAACGACAACCGCCCCCAGATGACAAAGGGCAAGGTGCTCGCTTACGGCAACAGCAACGGCGCCAAGGACATCGCCTTCGTCGAGCTGCTCGACAAGAGCCTCGACCGCCGCCCCCTGCCGCTCTGGACGAAGCTCGACCGCGGCGAGACCGTCGTCGCCATCGGCAACCCTCTCGGCATGACCTTCTCGATCTCGCGCGGGATCATCAGCGCGCTCGAGCGCGACCGCCTGAGCTCGACGTTCGTGCTTGAGATGAACCAGTCTGACGTCGCGGTCAACCCCGGCAACTCCGGCGGTCCGCTGTTCAACATGTGGGGCAGCGTCATCGGGATCAACACGATGATCGCCTCTCAGTCCGGCGGCTTCGAGGGCATCAGCATGTCCGTGCCTTCGTCCTACATCACGCTCGCGATGCAGCAGTACAAGCGGACCGGCGACCTGAAGATGGGCGCCATGCAGGTGGAGGTCACGGCGTCGACGCAGACGCAGAAGCTGACGGTCGGCAAGGTCACCCCCGGCGGCCCCGCCGAGGCGGCGAAGATGCTGGCCGGCGACCAGTTCGTCTCGATCGACGGAATAGCCGTCGGCGATCTGGAGCCCGAAGCCGCGATGAAGGCCTTCCTTACCTACGTGAAGTATCACTCTCCCGGCGAGAAGGTCGCCGTGACCGTGAAGCGCGGCGGCAAAGATATCGTGCTGTCGGTGACGCTCGGCGAGCCGAAGCCGGAAGAGCCGCCCCGACCTGAGTGGGCCCCGATCCCGAAGAAGGACAAGTCCGGGCCGACCAGCTTCTCGATCTAAACCCCTCCAAGTTTCCCGGGTTTTGAAGCCCGCTTCCGAGGCGCCTGCGGCGTGCGGCTTTCGGCTTCGCCGAAAGCTCCAGCAACGAACGAA
>CAZIBN010000062.1:0-19361 GCA_964537395.1 uncultured Elusimicrobia bacterium
GACCTTGATGGTCCTGGAGGGGGCTAACGGTTCCGGGAAGACGACCCTTTTGGAGCTCATCGCGGGCACCGTCGAGCCGGACTCGGGGGAGGTTTTCCTCGGAGGGCGGCGTGGCGGGGGGCTGGCGCCTATCGACCGGGGCGTCTTCTACATCCCTCAGACCCTCCATAAGTTCTGGTCGATGCAGCACGATTCAAGGCTGTGCTTCCTCCCGCGCCGGACCGTGCGCGAGAACCTGCTGGCGGCCGCCGGGGATTACGGCGAGGCCATGGAATGGCTGTGCCGCCTCGACCTGGAGGATTACGCGGATGAGACCCCGGAGCGCTTGTCCTTCGGCCTCCAGCAGCGCTTGGCCCTGGCCCGGGCGGTGCTGCTGCGCCCCGGCGTCGTTCTGGTCGATGAAGGGCTCTCCTCCCTCGACCCCGGAATCCGGCTCGAGGTCTTCGAGCTCCTGCGTCGGATCCCGGAACGCACGGGAAACACCGTCGTCTACGTGACCCATCACAAGGACGACGCCGAGAGGCTCGGAGGAATCCTGTACCGGTTCCGCGACGGGAACATTTTCCGGGCTTCGGGCGGCCGGCAAGGCTCCGAGGAGACGAAGGCCCGGCTCATGGAGGCCTTCGCCTTATTCCTCGACGAATATCTCGGGCGCCCCGACCGGAGCGACGCCGTCAGGGCCAGGATTCAGGAGAACCTCGACGCGTTCCGGCCCGCGCATCCGGGCGGGCTCGCGGAATACGGGGAAGAATCCGTCGAATTCCTTTCGGCCCAGCTGCGCCTCGGCGACGGCAGCCCGGCCTTCAAGAAGAACCTCGCCCGGTGGCTTGGCGTCGAGCGCTCGCTCATCGAGCGGGGGCCGGAGGGGATCCGGGAGAAGCTTCTGGGCCGCGCCGCCGCGGAGGCCGCGCCCGAGGCTCCGCCCGCGGCGCCCGAGGCGGCCATCCTGCTGGGTCTTCCCGGGGACGACCTCGCGGGATTCCTCCTTTGCCTGGAGCGGTCGCTGCGCGAGCATCCGGGGGGCTGCGAGGTCAGGCGAGTCCGCCTGCCTCCGGGGTCTCCGCTGCGAGGCATGGCGATCCGCCGCGGACTTTCCTACGATCCGAAGCCTCCCTACGAGATTCGCTCGACGCCCACCTTCCCTGCGCGCGATCTCCAGGAGGCCGAGAGAATCTCCCGGCTCGCGCGGACGCTGATGAGCAGCCCGGCGGTGCGCGAAGCTATGGGGCGAGCCGCGCGGGCCGCGGGCGGACGTTGGTCGTGCGTGGGGGCGTGCCGCGAGATCGAGAAGCGTCTGAAGCGCCGCGGCCTCCGCGCGGGACTCGCGGCGAAGGAGCTTTCGGCGGTCCTGCGTGAGATCCCGCGATTGAAGACGCCTAGCGCGTCACGGTGACGGGGCGGCCGGCGGGCACGTCCTTCAGGATGCGGCGCGTTCCATCGGGCCAAACGACGATCAGCTCGCGCGCCTGAGCCTGCGTCCCCAGGCCGAAATGGCAGGCGAGGTCGCTTTGCGACAGGTAGCTTCCGCCGAGCGTGACGAGGCAGACCTGCTCCTTGCCGTCGGGCAGGATGGCCGTGACGCGCGCGCCCACGGCGTCCGTGTTCGGCGCGCGTCCGCGCAAACGTACCGTTAAGCTTCTTCCTGCCGTTGTCGCGTTGCGCAGAAGCAATGCCGGTCCTCCGTGGATGTTGACCGCGAGGTCGAGCCGCCCGTCTCCGTCGTAGTCGGCGACGGCCAGCCCCCGGGCGTTGAGCGGGACCTGGAAGGCCGCGCCGGCGCGCGAGGAGACGTCGACGAATAATCCGTTCTCGTTGTGGAAGAGCTGCATCCTTTGCGGCACCAGGTTCTCCGGCAGCTTGCGGTCCTCGAAGGTGGAGCCGTTGACGATGACCAGGTCGAGCTTGCCGTCGTCGTCATAATCGAAAAGCGCCGTGCCCCAGCCCACGTTGTCGAGCGTCGCCTCGCCGAGGCCGGTGGCGGCGTTGCCGTCGGAAAAATGAAGGCGTCCGCCCGGGCGGTCGAGCTTGGCCCGCTCGCGCAGGAGGTTGATGTAGAGGCTTTTCTCGTGCGCCAGCCACTGCGTCACGACGAGGTCCATATCGCCATCGCCGTCCACGTCGCCGAGGGCCATGCCCATCGAGCTCTTCACGTCGCCGAGCCAGGCCTCGTTGGTGACGTCGGCGAATGTCCCGTCGCCGCGGTTGCGCAGGAGCGCGTCGGGGGTGACGTCGTTGGCGACGAACAGGTCGGCCCGGCCGTCCTCGTCGAGGTCGGCGAACACGCACTGCATGCCCTTGCCTCCGGGGTTGCCCGTGCGGGACTGGCGCGTCGTCTCGCGAAAGCGCAGACCGCCTTCGTTGTGGTAGAGGCTGTTGGCCAGAGGCTCGTAGGCGTAAGGGCTGAGCGTCACCGGCAGGGCGTAGCCGTCTCTCTGCGCGGCGGAGCGCATCGCGCCGGGGCGGTAGTCGACGTAGCGCGGAACGTAAAGGTCGATGCGGCCGTCGCCATCGTAGTCGGCCGCGCAGGCTCCCACGGCCCATCTCGAGTCGGCGAGGCCCGCGGCGCGGGTGACGTCGGTGAACTTGAACGCGCCGTCGTTGCGGAAGAGATGCACGCCCTCATAGGACGTGACGAGCAGGTCGGGGCGGGAGTCGCCGTTGACATCGGCGAAGAGGCAACCCATGCCGGTGCCCACGGCCTCGGCGCCGGAGCGTTCGACACGGGCGAAGGTGCCGTCGCCCTTGTTGCGGTAAAGCTTGGACGCGGACGAGGCCGACGCGCCGAGGGGCGTCGCGTCGACGAAATAAAGGTCGGGCCTGCCGTCGCCGTCGACGTCGGTGAAGCACACGCCTGAGCCCATGTCCTCGGGCAGCTGGGAGGTGCGGCGGCCGTTGAAATGAGCGAATCCGACGCCGGCGCCAGCCGCGGCGTTCTCGAATATCGGCTCGGCCGCGGGCGGCGGGGGCGTCCGGCGGCAGGCTGACGCGAAAGCGAGCAGGAGCATCAGCCCGGCCGTTCGTTCACCAGACACGCGAGTCCACCTCCCGCACGATCGTTTTCTGATCCGCATCGAGGCCGGCGCGGTGGCTGTGGGTGCCGTCGGACCAGTCCACGCGCAGGGCGTCGACGCGAGCGCGCACGCCCAGCGGCACGCGGATCTTCCCGCGGCCGCGAGCCACGCTGCGGCGGACGACGACGGCTCCGGCTTGCACGAGCACGCTCGCCGCCCCGCGGGCCTTGAGCGCGTCGATCTCGACCTCGATCCAATGGGGCCCGCCGGCGGCGGGCGACTCGAGCGGGTCGATCGGATCGTCATAGCGGCAGCCCCGGGCGCGCGGCGCGGCCCCGTAGCGGCGCGCGAGGCTGTCCGCCTCGGCCGCAACGCCGCGCGCCCGCAGAAGGGAGGACAGCCGGTACAGCGCCTGCGGGCTGTCGGGCGCGAGCTTCAGGGCTCTGCGCAGCTCGCGCTCGGCGTCGGCGCCTTGTCCGAGCGACGTGAGAAGCTCGGCGCGGCGCAAGGCCACGGCGGGCTCGGAGGGGTCGAGCGCGGCGGCGCGGTCGATCGCGGCCAGCGCGGCCGTGACGTTCCCTTCGCCTTCGCGCGCCCGGGCGAGCAGATAGGACGCGCGCGCGGAGGGCGGCGCGGACTCGAAGGCGCGCGCGGCCGAGGAGAAATCCTTCAGGCGCAGGCGGACGCCGCCCAGGTTCAGCGCGGCCGCGGGGCTCGGGCAATCCTTCAGCATCGCCTCGAGAGCCGCGGAGGCGGTCTCGTAGCGGCCCAGGCCCCATTCGGCGACCGCGGCGTGGTGGCGGCTCAGGCACGCTTCCGGCAGGGCCGACAGCGACGCCGACAGATCGCGTTCGACGTTCGGCGCGGCCGCGGATGCGGCGGACGCCAGCATCAGCGTGAGCAATAGGGCTCTCATTTTTTCTCTCCTGCGGCTTCGTTCACGACGATACGGCGGTCGGCCTTCGCTGGACCGAGAGACTGCTTCGTTCCGCTCGGCCAGACGATCTCGACGGCGTCCGCGGCGCTCGAGACGCCCAGGCCGAAGCGCACGACGCGCTCCTGGCTGTTTTGAAAGCCGCCGCCCTGCGGCCCGAGCTCCGAGGTCTGCGTGACGCCGCCGGCCGTCACCGCGACGCGCGCGCCGATCCCGTCGCGGTTGGAGGCCGTGCCCTCGAGCTTGAGCTCGAGCCAGTGATTGGACGCGGGGCAGCGCCCCCGAAAGACGCGCAGCGGATGGAAGCCGGCGACGACGAGGTCGAGGCAACCGTCGCCGTCGAGGTCGGCGGCGACGCTGACGCGCGAGTTCCCCGGGAAGGAGGCTCCGCTGGCGTCGGAGCGCTCGACGAAGCGTTTGGCCTCCGGCTCGTAGCGCCAGAAGACCTTGGTCTCTCGGTCGTAGAAAGGCCGGTACGCCCACCAGCCGTTGAGCTGGTACAGGTCGAGTTCGCCGCGGTTTCCGGCGTCGAGGAACATGCCGTTCCAGCCCCAGCCCGTCGCCGTGTCTTCGACCGCGGACGTGGAGACGTCGACGAACGTTCCGTCGCCCGCGTTGCGCAGGAGCCGGTTGCGCTGGACGCAGGGATAGATCTCGCTGTTGGAGCGGGTGCGCACCGGCGGGGCCGCGGCGGGGAACATCAGCCTGGCCGAGGGCCGCTCGTCTCCGATGTAGGTCACGAACAGATCGGGCCGCCCGTCGCGGTCGTAGTCCGCGACCGAAACGCCCATGCCGTTCCCGATGAAGTCCACGCCGGCGGCGCGGGAGACGTTATAGAAAGAACCGTCGCCCGAGTTTCTGTATAGAGCGCTTCGTCCGAAATCGTTGAGCACGAAGAGGTCGGCGTCGCCGTCGCCGTCGTAGTCGAAGGCCGCGGCACCCAGGCCCCAGGCCGTGTCGCCGACGCCCGCTTTCCCGGTTACGTCCTCGAAGCGCCCTCCGAGATTGCGGTAGAGCCGGTTGCTCAACCCATTGTGCGCGTCACCGGGCTCGGGGTCGCGCGCGAACATCAGGTCTCCGTACTCGACGAGGTACAGGTCGAGCCTGCCGTCGCCGTCGTGATCGAGCCAGACCGCGGAGGTGCTCTGCGCGGGCGCGGTCGACAGCCCCATCGCGGCGGTGACGTCCTGAAAGCGGCCGTCGACGTTGCGGAACAGCCGATCGCGGTCGCCGCGGCCGTGCAGAAGGAGGAGGTCGGGGCGCCCGTCGTTGTCGTAGTCGGCGGAGGACGCGCCGTTGCGGCACACGGCGCCGGCCATGCCCACGGCCTGCGTCACGTCCGAAAAGCGCATGCCGCCGAGGTTGCGCATCAGCCGGGCCTGGCCGGGGGCGCACATGAGCAGATCGGGGCGCCCGTCGAGGTCGTAGTCGAGCACCGCCATGCCGCCCGGCATCTGGTCGACGCCGGTGTCCTCGAACGGAGACTCGGCGGCGGCGAAGGTGAAGCCGGCCGCGGCGGCGTCGACGGCTTCGAAAAATACCGGCGCGGTGGAGACGGCGGGTGCTGCAAAAGGCTTATTCCACACGGAGGCGGAATGGCGAAGCTCCTTGATCCCGTAGCGGCCGCCCCCGGCGGCCGCGCGCGCCTGATCGATGGAGACGGCGGCCATCGCGGCGACCGTTTCGGCGAGGACGCTTTGCGCCTGGGGCGCGAGCGGCAAAAGGTCCGCGTGCGAGGAAGGGTCCAGGCGCGCGGCGATGAGCGCCCACAGCTCCGGCGCTTCGCGCACGATGCGCTCGGCTTCGGAGGGGCGTGATCGGAAGGCTCCGGCGACGGCGTCGCTCGCCATCTCACCCGAGATCCAGGCGAGGCCCGGGTCGGCGCGCGCGCCGGCGCGGCGCCAAAGCACCTCGAGGCGGGTGGGCAGGAACTCGCGCAGAAAGGCGTCGAGCGCGCCCGCGTCCGCGCCGGGGCCTGCGAGCTCTCGCCAGGCCGCGCGGCCCTCCCGGCGCGCACCGGCCTGGGCGCGCGCGAACTTCCAGCTTTGGATGCGGGCCGAGGGCACGTCATACGCCTGCGTGAACAGCGCCGGGTCGCTTTGACGCAGCGCGTCCGCGCCGAGGCGCTTCTCCAGGAGTGAGAACAGCCCCAGCGTCCGCTCTCGAATGCCGGGCGGCAGTCCCCGCCGCTCGGCTTCGGTTACGTTTATGGTGGAAGCGTCGGGAAGGAGCACTCCCGTCAGGCCTTTGCCTCGCGGCTCGATCGCCCGGTACGAGACGAGGGTCGGCAGGCAGCGCGACATCCTCTCGGTGTACGGCGCGAGCCGGTCGAGCGCGCCGACAGCGTTCAGGCATTCGTCCAGGTCCGCGGCGAAAGCCCGGAGAGCGGGGCTCATGCCCGGCGCCGGCGCGGCCAGCCCCGCTCGGGCGAGCCCGAGGATCGCCAGGGCGACGGCGGCCGCCCGGACGCTCACGCGTTCACTTTTATCGGAGCGAGGTCGAAGCGCGACTGGAAGAAGCGCAGGCGCGGCGGCTCGTAGCTGAAGCGCAGGCCGGGGAGCTCCGCGCGCTTCTCGTGCAGGCGGGCGATGCCGTCGGCGACGTAGTCGAGGTGCGTCTGGGTGTAGACGCGCCTCGGCATGGTCAGCCGCACCAGCTCGAGCGACGGCCGGTGGTTGTGGCCCTTGTCGTCGCGGCCGGCGGAGACGATGCCGCGCTCCATGGCGCGCACGCCTGTGGCCTGGTAGATCCAGGCCGCGAGGGCCTGGGCGGGCAGATCGTCCTGCGTCAGGTGGGGCAGGAAGGCGCGGGCGTCGACGAACACTGCGTGGCCGCCGATAGGGCGCACGATCGGCACTCCGCCCTCGGCGAGGCGGCGGCCGAGATACTCGACCTGCGCCACGCGGTGGGCGATCCACTCGTCCTGGACCATCTCGCGCACGCCGACGGCCAGCGCTTCGAGGTCGCGCCCGGCCATGCCGCCGTATGTGTGAAGGCCCTCGTACAGCACGCAGAGGTTGCTGGCTTCATCGAAGAGGCCCTTGTCGCGCGTGGCCAGGAAGCCGCCGATGTTGACGTAAGCGTCCTTCTTGGCGCTGACCGCGATGGCGTCGACGACCGCGCACATGTCTTTGAGGATGTCGGCCACGAGCCGCCCCTTTTGGGCGGGCTCGCGCTGGGAGACCATGTAGGCGTTCTCCACCAGGCGGGCGCCGTCGAGGACCAGGCGCACCTCGTTGGCCTTGCAAAGTGCTGCGACCTTGCGCAGGTTGTCGAGGCTGACCGGCTGTCCGCCGGCCAGGTTGACCGGGGCGCCGACGCAGACGTACGCCATGCCCGCGCGCCCGACCTTTTTGATCAACGCCTCGAGCTTCTTCAAGTCCACGTTGCCCTTGAAGGGGAGGTCGGCGTCGGGGTCATGCGCCTCATCGACGATGACGTCGTGGAAGATGCCGCCGTTCAGCTCGATGTGGGCGCGCGTGGTCGTGAAATACATGTTCCCGGCGACGGCCTGGCCGGGCTTGATCCAGGCCTTGGAGAGCAGGTTCTCGGCGCCGCGGCCCTGGTGGGTGGGCACTAAATAAGGAAAGCCGTACACATCCTGGATCGCGGATTGCAGGCGCTCGAAGCTCTCGCTGCCCGCGTAGGCCTCGTCTCCGATCATCATCGCACCCCACTGGGCCGCGCTCATCGCGTTGGTGCCCGAGTCGGTGAGCAGGTCGATGTAGACGTCGACGCTGCGCAGAAGAAAGGTGTTGTAGCCGGCCTCGATCAGGCTCTTGCGGCGCTCCGCCTCGGGAAGGAGGCGGATGGGCTCGATCATCTTGATGCGGTACGGCTCGGGCATGAGGCGGGGGGAGGGGGTAGCCATGGTGCCTTTGCCCTTGCAACATTCCGGCTAGGAGCAATAGCTGCTGGATGTCGGGATGTCATAATCGGAGGACCCTTGCGCGCCCCTTCTTGGCACCCTATAATCTAGTTATGTCGAAGTTCACTCTCGAGTATTGGCCTGACGGAGATGGTTATGTTGGGCGCCTGAAGGAAGTTCCCGGCGTCGTCAGCCAGGGGGATACGGTTGCCGAACTGCGCGAAAACATCAAAGATGCCTACCACCTTTTGATGAGCGATGCGCCCAAGGGTCATCGCCAAGTCAAGACGGCTACGATTCTTCTCGCTGTCGCGTGAAACGCCGGGAGTTCCTTCGAGAACTCACCAAAGCTGATTGCGTACTTCATAGGCAGGGGAAGCGTCATGAAATCTGGCGAAACCCGGCCAACAACCACAAAACGAGCGTTCCTAGGCATGCAGAGTTGCGCGACACGCTTTGCAGTGAAATTCGAGTTCAGCTAGGCATAGAAGAGATTTCTTAAGGCATTCTCCTCGCCCATCTCGCTACAACAGCCTTCTTGGCGACACCCATTACCGGCATTCTTCGAGGGCGTCAGAACTGGCGCAGCCTGGCCGTAACGGCTTGCGGTTCGGGCTGAGCGGCCGAGAATTCCAGGCGTGTGAGCAAAGCGCGGTAATCTTCCTCGGCGCCATTGCGATCCCCACGCATGGCGCGAAACTGGGCCCTATTGCTGAGGGCTTCGCCGAAATAGGGCTCTAGGCGCAATAACTCGGTGAGCACTCGGTCCGCATCTCGCATTCGTCCCTGAAAGGCCAGGTCCACAGCCAGTGCATTGGCATTTTTGATCGCCACATAGCGGGCCGGGGTGTCGATATATTCCGAGGGCATAGAGGTATCTCGTCCCCACCAGCGACGGGCCTCTGCGGCCAGTTGTCCCATCGAGAAAATGTATATGCCAGCCAGGAGCGCCGCGGTGCCAGTCGCCATCCGTCCCGGCCAAGCTTGCGGCCGCACCGGGATTGAGGCCGTCTGTCGGCATCCCGCCCAGAGTAATAGCATGTGCATTCCCAAAGCGGCCGCGACGCAAACCGCGCCTGCGGCGGGCCTGGCATAGCGCGGAGTCGCGCCCATGACTGCATGTAGGCTGAAGCACGCGATCATAAGTGCGACGACCCCTGCCCCTCTTGGCAGGGGCCTGCGCCAAACCAAAGGAAGGGCTAATAACAGCAGCAACCATTGCTCTCGCCAAAGTATCGGCAGGCGGCGGAAAATATTAATGATGAACGGCTTTGGTTCACGGCGGATGTTCTTCAACGACTCCTTGAGAAAAATATGGGGCCTCGTCAGATCCGGGGCCTTCTGCGCACGGGACAGGAAGTCCCGATGTCGTTGCGAAACGAGGAGTTGAGACATATGAGGATTGTCGAGAAGTCCGATTGAAGCCCCCCAAAGATTGAGGGAAGCCGCGCCGTTTTCGAACGGTATGAAGGAGCGAAAAAGCACGGCGTTGCGCAGCGTCCAAGGCAGCAACAGGAGATAGCTGCAGAGGATACAGACGGTCAAAGTGCGTAGACGCGCTTTCCATCCGCAAGCCGGGAATAGCAGTCCGAAGTATAAGGGTAGGAGGACCAAGGTCGAGCGGCAGGACAGAGTCATTCCGAGCATGGCGGCTGAGGGCAGAAGACCGAGCCCGATTTTCCTTCTGCGCGCGGAGCGTATCCAGGCGCAGAGTGAGAGGGTTACCAGAAGTCCGAAGAAGGTCTCGACCATGGGGGCTCGGACTTGCGCCACGGCGGGGTTGAAAAAGGCGTAGAGGACCGCAGCGAGACTTCCGCAGAACCCTCCGCCCAGCATGGCGGCGGCCACATAGACGACCACTATGGTGCTCCAATCCAGGAGGGCCTGGGCCAGGCGCAGGGGAGCGATGCCGGGGCTCGCTCTGCGGAGCAATGATATCGCGCTGGGGTACAAAGGCATCCGGAAAGCCGTTGGTATCCAACCCGGATAAGGCCGGTACTGCCCGGTCTCCGCCACCTGAACCCCTATTCCGTAATATTCCCAATCGTCGTTCCAGAACTCGTTCATGCCGTCGGCGACGCCTGCCGCACCGAGACGCAGTAGTCCTCCAAAGAATAGGGCTCCCCACAGCAGTGAGTGAGCAATGAGTCTGGCGTGCCGTGCGTTCAACATATTTCTTCGAGAAACACCCAGCCGTACGCGCGCATCACTCGCATGATCCCCCACGAAAAAACGCCAGGTAGCGACATGCAACGTTTCCACCAACCACATAGTATGACGATGGTCATAGTCGGCATGAGGCTTGGCCGTTACACTCATGGAGTAGGGGAGGACCTATGGAGCAACGGACGATCCGTCTGAATTTCGACTTGAGCTTCGTCTACGGCCCGCGCACCTGGCGCGTGCCGATGGTGGCGGTGATGCTGCTGGCGGCGGTCGGCGAGCTTAATTCCGAGAGCGTGACCCTGAGCACCTACTACCCCGCGCCCTCCGGCGTGTACACGAACATGATCACCACGGGCAACACGTTTTTGGCTCGCGACGGCGGCGCCGGCACCAGGGTCGGCATCGGCACCATCGCCCCCGGCGCCAAGCTCGCGGTTTCGGGAACCATGTCCGTGGGCGCGGCCTACGCGGCCACCGTTCCGCCCGCCGACTCGATGATCGTCAGCGGCAAGATCGGCGTGGGGATGACGAATCCGACTCAAGCGATCGATGTCGTCGGAAACATCCATATCAACGCTGTCGGCTGCGGGGGCCCGGTCGCTGTCGTCACCGGTGCTATCTGCGCGGCGGGCCAGTATGCGACTTTCCAGCCCGGATTCTACGTTGAGGGATGGAGCTACAACAACTATACGGGTGCGTATCTGATCGCCCCTAACGGAGTGACTAAGAAGTATAAAGCCCTCGCACTATGGGGACCTCCCGGTGCCGAAGTTCAGAGCGAGATGGCCATAGGCAGAGAAGACACGCCCCAGGTCATGTGCTGCAATAAATGATCTAGGCGAGTACGCGCCGTATGATTGTGCGCGGGTCGGTCTTCTGGGCGACCAGCTCCGCCGGATCGTAGGCGCCGCCCATATCCCAGAGCCCGGCGCAGATCGCGGTCAGCGAGCACTTCTTGCACGCGGCGCCTTTCCCGTAGCGCCAGCGGTGCTCCTTGTAATGCACCCGCTCGTCGAGGAAATCCACGGCGCGCTGCTCGCCCTTCACGATGGCGCGCGTCTCGGTGGAGCAGTGGCCGAACTCTCCCATGTAGCACAGCGGCACCTTCTCCAGGCGGAAGGTGCGGCCGGTGCTTTCGAGGAAGCGCATGGCGAGGAGCAAAGAGCGCTTGGTGCTGCGCAAGGTGGGGATGGTTCCCCGGTCGGTCGCGACCCGCTCCACGAGGGGGTCGAGATAGGTCCAGGAGAAGTGCTTCAGATAAGGGAAGCGCTTGCACAGCCAGCGCGCGGTGAGGTGGATATGGTCCGCGTTCTGGGCGCAGATGGTCTGATTGACGTCCACGCTCACGGCGCGACGGCTCAAGCGCGCGAGCGTGCGCACGATGTTCGCCAGGGAATCGGGATTGCCCGACAGATCGGCCTGCACCGCCTTGCGGTGGCTGTGCACGCTCACGTGCAGGTGGCTCAGCCCCGCGTTGATGAGGCTGTCGAGATAGGCGGGGTCGGCGGTGCGTTGGGCGTTGGTGATCAGGCGGCAGGGCACGCCCTTGCGCACGGCGTAGGCGATCAATTCCGGAAGACGCTTGTACAGCGTGGGCTCACCGCCGGTGAGGATGACGCCATCGTAGCCGCGGCGGCGGTAGCCGTCGATGAGGCGTTTGCCCGCGGCGAGCGTGAGCTCTCGCTCGTTGACCGGGTTCGAGCAGAACCGGCAATGCTGGTTGCAGAGGCGTACGACCTGGATGTAGCCGAGGTTTGCCATCGGGAGTTGTACTTCTCGGCGCATTGTATACAATACGCGGCGCGATGATCACGATATCACGGCCGGTGATGGATCACTTCGGCACGCGGCTTGAGCCGCGAGAGCTCGTCGCGGGTTTGTGCGAACAGGGTCTGCGGGACTTCGTTCTGGTCCTGAGCGATGAAGGCGCGATCCTGCGGCACGGCGGCGATCCAGACGCGGGCTCCGTCGCGCGCGCGATGACCTGGCTGCGCGGCCGCCTGTCGCCCCTCATGCCTTGTCGTGCCGAGAGCGGGGCGGTGAAGCCGGGCGGGGCCTTCGAGGACCGGCGTGCGCGGCCGACGTGGATCATCGCGCTCGGCGAGATCTTCGACGAGGAGAAGGACGCGGCGCGCGTGGAGGCGGGCGTCCGCGCCCGCCTCGGCGGCGACGCGCGCGTGATCAGCTGGAATCGGCCGGGCGGACCGAGCGGAGTGCGAGCTGCGCGCATCATCGCGGCTTCGCGGGAGCCGAAGGCGCTGGCGTGGCTGAACTCGGCCATGGCCGAGGACGATCCTTCCCTGCCCGTGGCCGCCGACATCCTTCTCGACGGCCTGGAGTGGGGCGTGGCGCGGCGGCCGACCATCGCTCACGCGCCCGTAGCCGGCGAGGCCGCGCCCATCCTCGTCGATCCCGCGCGATGCACCGGCTGCGGGACATGCGCCGGGGTGTGCCCGACCAAGAGCCTGGCCTCTAACGGAAAATTCGGCCCCGGAGGGGCAGAAGCCTGCCTGAGCTGCTTCGACTGCGTCGAGGCCTGCCCGCAGGACGCGTTGCGCCCGCTCTACGGCGCTTCGAGCGCGACGACGGCCCGCTCGCTCGCCGGCCGTTCGGGCTGGCTGTCCCGTCTGCGCGGGGCGCCGGGCCCGGCCTTGCCCGCGCTTTTCCCGCCGTCGTATCTTCTGCCCAAGCCCGCGACGAAGAAAAAACCGAAATGGGTGCTGGGGCTGGCCGTGACGACCATGCAGGAGCACTCGGCCGCTTTGCTCGAGGACGGGGAGGTCGTGGGCGCGGTGGAGGAGGAGCGCCTCTCGCGCGTGCGCCATCACGGCTATGCGCCGAAGGGCCGCCCCGGCTCGACGCTCGCCTCCGACCCGACGCTTTGCCTCGAGGAGGTCCTGTGCCGGCGGGCCGCCGGCGCGTTGCTCTCGCCGCGCGGCCTGACGCTAGACGACATGGACGTCATCGCAGTCAACGGCATCCCCGCGCGCTATCGCGGCGCCTACCGCGCGCACGAGTCCGGCGAGCCCATCCCCGTCCTGCGCGCGGGGCGCATCGTGTACGTGCCCCATCATCTCAGCCATGCCGCCTCCGCGTGGCGGCTCTCGGGGCAGAAGGATTCCTGGGTGCTGACCGTTGACGGACGCGGCGACCGGGAGACCGCCGCGGTGTTCCGCGGCACGCGCGGACGGCTGCGCCGGGTCTCGGAGATACTGAGCCTCACCGACCGCTCCATCGGCGGCGTGTACGAGACGGTGACCCGCCTTCTCGGCTTCGGCTCCCACGGCCAGGGTAGCGTCATGGCCCTGGCCTCGTTCGGAAAGCCCGTCTACGATCTCTCGCGATATTTATCGCGCCGCGCCCGCGGCGAGTATTCCATCCATGAGCGGGGGCTCATCGAGCGTTTCAAGGCTTTGACCCGCGCGTCCGGAGCGCCGCTCAAGGCCGGCCATAAGAATCTGGCCGCGTCTTTGCAGTCCGCGCTTGAAAAAACCATTCTGGGAATCCTCAAGGACGCCGGCGTCCCGCGCGGGGCCTCCCTGTGCCTGGCCGGAGGCGTGGCTCTCAACTGCCGCATGAACGAGCTGATCCGCCGGACCTTCAAGCCGCGCGCCCTATTCGTCCAGCCCGCGGCCAACGACGCGGGCACCGCGCTTGGCGCGGCTCTCGAAGCCGCCGCTATTAAAGGAGCGCCTGCGCCGCGGGCGCTGCAGCATTCCAATCTCGGTCCGGAGTTCACGGAGGACGAGAGCCGCGCGGCTCTCGAGCACGCGGGCCTCGTCTACGAGCGCTCTGATTCGACGGCCCGGGAGACGGCGGAGCTTCTGGCGAAGGGGGAGGTCGTGTGCTGGTTCCAGGGCCGCGCGGAATTCGGGCCGCGCGCGCTGGGCGCGCGCAGCATACTGGCCGACCCCCGGCGCGCGGACATGCATGCGCGCGTCAACCGCATCAAAGACCGCGAGCCCTGGAGGCCCTTCGGGCCCTCCATCCTCGCCGGGCATGAGAAGCAATGGTTCGTCGACGGCTTCGACTCCCGCTTCATGCTGCTCGCCCGCAAGCTCAATCCCGGCCGCGCCGCGAAGGTCCCGGCCGTGGCGCATGTCGACGGCACGAGCCGTCCGCAGTCGGTCCATGCCGCGGCGAGCCCTCTGTATCACGCGCTCATCTCCGCGTTTCATGAGCGGACCGGCGTGCCCATGGTGCTCAACACATCCTTTAATCGTCGGGGGGAGCCCATCGTCTGCTCGCCGAACGACGCCGTGGACTGCTTCTTGAGCATGGCCGAGGCCGATGCCTTGGTCATGGGCCCGTTCATCGCGCGGCGCGCGCCCGCGCGCCGTGATGTGGACGACGCCGACCTGGCCGCTTTGCCGGGGGGGCGGCGCCTCCTGTTGCGCCTGACTGCACGTGACGACTGCGATCCGGCGCACGCGCCCATCGCGGACATCGCGCATCTGCCGGACCGAAGCTTCGCGGACGCCGTGCGGGCGCTGGCCGCGGGGCGCAAGGCTGCAGCCTCCGAGCTCGTGATCATGCGCGGAGAAGCCACTGTGCGCCCGGACCTGCCCGGGCTGCTGGGCCGCGCGCGCGCGATGGGCTACGGCTTTATCCAGATACAAACGAGCGGACGAAGCCTGGCGCGCGCCGGCACGCGCGCGCTCCTCCTCCCTCTTATCGACGCGTTCGAGATCACGGTGTTCGCGGCCGACGAGGCGACGCACGACGCGCTGACCCTCCGCCCGGGCTCGTTGCGCGAGACGCTGGCGGGAGCGCGGGCCGCCGTCACGGCGGGACGCGAGGTCGTGCTCCTCGTCCCGGTCGTACGGCGTAATCTGTCCCGGCTGATCCCGGTCGCCGCTTTGGCTGCGAAGCTGGGCGTGCGGCGGGTTCAGTTCTGTTTTCCCAGGCCAGTGGAAACTGCCGAGGGCGTTCAGGGCGATGCCCTCGCGCGTCTGAGCGACGCCGCGCCGCGCATCCGCGAGGCCTTGCGCGCCGCGGCCGCGGCGGGGCTTGCGGCTTCGACGGAGGGCGTGCCCTTCTGCCATCTCGACGCGGAGCAGCGGTCGGGCCCCGACTCCGCAGAGCAGTGGGCGCGCTTTTGCGTCGACGACCTTCACCGGATCGAAGAGTCGCTGGGTCCTGCCCGGTCCGGCTCTCGCCCCGAGGCGCCGGCCTGCCGCGGCTGCGGCGTCCGGGATTCCTGCCCGCGCACCTGGGCGCTCTATCTTGCGCTGTTCGGCAGCTCCGAGCTGACGCCTCTCGCTATGACTGGGGTCATGGACGAAAGGCTTTCGGCGGGACTAGAATAGGCCATGATCATCCAACTCCTTTTTTCGGCGTTGCTCTCCATGCCTGCGATCGCGGCCGATGCGCCCCGATACGTGGTCCTATCGACCCAGGCCCACACGGCCGCCAATCAGCGTCTGTCCGCGCGCTGCGCGAAGCCGCAGTTCAACGTCGACGAGCTTCTGGCCGACACGGCGCTGCGCCCGGACCTGGCGACCTGCACCGCCGAGGAAGGCCGCGATCTCCTGGAGTACTCCGTGTGCCGCGCCCTGCAGGGAGCGCCCGCCGGCTGCGCGCCTCTCGATGCCGCCAAAGGCAGCTCGGCGCATTGCCTCACCATCGCGGCGGAGGCCCGTTTCGCGTTTCAGACCTTGACCGGCGGCGATGCGCTTCCCGCCTGCCGAAGCCTGCTGAAGCTCGACGGCGATCGCGGCGCTTCCGACGACAAGGACTGCGCCGCCATGATCGCGGCGGTTCGGACCGGAGGAGGCAAGCTGTCGTGTGAGAGCCTCAAGCGCGCGAAGCTCGTCATCCCTCAGGATTCCTGTGACGACATCATGATCTTCTGGTCCGGCTCGGCCCAGGAGTGCGATCGATATAAGGATGGGGGCGCCCGAAGGGAATGTCTTTCGCGCGCGGCGTTGGTGGCCGGTTTACGCGACCCTGCTCAGTGCGCTTCTTCGCCCGCATGCCAGGCACTGACCGCGAAATCTCAAGGAGCCTGCGACGGCTTGCGCGCGCAGGTCGGCCGCTCGCTGTGCGCGCGTGTCGGCAAGGAGGTCGCCGCCGCTTTGGCGCTGGTGCCCCGTCCGGTCGAGGTTCTGGCCAAGGAAAAATCCGCCAAGATCTCCGCCGCCGCGGTCGCGGCCGCGGCCGCCGCCGTCGCCGCGCAGAAGGCCAAGGTCGAAGCGACCGCCGCCAAGGCCAAGGCCGAATCGCTCGCCAGCCAGGAAAAGGTCGCGAGGATGGCCGCGGCCCAAAATGTGAAGACGGCCGCGGCCTCGGACGTGGTCCGCGCCAAGGCAGAGGCGGAGGCCAAGAAGGACGCCAAGGCCAAGGCCGATATCGCTAAAAAGGAGAAGCCTCAGTTCAAGAAGGGCGCGCCGATGCAGACCGTGCCAGTCGAGGCCAAGGCGATCATGAAGGCGCTGGAAGAAGGCCGCCCTATCCCGACCCCCAAGCCCCTGCCGAAGAAGGCTCCCGTGGAAGAAAGCACGCCGACCGAATAGTAATCCGAGCCTGGCC
The DNA here is from genome assembly GCA_964537395.1 of uncultured Elusimicrobia bacterium. Taxonomy (GTDB): domain Bacteria; phylum Elusimicrobiota; class Elusimicrobia; order UBA1565; family UBA9628; genus GWA2-66-18. The sequence goes on from CAZIBN010000062.1 coordinate 16,511, forward strand.
GTACTGTTGCAATGGCAGGACTTGTGACCAGGACTCGTTGCTCCTCTTCTCCTCAGCCCATCGACAGCGATGCCGCGCGTCTGCTTAAAATCCTCGGAAGCAGGCGCCTCGCCTCTCTTCAGGCCGCCTTCGGCGGCAGGCGTCTCTGGATCCCCAAGGCCGGCAGCAACATCCGTTGCTCCGTCTGCCGCTATCGCGATCAGTGCATCCGCGCCTGGCGTAGCCAGGGGCTGAGCATCGCGACCATCGCCAAGCGCCTGGGGGTGTCTCCCAAAACGGTCTATCGCGTCCTCGGCTCGGGCCGTGTCAAGAGGCCGGCGTGATTCTCATCCGCGCCACAAAATAGCATGGCCCGGCGGATGGGAAGGGGCTACCATTACTCTCAGTTCTCTCCTATATAACTTTCATCACAGAGGAACCCATGCCTGCCTGCGACCAAGCTGAAATCGCCTTCGACCTCGATGAGACGCTGTATCCCCTCGAGGCCGTCCAGAACGCCATTTACATCTTCACCGATCGCGCTTATGTGCGCGTCGAGCGCTCCGAGCCGGGCAGGCTTAAGGTCGTCATGGCGGCCAAGGCGGAGGCGGCGCCGCTCGCTCCGGCCGCTTTGAAGGGGGAGTTCGACAATGAGCTCATCCACCAGGTCTTGCGTCAGCGCATCTCGGATTCCAACCAGAAGATACGCGAGTTCATCGTGACCAAGGCGCTGATCTCGGCCCAGCCCTCCTCTGTGGTGACCGTGTCGTCGCCGGCCCCGGCGGAAGGCGAGGCGCCGTGCCCGGATTGCGTCGAGACGGAAGGCGCGCCTGCCGCGCCGCCGCAGATCGACGCGGCGCTGGAGAAGGAGATCGACCGGCTGCTGGCTGAGATCGAGAGCGGAGACGGCGCGGCCGACCCGCTCGGAGTGTCCGTGCCCTGGGAAGAGGCGTTCGGCGCGAAGAGCGCCAGCCCGAAGGATGCGCCCAAGGCCGAGGTCCCCGCTAAAGCGAAGACGCCCGCCAAGGCAAAGGCTTCCGCCAAGGGGAAGCGTAAATGAGCGCCCCCGCGTCCGTCGAGATCCCCGTCCTCGACCTCGTCAAGACCGGCCCCTTCCGTTTCCGCAAGGTGGCCGGCAAGATGCTGGTCACCAACGACCTGGGGCGCCATCAGCTTCTGGATGACGCGCAGTTCCATCAGTTCGTCACCGGCGCGCTCAAGCCCGGCGACGTCCTCTACGAGAAGCTCAAGGTCGACGGCTTCATCCGCGACCAGATGGATTTCGACGCGATGGCCACCGTGTGGGCGCGGCGCAATAAATTCCTGTGGCAGGGCCCGACCCTTCACGTGATGGTGATGACCCTGCGCTGCAACCACCGCTGCCTCTACTGCCACGCCAGCGCGCTGGGCATGGCGGACGCCACCACCGACATGACCGAGGAGACCGCGCGCAAGGTCGTCGACCGGATCTTCGAGAGCCCCAGCACCGCGATCACCATCGAGTTCCAGGGCGGCGAGCCGCTGGCGAACTGGCCCGTGGTCAAGTTCGTCGTCGAGTACGCGACCGAGAAGAACAAGACCGCGGGCAAGAGCCTGTGGCTCAACCTCGTCACGAACCTGAGCATGATGGACGACGAGAAGATGGATTGGCTACTCGCGCGCGGCGTGAACTTCTGCACGTCCATCGACGGGCCGGCCGCCCTCCACGACCGCAACCGTCCATGGAGCACCGGGGCCAGCCACGCCGAGGTGACGAAGTGGTTCAAGAAGATCGACAAGAAGACGCGCGCCAAGATGTTCCGCATCGACGCGCTTCTGACGGTCACGCGCCTGTCCCTGGATCAGCCGCGCGAGATCGTCGATGAGTACGTTTCGGTCGGCGCGCGCGGCGTGTTCCTGCGGCCTCTGAATCCCTACGGCATGGCGGTGGCCACCTGGAACAAGATCGGCTACGGCCACGAGGAGTTCCTGGCGTTCTACGCCAAGGCCCTCGACCGGGTCCTGGAGATCAATCGGGAGCGGACCTTGCGCCGGCCGTTCTTCGAGCAGACGGCGCGCCTGTATCTGGCGAAGATCCTCACCGACGACGACCCGAACTACCTGGACCTGCGCTCACCCTGCGGCGCGGGCATCGGGCAGATGGCCTACAACTTCGACGGCGCCGTCTTCACCTGCGACGAAGGCCGCATGCTCAACCGCATGGGCGACGACACCTTCCTCATCGGCAAGGTCGGGGAAGGCACCTATGCGGAGACGGCGGGCCATCCCGTCGTCCGCGCGCTCGCGGTCGCCTCGAACCTCGACAATCAGATCGAGTGCTCGAAGTGCGCCTATAAGCCCTACTGCGGCATCTGCCCCGTGCAGTGCTACAAGGAGCAGGGCGACATCACGGGACGCATGCCGACCAACTCCCGGTGCAAGATCAGCATGGGGATCATGGATATCCTGTTCGAGCGCCTGCAGGATAAGAAGAACGAAAAAATATTCCGGTCCTGGCTGAAGAAGCGGAAGGGCGAGAACGAGAAGGTGGTCGCACTGTACCAGCGCGGTTAAGAGGAGAGCTCAATGGATGACAAGGATAAGATGGACGAGCCGGAGAAGAAGATCATTCCGCGCGTCGCCAAGGACCTCTCCCGCTTTTTAACCAGCGAGGAGGGCAAGATCCTCAAGAAGGACGTGGTCAAGGCGGCGGCGGTCCTGGGCATCATCGGGGCGGCCATCATGCGCGCGGAGGACCTGCTCGCGCAGACCGCTCACACCAACGCGATCCACAACTCCGGAGGCGGCTCCTCGCACGGCAGCCATAGCTCGCATGCCAGCCATGCGTCTCACGGCAGCCACGGGTCTCACGGCAGCCACGGGTCTCACGGCA
>CAZIBN010000063.1:0-18848 GCA_964537395.1 uncultured Elusimicrobia bacterium
TGAGCTTGGCGGTGTCGATGGTGGCGTTGAGGATCTTCACGCCGGTCACGGAATCGGACGCCAGCTTGCCGGTATCCACGGCCCCGTTGATGATCTTTGCGGTGGTGACCGAGTCGGTGGCGTGCTTGGCCGTGTCGACGGCGGAGTCAGCGATCTTGATCGTGGTGACGGCGGCGGAGGCGAGCTTGGCGGTGTCGACGGCGGTGTCGGCCAGCTTGGCGGTGGTCACGTTGAGGTCGAGTATCTTGACGGTGATCACGGAATCGGGAGCGAGCTTGGCGGTGTCGATCGAGCCGGCGACGACGCTGGCTCCCGACACGGCGCCGGCCGCGAGCTTGGCCGCGGTCACCGAGCCATCGAGGATCTTAATGGTGGTCACGGCGTCGGTGGCGAGCTTGGCGGTGTCGACGGCGGTGTTCGCCAGCTTGGCGTTGGTCACGTTGAGGTCGAGGATCTTGCTGGTGATGACGGCGTCCGCGGCGAGCTTGGCGGTATCGACGGCGCTGTTCGCGATCTTGACGGTGACCACGGAATCCGTGGCAAGCTTGGTGGAGTCGATCGTTCCGGGCGCGATGCTGGAGCCGGTCAGGCTGTCGACATAGGCCTTGCTCGCCGCGGCGGTGGCGCCGCCGGGGGTGGCGGGCAAGCCGGTGAGCTCGGCGCCTCCCGAGACGACGATGCCGCCCGTGAAGGTCTTTATGCCCAGGATGCTCTGGTTCAGCGCGCTGGTGGAGACGAAGAAATCGGAGGAGTGCCCCTCGAGCTGGCGGCTGCTCATGGCATAGGGCGAGGAGACCAGGCGCTCGCGCGGGGTCAGAGGGGTGCCGTCAACGGTGATATCGAGATAGGTGGTAGCACCGGCAAAAACGTCCGGCGCCAGGGCCGTGACCGTGCCGAGGTAGACGGTGAACACGCCGTTGGTGACGGTAACGGCGGGCTGAGTCTCGGTCCAGAGCTGGGTGCCGGCGGTGGCCGCGTCGTAGATGCGGAAGATCAGGGCGTGGCTCCCCCCCAGAGGGTTGTTGCTCGCGTCAGTCAGGCGGCCCTGGAAGGTCATCAGCCCCGGCACCTGCTGAGCGAACGCCTTATGGATGGAGAGGCTGGCCACGGCGAAGGCCGCCGCCGTAAGAGCGACTCCTCTCAGCAGTTTCAAAATGCGTTGGTTACACATGGGAGGCCTCTGTCCGCTTTGCTTCTTTTGGCAGCTCGACGTGGAAAGTGGAGCCCTTGCCGATCTCGCTGTCGACCCAGATGAGGCCTTTGTGCATGTCGACGGCCTGCTTGGCGATGGCCAGGCCCAGGCCGGAGCCCGGGATGCGTTGCGGCTTGCCGTCGGGTCCGGCGGCGCGATAGAACTTGTCGAAGATGCGCTGCCGGTCGGCTGCGGCGACGCCCGGCCCGGAGTCGGTGACGCTGAACGTGACCGTTTCAGGGCCGTCGTCCAGGCGCACGAGAACCTCCCCTCCGCTCGGCGAGTAGAGGATGGCGTTGGAGACGAGATTGATCACGATGCGCCGCAGCAGCTCGCGATCGGCCGCGACGACGATCTGGCGGCCGGCCCGCGGGCCGGTGAGGCGGACGCCGCCGGCCTGCGCCGTGGGCGTGAAGAGGCGGATGACCTCGTTGACGACGTCGTTGAGCGCGATCGGCTCGCGCAGGAGCGCCGGGCGAGAGCCGACACGGAAAAGCTGCAGCGCGTTGGTCAGCGACAGCTCCATCTGGCTGACCGCCTCGAGCATGGTCTTATAGGCTTCCTCGCGCTCCCTGGGGTTTCTCGCCACGGGCGAGCTCTGAAGGTATTCGAGGAAGCCCTTGAGGCCGGCGAGCGGGGTGCGCATCTCGTGGCTCAGCGTCGCCATCAGGTCTTCCTTGAAGTTCACCAGCTCACGGATCTTGCCGGACATGGCGTTGAAGCTGTTGGACAGATCCGCCAGCTCATCGTGGCCTCGCACCGGGACCTGCGTATCGAGACGGCCCGCGCCGACGCGCTCCGCGGCGGCGGCGAGCTCGGCGATCGGCCGGGCCAGCAGGTGCCCGGCCCAGAACGAGCCCGCAAGGCCGAGGAGCAGGCCGACGGCTGCGATGACCGAGATCTTCTTCCAGAGAGACAGCTGCGTCGTGCGGATGCGATCCTGCAGGAGCGCCTGAGAGAAGCCAAGCTGGATCGTGAAGGTCTCCGGCGGGAGGTCCTTTGCGGCCTCGGACGACACGGCGGCCGGCGCAGTATCCGGCGCGGACGTAGACGCGGCTCGATAGGACGCCGCGTTGGCCTCCGTCAGCGTGATCGTGCGGTAGAACAGCTTGTTGCGAACCTCGCCGAGCACCGAGCTGTGGCCCTCGCGGCTGATCACGGCGATCTCGATCTCCGGGTACTCCTGCATCAGGAATTTGAGGTAGCTCAGCAGCATGAGCTCGTCGCGGCTCTTGAGCGATTCTCGTGCGATGCGCATCACGCCTTCCATGAGAGCGCTCGTGCGCTCGCCGGATTCGGCCTTCACGCGTGAGGATTCCATGAATCCCAGATTGGCGGCGATCAGCAGCACGACGCTGGCCGTCAGCGCCGTCACGAGCATCGTGATCTTGCCTTGTATTCTCATGATTATCTTGCCGACAGCTCCTCTTCGACGCGCAGCAGCGCCTTCTTCGCGGGCACGTAGGCCGGGTCGAGCTCGACGACACGCCGGAAGGCGGCTCGGGCGCTCTCAAGCCGGCCCGCCGTGTAATCGTCCACGCCCTGGTTGTACAGGCGCTGGATCTCTTGCGGCGAGACCGTCAAGCGTTGGCCGCCCTCGATCCGCTGGGGCTTGGGCTGGGAGAGGAGCTTCCGTATCGAGTTGATGTAGCCGCTGAGCGCGGAGCGCCGCGCGGCGCTCTTCTCGAGAGAGAGGGCCTTTTCCCAGGCCGTCAGAGAGTTCGCGTAATCGCCGTATGAGAAGTAGGCCGTGCCGAGGTTCTCCCAGGCGCTGATGTTGTTGGGGTCGATCTCGATGACCTTCAGGCTCAGCGCGATGGCTTCGTCGTATTTCCCGGCCTCGAGCGCGGAGCCGGCTTCGGTGAGCAGCTGCTGGATCTTGAGAGCGTTGGGGTCGACCTTGGGAATCTCGGGGCGCTTGAGGCCCGTCGCGGCCTCGAGACCGGACAGGAACGCATCGAGGTTCTTATCCTCGGGGCGCAGGCTCAGGGCGGTGGCGACCTTCGTCACGGCGTCCTGGTCGTTGAAGGCCAGATAGGAGAGTATGCCCTGATGCAGCGAGGCGTCGGCCGCGTCGGTCTTGAAGCGCGGCAGCGACTGAATCGGCTGCGACACGAAGTTCAAGCGGCCGAAGTACTTGAGCAGCTCGGTGTCGCCGGGGCTCATCGTGAGCGCACGGCTCACGTGGTCGGAGGCTTCCCGATAGCGTGCCAGCGCGGTCAGGCCCTTCGCGTTCGCGAGCAGCTCATCGAGGGTCGCCTTCTGCGTGCGGGAGAGCCCGGTGCCGAGGCCGCGCAGCTCCGGCACGACGCCTTCCTTGAGCTGGCGCATCGCCTCGAGGATCAGGACCACCGACTCATCCGGCTCGCTCAGCTTGCCGAAGCGCAGGGAGAAGCCGACGCGGTGCGAGCCCGACGTCGAGATCCCGCCGAGAGGGATGCCGAAGCCGTAGTCGACCTGGAGTCGGCGAGTGCGGTAGGAAAGGCCGGTCGTGACCTCCTTGTAGTCCCGCGAGCCGACAGCGAGCGCGCCGCGCAGACCGAACTCACCGGTGAAAAGCTTCGGGAACCAGCGCTCGACCGCCGTCGTCAGCGTCAGGTCCTGCGTTCCGCGCGGGGACTTGCGCGAGTTCAGCTGGAGCGCGATATTGGATAGGAGGCTGCGGTAGGCGAGGCCCAGGCTCAGGGCGCGCGCGAGGCTGTCGGTGTCGCTGGAGCTGAACGCCACGTTCGGCTCGTTGACGTGCTGGGCGGACAGGCCGAGCGCGTAATGCTGCTTGAACCGGTACAAGAGGCCGAGGTCGGCGTCCACCGTGCCCGCCATCGTGCGGCTGGTCAGCGCGGAGTCGGCACCCCTCGAGTCGAAGCCGCTGGCGCCTCCCATGGCGTTGGAGGCCTCGGGAAACGTGCCGAACGAACGGCGCAGATATTTAGCGGTGATGCCTGCGTAGAGATCGCCTCTGCCGAGATCCTTGACCAGGGGCCGGGCGTAGGCGAGATAAAGCGTGTGCTCCTGGTAGGCCGAAGAGTTGAGCGCGTACTGCTGCCAGGCGCCGGCGATAGTCCCTTTCTCCCCGCCCCGGAGCGGATGGGCATAGCCGAGGAACGAGGTGGTCAATTGGGAGTTGTCCGTCAGGCCCATGTAGTGGCGGGTATAGGACGTGGCCATCTCGGGCCGGCTCAGCAGTGCCAGGCCGGCGGGATTGTAGTGGAGGGCGTAAACGTCGTCGGCGATCGCCGTGAATGCATTGCCCATGCCCGGAGCGCGCGCTCCGGCGCCGGAGTCCTCGAACGCGGCCTGAGCGGGGCAGGCGAGCGCCAGCAGCAGAGCGAGGGTTTTATTCATCGGATGACGATCAAGGTGCCTGAGAATACCTTGCTCTCCCCTCTGATCTGATAGACGTAGACGCCGCCCGGCACGACTCGCCCGCCGCCCGTGGCGTCCCACTTCAGCGAGTTCGCCAGGACGCCCGGGGTCATGTCGGCGACGTAGGCCCCGTTCTTGTCGAAGATCTTGCCCGAGAAGCCCGCGTCGCGCGGGTTGTCGAGCATGAAGACGGCATTGTCGTTGCGGCCGTCTCCGTTGGGGGTGAGGACCTTGTTGCTGAGCTGCGTGACGTCGAAGTTGAGGCCCTGGTCGCGCAGCACTCCGCGGATCTGATACTCGCCGCCGTTGATGCCCTGGACCGACACCACCTGCTGAAGCGAGTCGACCCGGCCGAACAGCTTGACGAACTTGGAGCCGTTGTTCCAGTAGATGCCGAGCGTCTGGCTGGCGGCCGCCGCGGAGATCCCTCCGGCAGTCGCCAGCCCGGCTGCGGCCGGCGCATTGGACACGACGACCTGCCCGTTGACCACGTCGTAGTGCATGGCCACCGAGATCTCGGGACGCGTGAACTCGAAGCGGTTGACCACCGTGTTGTCGGGCGACTTCCTCGCCTCGAACAGAACGGAGCGGTAGATCTTCTGGGCCGCGTCGCCGGTCCCTTCGACGGCCCTGATGACGATGTTCGCCCCGTAGGAATTCAGAGTGCCGTCGAGGTCTCGCCGGGAGCTCTGCGGAACATGCATGTGCGTGACGTTGTCGGAGGTAAAGATATAGGAGTCGCCGCTCGAGTCGACCGCCAGAGCGGGCTCGCTCTTATCAAAGGAGTCGAGCGCGCGCACGCGGTAGACATAGGTGAGCGCCGGGTTAAGGGCGGTGTCGGTATAGGTGAGGGATGAAACGGAGACCGTCGTGATGGCCACGAAATTCGCGTTGAGCACCGAGGTCGCGCGACCGATCTCGTAGCGCTGGAGCTCCACGCCCAGCGGCGTGGTCGAGGACGTGAAGAGAGAGCCGTCGAGATTGCTGGTGACCGTGTTCCAGTTCAGCGTCACCTGCGTCTTGTCGAGCGAGCGCGTGCTGCTCAGATTGGCGACCGCCATGGGTGCCAGGTCGAGGAACACCGAGGTGGTGACGTCGACCGAGTACAGCAGCCCGGAGGCCTGGCTGAAGAAGTGGTAGTAGTAGGTCGTGTCGAGCGTCAGCGCGCTGTCGCTGAGCGAGGCCGCCGCCGAGGTCGACTTGACGACGCTGCCGTCGCCGAGCACCTGCCCGGGCGTGAACGGCCCGAGCCCGTCGCTGACCTGGCTCGTCGTGGCGCTCGTGCTTTGGAGCACGAGCACACCCGTGGAGTTCACGTAAGACTGGTTCGTCCAGGAGAAGGACAAGGTCCGGTTGAGGGCGCTCGGGACGCTGACCAGGAACACGACCGGCAGCGGAGAGGCGCTCGAGGTCGTCTGGACGGGGATCACCACGACGTAATTTCGATCTCCCTGCCAGTTGAGGCTGGCAACCTTCAGGAAGTAGGTCGTGTTGGGCAGCAGGCCCGGGATGATCAGGGAAGTCACCAGGCCATTGAGGGTCGATGAACTCGCGGTGAGGCCTCCCGGAGTCGCGGCGCCGAAGTTCGTGCTCGAGGCATCCGCCTGGAAGCCCTCGCTCGCGCCGGCCGGCGTGCCCCATGTCAGCGTCACCGTCGCAGAGCCGACGGTGACGAGCACCGCGCTGACGGGGACGTTGGCCAAAGTCGACTCCGCGCTGCGCACGCTGTCCTCGGCGAAGAATTTCTCGGGGCCGGAGAGATAGATCTTGGTGAAGTAGGTCGTGTTGACCTCAAGGCCCGTCAGGCTTATCCGCTGCGCGTCGCCGGGCGCGACGCTGGTCGCGAACTGGAGCTGATAGGTCGTGGGCGAGAACACATGGGCGGGCTCGGAGGAGTAGTCGATGCGGTAGAAGCCGACGGCGCTGGCCACGGAGCCGTCGAGCCCGGGCGCGTTCCAGCTCAGGTCGAGCGTTCCCGTCGATTTGGTGGCCGCCGTGATCGACACGACGCTGCCCGGCTGCGCCATGACCCGCTGCAGCCCTCTGCTGCTGATGAACGCGCCGCCGGAAGCCGAATCGATGCCGACGTCTCCGATCGTGTTATTAAGGATGAGAGCGCCGCCGGCCACGGCCTGCCCGGCGTTAGGGGATGAGTGGCGCGTGATCGCGTAGGCGCCGCCTGTCATTTTCTCGCCGGCATGAGCGTCGTTGGCGCCGCCAAGCAGGAAGCCCAGCGCTGTCAGCGCCAGGGCGGCCGCGCGGGCGGAGGTGTGGATCACTCTAGATTCCTGTGGGCCGGGCGCTGGCCTGGAGGATACCCTTCAGCCGCGAGAGCAGCTCTTTGACATTGAAGGGCTTCATGACATAATCTTCGGCGCCGGCTTCGAACCCGTTGACGCGGCTTTCCACCTCGCGGGCTTCGCCGGTCAGCAGCAGCACGGGGATGTGGCGGGCCGCCGGATCGGCCTTGAGCGTGCGGCAGAGGTCGATGCCGTTGCCATCGGGAAGGTTCACATCGAGCAGGATCATGTCGGGCTTACTCTGCGCGCATGACTTGAGGCCGTTGGCGACGCCCGTGGCCAGGATGCATTCGTAGCCCGCTCCTCCAAGGAGGTTGCTCAGAAGCTGTCTCATGATCGGGCTGTCTTCGATGACCAGAATGCGGTACATTGCGCCTCCCTGTCAGATTCGTCATTGAACTATGGCCGGAAACCGTGTACAAAATATTTTCGATATGTAATCAATTTGTAACCAAACAATTTCACGAAAGGCTATAATCAGGCATGCCTTACTTCGCGCTCGTGGTGGACGGGGACGCCGCCTCCCAGAAGACGCTGGGAGCGGCGCTCAAGGGAGAATTCGAGGTGGCGACGTGCGGCTTGGCTCGCGAGGCCCTCGACCAGCTGCGCTCGACGCGCCCCCCCGACATCGTCATCGTCGATTGCGATCTTCCGGACATGGAAGGCCTGACGTTCCTCAAGGTCCTGCGCGAGACCGAGCTCGGGCGCAACCTGGCCGTGATCCTGACCGGACGGCGCAACTCCGACGAGCTGGTCCTCGAGGCCTTCAATATCGGCATCGACGACCACCTTCCCAAGCCGTTCGACCTGAGGGAGATGCTCGTGCGCATCAGGGCCGTCCTGCGGCGGCGCTACGAGCGTCATGAGCATTTCGGCAATGCGCTGACGGTGGGCCCGATCGAGATCGATCCGAGCCAGCGCCTCTGCCTCATCTCGGGGAAGCGGGTCGTGCTGCAGCCACGTGAGTTCGAGCTTCTCGAGATCCTGATGAGAAAAACCGGCCGCGTGCTCTCCCGCGTGTATCTGCTCGAGACGGTCTGGGGAATGCGCCACACGGCGCAAACTCGGGCGGTGGACGTGATGGTCAGCCGCCTGCGCCGCCACCTAGGGCCCCGGGCCGGGGGCATGATCGAAACGATCTCCAAGCTCGGCTACTGCCTGAGAACTCCCGACGCTTAAGAGTCCGCGCGCCAGGGCAGCAGGCTCAGGTCGAAGCGATGAAGCTCGGGCGTCCCGTCGACGGAGATCCAGAGGGCCTTGTCGTCGAGGACCATCCCGGTCGGCTTTCTCGGGAATGGGATCCAGGGCTGCAGGCTCATCGAATCGACGGGCTCGAGAAGCGCGCGTACACGATACCGGTAGATGGTGCGGGTGGCCGCGTCCAGGACCCAGACCAGGCCCTTGTCAACGTGGAGGCCGACCGGGACCATGCCCGAGGGCAGCGTGAACTGGCGGGCCGGAACGAGCGACGCGCCCACCGTGTACTCGTAGATCGAATTCGTCCGCGTGTCGGCGATCCAGAGGTGCGAACCGTCCCAGTGCAGAGCGGAAGGCCGGTGGTCCGGGTTGGCGAAGGTGCGCCGTACGGCATAGTCGTCGTTGAAGCTGTGCTCGTAGAGGACGCCGCTCGTGTCGGCGCTCCACAGCTTGTCCGGGGACGCGGCGAGGCCGCTGGCCTGGCCGTTAGGAAAACGCTTGAGCGAGAGCAAGGTTCCCGTGGCCGGATCGATGGCGCCCATCAGCTTGCGCGCGTGGTCGAAGGAATAAATGACAGCCCCGTGCTTCGCCAGGCCGACCGAGTTCGACAAGGTCAGTGGCAGGACCCGGTGGATATTCCGGTTATGAAGACGCGCGGCATTGCCCCACCATCCCCCCCCTATGGCGACCACGAGAGCGGCAACGAGCCAGGCGGCGCGGGTGTAGCCGCGGCCTTCTGCGGGCTCATCTTCGATCGCCGCAGGCCGGCGCGGCGTGTACGACGCAGATTCAACCTCCGGCTCCGGTTCGGCAACCGGAGCGGGACGCTCGGAGACGGGAGCGGGGCGTTCGACGACGGGAGCGGGGCGTTCGACGACGGGAACGGGGCGCTCGGCGACGGGTGCGGGACGCTCGGCCACGGCGGGGCCGCCTTCGTCGTGGCGAGCGACGAGCGCTTCGAGCTCCGGCATCTCAAGCGTGATCTCCGCAGCGCGGTCGCGGTAGCCTTCGAGCAGTTTGCGCAGCTGGCGCTTGCGGTCGTTCATGGCGCGGCCCTCATGGCTCTTAAGATAGCCCCAGTTCCGGGATTAATCAAGTGAAGATTTTCTGCGCGCATGATGCTCCTTATTCGGCCTTCCAGCGGGCGACCTGGTCCTGGAATTCCTTCTTGAGACGCTCGAGCTCGGCCGTTTTTTCGGCGAACTGGCGCGCCAGCTCGAGCTCGAACGCCTTGAGGCGGGCGAGATCGCCCTGCTCCTGGGACAGGCGTTCCTGGAGACCGGCAAAATCTTCCTGCAGCCCGGCGCGCTCGCGCTCGAGGCTTTCCTCGTGCGCGCGGCTGAGCTCGGTGATGCGCGCCTCGTGGGCGGCCTGGCGCTCGCTCTGCCAGCGCTCGAACTTCTCGCTGAACTCCTTCTTGAGGCTCTCGAGCTTGGCCGCCTTCCCGACGAACTGACGCGCCAGCTCGAGCTCGAGCTCCTTGAGTCGGGCCTGCTCGCGTGCGAGGTCTTCTTCATGCTGGGCCTCGAGGGCGGCGACGCTCGCCAGGTGCTCGCTCTGGCGCGCTTCCTCCCGGTGCCTGGCCTCGGCCTCACGGCGGCGCTCCCTTATATCGAGGGCGTGGCTGCGCGCGGCGTGCGCCTTCTCGAGCTCGGCCAGCCTATCCTCAAGAGCCTTCGCGCGGGCGCGCTCGGCTTCTTCCAGAACGACGGCGAGCTCGGCGGTCGCGGCCAGCCGCGCTTCCTCGGCCAGGAGCGGGCGCTCGGCCTCGCGCAGGCGGTCGCGCTCGGCGACGGCGGCGCGCAGCGACGCCGCTTCTCTTTCAGCCGCTTTGAGCGCTTCGGACAGCGCACGGCGGTCGGCCTCGAGCGCCTTGACGTGCGACGCGTCGGTGGTGCGCGCGCGGGCGCTCTCGGCCTGCTCCTGCGCGAGGAGCTCCTGGAGGCCTCTCAGATCTTCCTGCAGCTCGGCGCGTTCGCGCTCGAGGCTTTCTTCGTGCGCGCGGGCGAGTTCGGCGAGCCGCGCTTCGTGGGCGGCCTGGCGCTCGCTCTGCCAGCGCTCGAACTTGCCGCTGAACTCCTTCTTGAGACTCTCGAGCTTGGCCGCCTTCCCGACGAACTGGCGCGCCAGCTCGAGCTCGAGCTCCTTGAGGCGGGAGCGTTCGCGCGAGAGATCCTCGTCGTGCTGGGCCTCGAGGGCGGCGACGCGCGCCTGGTGCTCGCTCTGCCGGGTCATCTCGCGGCGCTTGGCCTCTTCCTCGCGGCGGCGCTCCCGGGCATCCAGGGCGCGGCTGCGCGCGGCGTGTGCCTTCTCGAGCTCGGTCAGCCTCTCCTCAAGAGCCTTCGCGCGTTCGCGCTCGGCGTCTTCGAGGGCGATCGCGAGCTCGGCGGTCGCGGCCAGCTTCGCCTCCTCGGCCAGGAGCGGACGCTCGGCTTGGCGCAGACGGTCGCGCTCGGCGACGGCGGCGCGCAGCGTCGCCGCTTCCCGCTCGGCGGCGGCGAGCGTTTCGGACAGCGCGCGGCGGTCGGACTCGAGCGCTTTGACGCGCGCCTCGAAGTCCTTAAGGCGCGCGGCTTCAGCGGCGCGCGCGTGGTCGCTCTCGGCCTGCTCCTGGGCGAGGCGTTCCTGGAGCCCGGCCAGATCATCCTCGAGTCCGGCGCGCTCTCGAGCGAGGTCGGCCTCGTGCGCGCGGCCGAGCTCGGCGAGGCGCGCCTCGTGGGCGGCCTGCCTCTCGTTCTGCCAGCGCTCGAACTTATCGCTGAACTCCTTCTTAAGGCCCTCAAGCTTGGCCGTCTTGCCGACGAACTGGCGCGCCAGCTCGAGCTCGAGCTCCTTAAGGCGGGCGCTCTCCCTCGCGTGGTCCTCGTCGTGCTGGGCCTCGAGGGCGGCGACGCGCGCGCGGTACTCGGCCTGGCGGGTTTCCTCGCGGCGCTTGGACTCTTCCTCGCGGCGGCGCTCGCGCGCGTCGATGGTGCGGCTGCGCGAGGCGTGCGCCTTCTCGAGCTCGGCGCGGCTCTCATCGAGGGCCCGGGCGCGGAGGATCTCGGCTTCCTCAAGCGCACGGGCGAGCTCGGCGGCTGCGGCCAGCTTCGTCTCCTCGGTCACGCGAGGGAGCTCGATCTCACGCAGGCGGTCGCGCTCGGCGACGGCGGCGGCGAGCGACTCGGCCAGCGCGCGGCGCTCGGCCTCGAGCGCGGCCACGCGCGCCTCGAACTCCTTGACGTGAGACGCGTCGGCGAGGCGCGCGCGCTGGCTCTCGGCCTGCGCCTGGGCGAGGCTCGCCTCGTGGGCGGCCTGCTCGCTCGCGCGGTCCTCCTCGTTTTCGCGGTTGAGCTCGGCGAGGCGCGCCTCGTGGGCGGCCTGGCGCTCGAGCTGCCGGCTCTCGATCTGTTCACCGAAGCTCTTCTTGATGCTTTCGAGCTCGGACGCCTTCCCGGTGAACTGGCGCGCCAGCTCGAGCTCGAGCGCCTTGAGGCGGGCGCGTTCACGGGCGAGATTCTCGGAGTACTCGGCCTGGCGGGCTTCCTCGCGGAGCTTGGCCTCATCCACGAGGGCCCGCTCCTTTTCGTCGAGGGCGCGGGCGCGCTCGGCCAGAGAGTTCTCGAGCGCAAGGCGGCGCGAGGCGTGCGTCTTCTCGAGCTCGATGCGGCGCGCCTCGAAGGTCTTGGCACGGTCGCGCTCGGCTTCCTCCAGGGTGCGGGCAAGCTCTGCGGTCGCGGCCAGCTTCGCCTCATCGGCGATGCGCGGGAGCTCGACCTCTCGCTGGCGGTCGCGCACGGCGACGGCGGCCCGCAGCGAGGCCGCTTCCTTTTCGGCGGCCGCGAGCGACTCGGCCAGCGCACGCCGGTCGGCCTCGAGCGCGCTGACGCGGGCCGCGAAGTCCCTCAGGTGAGACGCGTCGGCGCTGTGCGCGCGCTCGATCTCGGCCTTCGCCTGGGCCAGGTTCGCCTCATGAGCGGACTGCTCGCCGGCGAGCTCCGCTTCGTGCGTGCGGCTGAGCTCGGCGAGGCGCGCCTCGTGGGCGGCCTGGCGCTCGATCTGCCGGCTCTCGATCTGCTCCCCGAAGCTCTTCTTCATGCTTTCAAGCTCGGACGCCTTCCCGGTGAACTGGCGCGCCAGCTCGAGCTCGAGCGCCTTGAGGCGGGCGCGTTCACGGGCGAGATTCTCGGAGTACTCGGCCTGGCGGGCTTCCTCGCGGAGCTTGGCCTCATCCACGAGGGCCCGCTCCTTTTCGTCGAGGGCGCGGGCGCGCTCGGCCAGAGAGTTCTCGAGCGCAAGGCGGCGCGAGGCGTGCGTCTTCTCGAGCTCGATGCGGCGCGCCTCGAAGGTCTTGGCACGGTCGCGCTCGGCTTCCTCCAGGGTGCGGGCAAGCTCTGCGGTCGCGGCCAGCTTCGCCTCATCGGCGATGCGCGGGAGCTCGACCTCTCGCTGGCGGTCGCGCACGGCGACGGCGGCCCGCAGCGAGGCCGCTTCCTTTTCGGCGGCCGCGAGCGACTCGGCCAGCGCACGCCGGTCGGCCTCGAGCGCGCTGACGCGGGCCGCGAAGTCCCTCAGGTGAGACGCGTCGGCGCTGTGCGCGCGCTCGATCTCGGCCTTCGCCTGGGCCAGGTTCGCCTCATGAGCGGACTGCTCGCCGGCGAGCTCCGCTTCGTGCGTGCGGCTGAGCTCGGCGAGGCGCGCCTCGTGGGCGGCCTGGCGCTCGCGTTGCCGGCTCTCGATCTGCTCGCTGAAGTTCTTCTTGATGCTTTCGAGCTCGGACGCCTTCGCGGTGAACTGGCGAGCCAGCTCGAGCTCGAACTCCTTGAGCCGGGCTCGTTCGCGGGAGAGCTCCTCGTTGTTCTTGGCCTCGAGGGCGGCGACGCGGCCGGCGTCGGCGGCACGCAGCGACGCCGCTTCCTTCTGGGCGGTCGCAAGCGATTCGGCCAGCGCGCGGCGTTCATCCTCGACCGCTTTGACGCGCGTCAGGTGCTCATTCGTCAGGAGCTCCTCGCGGCGCTTGGCCTCCTCCGCGAGGCGCTGCTCCTTCACATCGAGGGCGCGGCCGCGCTCGGCGATCGCGTCTTCCAGGGCGCGGCGGCGCGCGGCGTGAGCCTTGTCGAGCTCGAGGCGCCGTTCCTCATGAGCCTTGGCGTTGTCTCGTCCGGCTTCCTCGAGGGCGCTGGCAAGCTCGGCGGTCGCGGCCAGCTTCGCCTCCTCGGCGAGGCGCGGGCGCTCGACCTCGCGCAGGCGGTCGCGCTCGGCGATGGCGGCGCTCAGCATCGCCGCCTCCTTGTTGGCGGCCGCGAGCGCGTCGGCCAGCTTGCGACGGTCGACCTCGAGAGCGTTGACGCGCGCCGTGAACTCCTTGATATGGACAGCTTCGGAGGCGCGCTCCCGGGCATTCTCGGCCTGCGCCTGGGAGAGGCGCTCCTGGAACGCTTTCTCGCGCGCCATGCGCAGGTCCTTCTCCGTGCGCATGAACTCCTCATGCTGGGCCGCCAGCGAGGCCTTGGCCGCCTCGACCGTCCTGAGGTGCTCGTCGAGCAGCTCGTCGCGGCGCTGCTTATGCATCAGCTCGAGAGCGGCGACGCGCGCGAGATTCTCGGCCTCAAGGGCGTGGGCGCGCTCGGCCAGGGCGGCGAGCTCCTTCTTCCGGGTCTTTTCGAACTCGGCGCCCTGGTAAGCGCCCTCCTCCAGGCGCAGTATCTCCTCCTCGAGGCGCTGCTCCTTCACGTCGAGGGCGCGGCCGCGCTCGGCGAGCGCGTCTTCGAGCGCGCGCAGGCGCGAGGCGTACGCCCGCTCGAGCTCGACGCGCTTCTCCTCGGTCGACTTGGCGTGCAGGCGCTCCGCCTGCTCGAGGTTCCGGGCGAGCTCCGCGGTCGCGGCCAGCTTCGCCTCCTCGGCCAGGCGCGCGAGATCGACGTCGCGCATGCGGTCGCGGTCGGCGATGGCGGAGCGCAGCGATGACGCCTCCTTCTCGGAGGCCGCGAGCGAAACGGACAGCGCGCGGCGGTCCGCCTCGATCGTGTGCATGCGAGCCTCGAGGTCCTTGATGCGCGACGCCTCGGTGATGCGCATGCGGTCGCTCTCGGCCTGCGCCTGGGCGAGGCGCTCCTGCAGGTTCGACAGGTCCGCCTGCAGGCCGGTGCGCTCCCGCGCGAGGTCCTCGAAGGCCTTCTCGCGCACCATGCGCAGGTTCTCGTCGTGCGCCAGGCGCAGCTCGGCGAGGCGCGCCTCGTGGGCGGCCTGCCTCTCGCCCTGGTCCCGGGCATGCTTGGCGAGCATCTCGGCCTCGCGGTGGTCGGTCAGGGCGCGCTGGTTCTGCTCGCGGGACAGGGCCTCGCCCTCGAGGCGGCTGCGCTGCTTCTCGAGGCGGGCGCGGGCCTCGAGGGCCTCGGCCGTGAACGTGATGCGCTGGTCCTCGAGCGCGGTCTCATAGCGGCTGACAAACTCCGCCTCGCGCACGGCCCATCGAGAGTCGAGGTCCTTCTCCTTAAGAAGGTGCTCTTCACGAAGCGCCGACTTCCAGGCCTGGTGCTGAGCGGCGAGCGCCTGTGCTGCACGCTCGTTCTCGGCGATCTTTGCGCGGTAGTCCTCGTCGAGAGCGCGCTGGCGCTGGTCGGACTGCGCGGTCAGCGAGAACTTCTCCGCCTCGACCGTCTTGCGATGCTCGTCAAGCAGCTTGGCGCGGAGCATCTCGTGCTGGGCCTCGAGCGCGGCGACGCGCGAGAGATGGTCGTTCTGACGCGCTTCCTCGCGACGCTTGGCCTCCTCCTCGAGGGTTCGTCCGCGTTCGGCCAGGAGGGCGAGCTTCTCCTGGTGCACCTTTTCAAGATCCGCTTCCTTGCTCGCGACGAAATCGTCCTGCGCACGCACGCGTTCGGCGTCCCTTCGCGCGCCTTCCTCAAGAAGGCGCGAACGGTCGCGGCGGCCGAGGGCTTCGAGCTCCTCGATCTTCGCGGAGACCTGGCGCAGGCGCTCGTCGTGCTCGGCGTCGAGGATCTTGTGGCGGTCGGCCCAGGTCGACTGCATCGTCGCGCGCTCCGCGATGAGCTCCGCGTCGAGCTTGGCGATCAGGCGCTGCTCCTTCTCGGCCCAGGAGCTCATCAGGCGGCGCTCGACGTCCGCGTAATGGACCTCGGCCTCGGCGCAGCGCTTCTCGTGAGCCTCGGCCAGCTCGCGGGTGCGGTGGACGAGAAGGTCCTCGACCTCCTGGGCCCGGTCGGCTATCTGCCGCGCGCGCTCCTCGAACTGCTTCTGCACGGCCTCATCGAGCTTCGCGCGGCTTTCCTTCGTCTTCGCCCAGAGGCCCGTCTCGAGCTCGGACCAGCGGGCCTGGAGCTCGGCCTCGCGCTTCTGATAGCGCGTGACGAGGTCGGCCTCCTTGAGCTGGAACGCCTTGAGGAGCTCCTCCTCTCGGGCCTTGACGCCGAGCTCGCGGTCCTGCGCGATCGCGGCAAGCGCCATTTTGTTTTCCGCGAGCTCTCGCTTGAGGCCGGCGATCTCCCGGTCGTTGTCCGTGATCTCGAGCTCGCGCGCGCGATTGGCCGCGGACATCTCGCGGTCGCGCGCCGCGCGCAGCATATCGAGCTGCTCGGCATCGAGCTTGACCTTCGCGAGGATATCCTGCTTCTCACGTTTGAGGCCCATTATATCCGCGTCGCGCGCGTCCAGCATGCGGCGCAGCTCGCCCCACGCCTCCTCCTTGCCTTTGTTCGCCTTGGACATCGCGATGACATCGGCGCGCAGGCGTGCGAGGGTCTCCTCGGTCCGCGCGTGGTCGGCGTCGACGCGCGCGCGCTCCTCCGCGCGCACCTCGGCGCGGGCCTCGGCCTTCCAGTGCTGCATCATCTTGTCGCGCTGGGCGGTTTCCCTCTCCCACTTCTGTGCCTGCTCCTGCCAGTCGGCGAGGCGGGCGTCCATTTCGGCGAGGCGCGATTCGAGGGCCTTGCGCTTGGCCCCCTCGTCCTGGGACTGCCCCTTCATGGCGCTGTTCTGGTCCTGGAGATCGCGGATGGTGGCGAGCGCGCCGCGGATGGCCAGACGCGCGGCGTCGAGATTGTTGATCTCTCGCAGCGCGCGGTCGTCCCATTGGCTGTCTCGCGACTCGTCCATGGCCATAGCCCCCCTAATGTAGGGAATCGCTGTTACGGCCATGTTACCGATAAAGCGTGGCGGCGGTTGTGTATAATCACGCCATGAAATATTTCCCCCTCCTCGCCGTTCTTCTTCTCAGCTCCCCGCTCGCCGCTGAGCCCATCGATTTCGACCGTGCCCTGGATCCTCGAGCCGTGCTGAGCGCCGCGCGCGAGGCCACCGGCAGCATGCCCCCCGTTCGCGCCGTGGCCTTCTCAGGCGGCATCCGGACCGTCATCGATTCTCAGGAAATCACCCTTGAGCCCGGCCAGACCGAATCGGCCTATATTTGGATGACGAGCACCGCCTATCGCGAGTCCTGCGAGAACACCGGACCATGGACGGGCCCCATCTGCCGGGAAGAGGTGATGTTCCGCGATGTCCGGCGCTTCAAGATCGTCGTGACCTCCGTGATCCCGAGCTCGTGGGGCCGTCAGACCTTTCGTCTGCGGCTTGACGTTCTGCGACGCCCCTCCTTAATGATCGAGGCCGGCGACCGCGCACATTCATGGGAGTATGTCCTTCCCGAGATCTATGAGGACGTTCTTAAAGTCCGTCCGGTCCTGGCTGCGGCTGCGTTCACGCCCGCGGCCCTGACCGTCTGCACTTTGCGCGGCATCGAGCGCGACCAGTGCGTCTACTCCTGCCGCGATGGCCGCGAGATCCGACGCTCGGTCGCCTCGCCCGGTAACGACGGCTTGCCGACGCTCGCCTGCCCGCAGATCATCATCCCCTTCTGAGCGGATTTTCCCGTCTGGACGCGGCGGTGATTATGGGCTACAATGACGGGAATAGGCCAATTTGAGGGAGGACACGGTGACCACAAAATCCGAGCCGCAGAAGCTTGAAGTCGCGACCGTCGCCGAAGGCGTCGTGAAGGTCAAGGTCCCCAACGGCAAGGGCTTTTTCAAGATCGCCATCGAGAAGCGCCACGGCGAGTCCAACTCCCTCTACCTCGAGGTCAACGGCGCCCGCAAGTTCGAGGTCGGCAACGACTGCAACACCTGCCACTTCTGGTTCAAGATGCTGCAGGACCCGCATCTTCCCACCAACAAGAAGATCGCCAACCTCCCCAAGACCATCCAGCTTCCGCGCCCGGTCGACGAGTCTCTCGTCCAGGAGCTCGCCCCCCTTCTCGAGCTCATGGAGAAGGGCGAGTATCTCGTGTTCGAGACCTCGGTCAATCTGACCGGCCCGTACGATAGCGACGACGAGGCTTCTTACTTTTTTCAGAGCGAGTTCATGGAGCTCTGGGACATCGAGGATCCGAAGGAGGAGGGCCTGCTGTCCGGATGGGAGCACTATGAGGGCTCGCGCCCGCGCGTGTTCCGCCATCCTGAGAGCGGCGTGGTCGAGAAGCAGTTCGACTTCGTGATCCCCCTGGTCCCGCGCGCGGCGTTGAAAGAAGAGTACATCAAGATCTATCAGCAGATGATCCAGAACGGCGACCGCCCCCGTGTCCTCATGCTCGGCATGTACCAGCGCGGCATCCCCGAGGCCGTCAAGAAAGGCACGATCAAGAACCTCCACTCCTTCATGGCCGGCTTCCTTCTCGACGGCCATCATAAGGTCGCGGCGTACCGGCGCGCCGGCGTGCCCGCGAAGTTCCTGGTCATCCTGGCTCCCAAGGCCAGCAAGTACCACCTCCTCAAGGACGAAGGCCCCGCCGGAAAAGCGCAGGCCCGCCTCGAGGAACGTCTGGCCGCGTTGAAGCCCGCCTGAGCTCATAAAGGAAGGCCTTGACGCGCCGCGGCGCCCGGCTATACTATCGACGGCCAGCGAGGAAGTAGGCCTTTAGACCCAGAAGTGAGTAGGCCTGGAGCCCCTGACGGATTGGGCCTATTAGGGATACGCTGAAGTCAATGAGGACCCAGACCCGCCGAGCACCCCTCCTGGCCGCGTGCGCGTTCGCGCTCGCCGCCTCCTTGTCGGCCTCGGCCGAAGAGGCCAGACGCGCCGCGACGGTTCCCACGGTGCAGAAGGCTGTCGGGGTTGCGACCGGCGCGCTCTCCACCCCGCAGGGCGAGCGCCTATCGGCGGAGATGGCCGAGCTTGAAAAGGACCTCGTCGGCCATCTGAAAGGCGATAAGCCTTCGACTTTCGCGGCTCTCGACGAGCGCCGCCAGAAGCTCAAGGCCCGCATCGAGGCGGAGGGTCTGCCTCCCGCCGACAAGAAGATCCTCGATGACCGGCTCAGCCGTTCGGCGAGCGTCATCACGCGCAGCCTCCGTCTGACCGGCGGCGCCGCCATGCTCGATCCCGAGATCGCGAAGGCGGTCGGTAACGCCGGAGCCATGCCGAATGCCGCCGCGGCGGCGGATCCTCTGGCCCAGATCGATAAGCTGCTCAGCGACCTCGACCGGGCCTCCGCCAACCCGGCCGAGGCCGAGAAGATCTTCGACAACCTGAACCGCCGCTACGGCGACCCGAAGGGCTCCTCGGGCGCGGTTGCCGTGAACTTCGGCGCGATCCGCGAGAAGCTGAAAGACATCGTGTTCACGCGGGATGGCGCGCCGGGCACGAACGCGGCCAAGGCGCGCAATCTCGCCCGTGACACGCCTGCGCCTAAGCAGCAGGCGGCCGAGGTCCGCGCCGAGACCTACGATTACGCGGCCATGCTCAGCCTTTCGGCCGGACGCGCAGCGACGGCGATCAGCGAGCAGCTTCCTGACGGCAGC
>CAZIBN010000064.1:0-7364 GCA_964537395.1 uncultured Elusimicrobia bacterium
GAGAACGATGTCGCGCCAGATCTCGTCCTCCTGGCCCGCGGAGAAAAAGAACATGTGGTCCTGCCCCAGGACGAAGGCCTCCGCGCGCGGGAAGGGCGCGAGGACCGTGACCGAGACGCCGGGCAAGGTGGCGACCTGCATGTTCTTCATGGCGAATTTCTCGCCCGCGTTCTTGTACTTGCCCGCGGCCATGCGCGAGAGGTTCGCGATCCCGGTCGGGTTGTTGGGGAACTGGGTCGGGAGCACCTCGAGCTTGACGATGCCGAGCTGGCCGAACAGGCCTTCATTGAGGAAGTTCGTCGGGTCGGTGCCTTTCTTGCAGAAATAGACGATCTGGTGCTGCTTGCTCGCGTCCTTGAAATCGGAGACGCCGACGTAGTCCTTGGGCAGGCGCACGATCCAGCCCGCATGGCCGATGAAGGCGGACTCGCCGGTGGGGTTCTCCGTGTTGCCCTCGGTCGAGCTGAGCGTGGGCTTGGACGACAGCGCGTAGAATCCGATCGACAGGATGATCGCGACGCCGATGCACAGGAACGCGATCGCGGCCAGGCTTGTCTTCATCTTCGGCTTTTCTATGGTGGTTCGGACCGTCGTGGGTGCGCGCAGGGCCGCGGCCAGGGAATCGCTGAAGTCCGCGTCGGAGACGCCCTCGTCGGCGAGCTGCTTGCGCAGGATCTCGACCGGGAAGCCCTTCAGGTGGTCCTTGAGGTACTCGACGACGTCGGGACGAAGCATCTCAGCCCCGCCCTTCCGCGACGCGGAGCAGGTATTGGCCGTACTCGTTCTTGCGCATCGGCTCGGCGAGCGCGCGCAATTGCCTGGCGTCGATGTAGCCGAGGTTGAAGGCGATCTCTTCGAGGCAGGAGACCTGCAGGGCCTGCCGCTCCTCGATGACCTGGATGAAGGTCGAGGCCTGGAGCAGGGCCTCATGCGTGCCGGTGTCGAGCCAGGCGATGCCGCGGCCCATCCTCTCCACGTGGAGACGGCCCTTCTTCAGATACGCCTTGTTCACGTCGGTGATCTCGAGCTCGCCGCGGGGGGAGGGCTTGAGGTTCGCGGCGATGTCGAGCACCGAGTTGTCGTAGAAGTAGAGGCCGGTCACGGCGTAGTTGGACTTGGGTTTTGGAGGCTTTTCAGCCAGGCTCACGGCACGGCCCTTCGCGTCGAACTCAACTACTCCATAGCGCTCCGGGTCCTTGACGTGGTAGGCGAATACTGTAGCGCCGGATGTCTGCGTCGCGGCGGCCTTCAGGTGCTGGGGCAGGCCGTGGCCGTAGAAGATGTTGTCGCCAAGCACGAGGGCGACGCGGTCGCTGCCGACGAAATCGGCGCCGATGATGAAGGCCTGCGCCAGGCCCTCGGGCTTGGGCTGGACCGCATAGGTGATGTTGAGGCCGATCGGGGATCCGTCACCGAGCAGGCGCACGAAGGACGGGCGGTCCTCGGGGGTCGTGATGATGAGGATGTCGCGTATGCCGGCCAGCATGAGCGTGGACAGGGGGTAGTAGATCATCGGCTTGTCGTAGACGGGGACAAGCTGCTTGCTCACCGCGCGGGTCACGGGGTAGAGGCGCGTCCCCGAGCCACCGGCGAGTACGATGCCCTTCAAGCCCTGGCTGGCCATTTTAAGTATCTCCTAAAAGAATGCCCCCGGCCGGACTTGAACCGGCGACCAATCCGTTATGAGCGGACCGCTCTAACCAACTGAGCTACAGGGGCGTGTCGTTCATTTTACGACACTTTCCCCTGCCGTGGGGACGCGTCGAGGCTCCGCAGCAAGTAGTCGGATGTAGATGCCGTTGCCCCGAGCTCGTTGCAATCTACATCCAGCCGGGGCAGGAGCATCTGGAGTGAGCTGCTAACAATCTGTTAGTAGCTGAATGAACATGGATGAGCCGGACCGATCGGCGCAATGGGTCTCGCTTCGTGCAAGGCTCACGAACTCTTCCCGGGAAGAGCGATTATTATCGGTAGTAGATCAACGGTTTTGGAAACGGTGCCGCCGACTACTTGCTCAAGTTCCTAGGGAGGGAGGGCGAAATCGCTACCACGTCGACTTCGAACGCGCCGCGCCTGTCATCAGATACGCCGCGACGGCGAATGCCCCGACCGAGCAGGCAAAGACTAAATATCCCCAATTTTGCATATCTCTAGTGTAGCCGAGACGCTCATTCGCCGCTTGGGGCCTTCGGTCTTAAGAATCGGCGCAAAGGGCCTATGCTCCGAAACCGTGATTTCAGCCTTTTCGGCGCATGAACAGCGCGCCCCCTAAGATCGCGGCCAGGGCCAAAGCGCCGATTGGGAGAACGGGCGTCGCGTCCCCTTCCTTGGCTCCGGCGGTTCCGGGAAAAGTCATGGCGGCGGCGCTCTTCCATAAGCGTCTGACCGAAGCCACGGCCTGGGCCACGGGCGTCTTGTCAGGCACGGGGCCTTCGCGCGTGGCGCTCTTGATGGCGTCCTCGTCTCCGGCGCCGCCGTCGCTCAGGGCGCGGGCGGCGTCCATCGCCTTTTCGCGCGCGAGATCGGCGCGCGCGGCGCCGGGGCTTGGCATGCCGCCTTTCTCCGCCGAGCCGTCGAGCTCTTTCTGCAGGGCGTCCCACATGTTGTCGAGGTCCTCGGGAGCCACGAAGTCGCCTTTCTTGTAAGAGGCCTTCTCGACGTTCTTGTTGCAGTCTCCCGAGAGCTTGGAGCAGGAGGCGGTGTGGACGAAATCCCGGTCCTCCGCGGTCGTGCCGACGTCCTTGTACACGGGGTCGTCCTTCTTCTCCTTGTAGCCGCGCTTGAGGTCAGCGTAATGCGCGGGGCTTACGCTCGAGAAGAAATCGGGGCGCCGGCCGAGGGCGGCGGGCATCGAGGCAATCTCGCGCTGCAGGCGCGCGTAGTCCTCGGGCGTGGCGGGCTTGCCGTCGAGGCGCAGGACGCTTTTGCCGTCGGGGCCGATCTTGAGGCCGGCGGCCGCGAAGGCCGGGGCGTAGCCGGAGCGGGCGGCCAGGGCGAAGTCGGACGGGGCCTTAGGGTTGCCGGGATTACCTGAGGCTCCAGCCGTGAAGTCGGAGGGCTTCCCTGCTGACGTACCCATCCCGGAGGGAGTCGATGAACCCGCTGTTCCCGGAGGCGTGCTGCCGCTATTTGAAGGAGCCAGCCCGCTTCCGGCGGCGCCGGGCATGCCGCCTCCCGCGTCGGCGGAAGGCAAGGAACTTTTTAGGGCCGCGGCGGCGGACGCGGCCTTTCCGGAAGCGGCGGCGCCCCGGGCGGAGGACTCAGCCGCGTCGGCGGCGTCCATCTCCGCGTCGGATTGGGGGCTTTCGCCTCTCTCGGCGCGCCGGGCCCGGCGCGCCGCCCGGCGTGCGGTGCGGCGCTCCTTGCCGCTGATGGTGCCGTCGCCGTCCGTGTCGGCGGCGTCGACCCCGGCGGGGGGCTCCTCCGCGCGCGCCGCGGGCGGCCCCGACAGGATCAGGGCCGCGAGCAAAGTCAGCATGACGAGTCTAGAACTTGGGGCAACGGACCGCGCGCTGCGCCCGGCGCCGGTCCTTGTTGCCGAAGGGCCAGCCGATGTGGATGCGCGGCAGGCGGATGCGCGGCAGCTTGATCTCCGGGCGCTCCCGGTAATCGACGGTGGCCGTGACGACGTGGGCCTCGCCGGGGATCTCCTTGCCCGGCTTGTCGTCCTTGACCTCGAACACCGCGTCGAAGGTGAGTTGGACGAACTTGTTCGGGTCGTAGAATGCGGCGATCTTGGCGTTGTCGCCTGCGGCGGCGGCGGCCTTCATGTCAGGCGGGGCCTCGCAGGTGCCCGCGGCGACGAGGGACGGGTCGGTGCCGGCTGGCACCGCGAACGGGCTCGACGCGCCGGAGGTCCCGTTCTTGTTCGCGCCGAAATAGTCGAGCGTCACCTGATCGTCCTCGTCGAGGATGAAGCCCTTCGTCTTGAGATAGTCGAGCGCGAAGCGGGCGGCGGCCTCGGCGCGAAGCCGCGACAGCTCGAGGTGCGTCATCTTCGCAGCCTTGCCGGTGTTGCGCAAGGTGCTTGCCGAGGACTCGACGTGCATCGACACGAGCCGGCCGCCGCCCTTCGTGACGACGTCGGCGACCTTGTCGATGTTCTGCTTGAGCGTCTGGGCTTCGGCCGAGCCATCGAGGACGGTCCATTCGTTGTCGGCGAACAGACGGCCGAAGGGCGGCGTGTCGATGCTCTTGACGTCGAGCCGGCTCGTGCCCGGGATGGACACCGCCTCCTTGTCCTGCTCGGCCACGACGATGTTGCGGCGGGCCTTCTTCTTGAGGTCCTCGAGCTTTGCGCCCTTGAGCGTGCGGACGTCCGCGTCGATCGCCTTGCGGCGGTGGCCGTGGATCTCGGCAGCGATGAAGAGGATGACCGCCTGCTTCTCGTCATCGGGCAAAGCCTTGAAGCTCTTGTCGTCGCCGACCAGCTTCTCGGCTTTCTTGACGTCCTTCTTGTTGTACTCCTGCGCTTGAAGCGGCAGGCAGGCCGAAACGGCGATCAGGGCGGCAGCGAGGAGGGGTCGGGTGTTCATGGAAGGAAGTATGGGCCCGCAAGCCCCGGGCGTCAAGCCCTACGGATGGTGAAGATGGTGTCAGGCTTACCGGTATTTGCAGTATTTGTCCCGGCTAGGACGGAATACTGCAAATACCGGTAAGCCTGACACCTTGACGCGCGCGCGGCCCACCGTTAAGCTTAAGGCTCAGGAGACTCATGTCCAAACTCGATCAGGCCGGCGACGCGATGAACTGGATGTTCCCGACGCTCCCTTATACCATCCGCATTTCCTACAAGGGACAGAGCCGGACGGTCGGCTCGGGGCCGGAGAAGGTGGAGATGGCCTGCAAGACCGAGGCGTCGGTCGCGGCGTTGGCGAGCCAGGATCTCTCCGAGTTCCTCGACCACTACGCGCTGGGCGACGCCGACCTCAATGGCGACATGTATTCCTTCGTCGGCGCGCGCAACTTCGTGCGCAAGGACCAGCTCTGGCGCATCAAGCTCAAGCATCAGCTGCGCTATGTCACGACCGCGCTGTTCCCCTCGGGCATACGGCGCAAGCTGCGCGCGGTGAGCTCGCATTACGACCTGCCCAATGAGTTCATCCTTTCGTATTTAGATAAAAGGACGAAGGCGTACTCCTGCGCGATGTGGAAGGATCCGCTCAAGATCGGGAACCTCGACGATCAGGAGCTTGGCGACGCCCAGTACGACAAGTTCGACCAGGCACTGACCGCGCTCCAGATCCAGCCCGATGACAAGTTCATCGACATCGGCACCGGCTACGGCTTCGCGCCGCATCTGGCCGAGACGAAGTACGGCTGCAAGAACACCCTCGGCATCACGCTGTCGCAGAACCAGGTCGACGACGGCTTCTCGAAAAACCTGAAGCTGCTCCATTACCTTCAGGTGCCCGCCGACGGGAGCTTCGACAAGCTGTATACCTGCGGCATGATCAGCCACCTCGACCGCTCCGAGATCGAGCGGTATTACGCGCACTGCTACGGCTTGCTCAAAAGCGGCGGGAAGGCCTGGTTCCACGCGATCATCCCGCCCGCCAACGACGCGGGGCTCACAAACTACACGACGATCTCAGGCACGTTCTCGCAGAAGTACGTCTTCCCCGACCATTTCCAATTCCCGATCCATGTGCACCTGAAGATCATCGAGAAGCTTGGATTCCGGGTGAAGAACATCAACTTCCGCTACGGGCACTACGCGAAGACCTTGCGGCACTGGTACAAGCTGTACGTCGAGAACCTGCCGCAGACCCGCCACATGATCACGCCCACGATCGAGCGGGCCTGGCACCTGTACCTGACCTACGCCTCGATGGTGGATGGTCCCAACTCAGTGCTCAAGCAGATCCTGTGCGAGAAGCCCTGAGATGCACCCGATCTTGTGGCGCTGGGCGGACGGCACGACGCTTGCCGCCTACTCCGTGCTCACCGCGCTCGGGTACCTGACCGGCATCGTCTGGCTTCGGACCCAGGTCAAGAATATGGAGGGGACGCCGGCTCTTTTCTATTCGCTGGTGGCGACCTTGCTCGTCGCGGCGCTGTCCGGCGGCAAGCTTGGTTTTTTTCTCGTGGAGTGGCGTGAGTTTTCCGCCAACCCCGTGCCGATGCTCCTTGAGTGGAACACGGGCTGGGTGTTCTGGTCGGGCTTTCTGCTCGCCTGCCTTGCGGGAGCCTTCTATCAGGTCTGGTACAACAAGACGCACCGGCCGCGCGCCTACCTTCCCGTGGCCGATTACTTCGGGACGGCGCTGTCTCTGGGCCATGTGATCGGCCGCATCGGCTGCTGGGCCGAGGGCTGCTGCCACGGGAAATCGACGGGCCTGCCCTGGGGCGTGGCGTTCCTAGATGCCGCGTCGAGCGTGCCGAAGAATCTTCTCGGAGTTCCCCTGCACCCGACCCAGCTCTACGAGGCGTTCGGCTCGGCCGTCGCCGCGGGTGTTCTCATCGGCTGGGTCCTGCCGCGCATCCGCGCGGGGAAGCTCCGCTACGGCACGGCGTTTCTCGGCTACATCCTCTATTACGCGCTCATGCGGTTTTTGATCGAGTGCCTGCGCGGCGACGACCGCGGCGTGCTTCTATCGTCGGCGCTGTCGCCGTCGCAGTGGGTGTCGCTTGCCGCGGGTTCAGCGGCCGCGTGGGCTTTGAAGACGCGCGGAATTCTCGAGAGCGAACCCGAGAAGCGCAGCATTTACGCCGACGGCAGGCCCTGAGGCGCGCGGGCCGATAAGGGAGTTGGCGATCAGCGCGTCTTCTCCGGCGCGGCGAGCCAGCGGGTCGAGATTCTTGGCCGTCAGCGCCCAGGCGTCCCCGACGCTTCCGGTGACGCCGCCGGTGATCCCGGTCCACAGCGTCCTGAAGGGAAGCGTGACGGCGTCGCCAGCGTCGGGGTGGCGGTCGTAGAGGTCCCAGAGGCCCGCGGCCGTGCGCCACTCGTTGCTCGGGCCGCGGCAGACGTCGGGGGGCACGTTCTCGAGGCGGATCGGCGCGCGGCGGGGCACGAGGAACTCGAACTTGGCGTCGGGGTCGTCGGGCGAGAGGCGCACGGCGCCCGCGAAAAAGGTCGCCCAGCCCTCGGACCAGGCCAGGCCCGCGGAATAGCATTCGTCGATCTTGTGCGAGCCTCCCGAGGTGCGCGCGTCCATCGCCCCGTCCATCACCGCGTGGCCGAGCTCATGGAGCACGACATCCCAGGCCAAAGCGTCGGTCAGGTGCAAGGTCCAGGCGCCGGGTTCGAAATAGTCCGCCCGGCCGGGCCAGACGACTGTCAGCGGCTTCTTCCACCAGTTGTCGGTCGCCTCGCGCGCGAGGAAGTCGAGCGCCTCGAGATAGGTGAGATGAAGGACGCC
>CAZIBN010000064.1:7464-9738 GCA_964537395.1 uncultured Elusimicrobia bacterium
CCGATCGCGGGTGCCGCGAGAGAGCTAAGCGAAAAAACGAGGGAATCGCCGTCGCGGCGGCCCTCCCCCGGAAGCGCCGCGGCGGACTGAGCCGAGACCTCAGGTCGCGAGAAGTCTGAGTCGTCGATGCGCTCGCGCGCGGCCGCTCCGGAGGCCAGGGCTATAAGAACCGCAGCGAGAGCCAGCCTCAACTCTTGCCCGCCTTGAGGCCGATGCTCTCGAGGAAAGCGTCCTCGTTGGGCTCGCGCAGGAGGAAGGCTTTCAGCGACTCCATCTCGTCGCGCGAGGAGCCCTTCTCGAGGATCTCGGTGCGGTAGCGGCGCCCCAGCTGGGGATTGAGAGCCCCGCCCTCCTTGAAGAGGGAGTACATGTCCTCGGCGTAGACCTTGGACCACATGTAGCCGTAGTATCCCGAGTCATAGCCCATCAGGTGGCCGAAGCTCGCCTCGGGGTGCGTCCCTTCGGACATCGGGATCATCGAGACGTCCTTGGCCAGGCGCGCGTAGGCCTTGGTCGTGTCGGAAGGCGGGTTCCCGTGATAAAGCTGGTCCACCGACCCGAACAGCAGCTGGCGCAAGGTCACGAGCCCGGAATTCACGTTCTTGGCCGCGAGCAGCTTATTCAGGAGCTCGTTAGGCAGCTTCTTCGAGCGGTCGAGGTAGTGCCCCGAGAGCGACTGAACGACCTCGCGGTCCCAGACCCAGTTCTCGAGCATCTGCGACGGGGCCTCCACGAAGTCGCGCGCGGTCGCCGATCCGGAGAAGCGGCCGTAGCGGGCCTTGGTCAGGGTCTGGTGCATGATGTGGCCGAACTCGTGGAAGTAGGTTTCGACTTCGTCGTGGGTCAGCAAGGACGGGCGGTCCTTCGTGGACTTGGCGAAGTTGGCGACCATCGAGGACACCGGCTTCTGGTAGCGCCCGTCGGGCATGACTCGGCCCGTGATCATCGAGAACGCGGCGGCGTGCTTGTACTTGCCCTCGCGCGGGAACAGGTCGAGGTAGAAGTACGCGATCGGCTCGCCGCCCGCGGCGTCGGTGATCTCGAAGAGCTTCACGTCGGGGTGCCAGGTGGCGGCGTCCGTGACCTGCCGGAACTTGAGGCCGAGGAGCTTCTGATAGACGCCGAGCATCTGATCGGTCACGTGGTCGGCCGGGAAGTACTCCTTGATCTTCTGGTTGTCGACGGCGTACTTGGCCTTCTTGAGCTGGTTGTCGTAGAAGCGCCAGTCCCAGGCGTTGAACCTGTCGTCGGAGGCGGCGCCCTCGAAGACGTACTTGAGGCTCTTCAGCGTCTCAAGCTCGTCGGCGCCCAGGATCTTCACCTTCTTGCGCAGGCGGGTGATGAAGTCGGCCACCGTCTTCGGGTCCTTCGCCATCCGGTCCTCGAGGACGAAGTGCGCGTGCGTCTTGTAGCCGAGGAGCTTCGCGGCCTTTAAGCGCAGGGCGAGGACGTCCTTGAGCACCGACAGGTTCTGACGCGCGGCACGGTCGTTGAATTTTCCCTCCATGATGCGGCGCGCGGCCGGGTTCGTGGAGTTCTCCATGAACGGGAAGTAGTCGGGGTAGTCGAGGCCGACCTTGTACTTGCCGTCGACCTTCTCGAGACGCGCGACGAAGTCCTCGGGCAGGCCGTTGAGCTCGGACTTGTCGAACGTCGCGAAATCCCTGTACTCGTTGATGTTCTTGCCGAACGTCGCCTCGAGCTCGACGAGCTTCTTGCGCAGGTCGGTGATCTCCTGGCGCTTCTCCTTGGGCAGCTCCAGGCCGGAGCGCTTGAAATCGAGAAGCTGCTTGTCGACGAGGCGCCTCGACTCGCCTGTCAGCGCCTCGCCCCTGGCCGCGTACTCCTTGAGCGCGCGGTACAGGTCCTCGCGCGAATACACGTCCACGGAGAACTGGCCGAGCAAGGTCTCGCATTCGTTGCCGGCGTCGCGCACGGTCGAGGAGACCGAGACGTATTTGAGAAACGTATCCGACGAGGTCCCATCCGAAAGCTCCGAGCCGATCTGATCCAGCGCCCAGGGCGTGTTCTCGAACGTGCGGTTGCTCGCGGGCATGCGCGCGACGCCTTCAAGCGCCGATTCAGCGCGCTTTTTGGCCGCGCGGCAGTCCTCCATCAGCTCGACCGCCGTCGGCTCATAGCGCAAGGTCGATGCCGGGATGAACGGCAAGGATGCGGCCGACGCGACGGACGCCAAAATGAGCAGGAGGAGGACGTATTTCATAGGGGGATGATACAAAAGCGAACGGAACCTGGTGTCAGGCCTACCGGTAG
>CAZIBN010000064.1:9838-14679 GCA_964537395.1 uncultured Elusimicrobia bacterium
CTACCGGTAGGCCTGACACCATCGTTTATTCGCGGATGATGAGCTCGCCGGCGGCGGTGCGTGTCAAGTTGAGGATGATGCCGCCGAGGTCGACGGAGGCGCTCGTGTCGAGGGGCAGCTTGGCTTCGGCCAGCGGCCAGGCCTTGGTCGAAAGGCCGTCTTCCTTGGTGAACAGGAAGCTGTGGGTGTTGGCGAAGCCGGAGCCGTCGGGGAGGACGTCGGCGTCGTAGGACAGCCACAGCTCCACGCCCTTGGCCTTGAAAACGAAGGCCTTGGCGCGGGTCGCGTCGAGAAGCGCGCCGGTCTTCATCTCGTGGGTCGGCCCGGAAGTTCCCTGGACGGGAGTCATCTTGAGCGTGCTGCCGCGCACGGGGCTGAAGATGTTGACGATGACCTTGAAGTTGTACACCGTCTTCGCGTCGATGCGCGCGTCGATGCCGGCGCCGCGCAGGCGGTTGATGTCGCCCAGGGGAGCCAAGGTGGTCGCCTTCGCGTCGGTGAAGGTGAAGTATTTATTCGAGAAGGCGGCGTCCGAGGCGATGCCGAGGTCGAGCGTCCGCGCGCCGAACTGCCTCGTCGTGAAGTGGCGGTTGGCCGACATCAGGGCGGACAGGATGGCCTTGCCGACGACCGGGCCGCGGACGCGCGACGGATGCATCGGAAGGGGGTTCAGCGGCTTCTGCATCACGGGCTCGCGGGCCTGCAGGAGGTCCGGATGAACGGCTTGCGGCATGGCCTGAAGCAGCGCCGCGTCGGCCGAGAAGCGCAGGGCTTCGAGGGACTGCGCCGCCGCCGGGGAAGCCAGGAACACCGCCGCAATGATCGCGAGTATTATTTTCACTTGATCGTTTCTCCTTGGGACTTTGACGCCGGTGTCGAGGCGAAGACGCTTGTTCCTTTTACGGCGCGCAGCGGGTCGTCGGACAGATCGATGAGATAGAGAGCCGGGCGTATGTTGGCCTGGAAGACTCTTTGGACGACACCGGCGCCCGGATAAAATCCGCCGTCCCACATGGACTTCGGCGTCAGCTCGAAGGTGAACGCGAAGATGCCCTTCGCGCCCCACGCCCAGTCGCAGGTGTCGCCGGTGGCGATGTAGAGGTCGCTCGACTGCTCGGGCGTATACCCCGTCATCTTCCCCATTTCGCCGGCCATCGTCTTGAAGGCCGCCAGGGCCTTCGCGTCCGGGATCTGCTCGTCGGAGCCGCCCCACGGATAGAGGATCAGCTCGGAGAAGGTATGGTAGGAGATCATGACCTTGAGGTTCGGGCGGGCTTCGACGAAGGCCTTCACGGCCTTGCTCTCGGGCTCGGAGAACGCGGAGGGCCCGCGGTAGGTGTCGTCGCCCGGGTTCGGCGAGGCCCCGCCGCCGCCCCAGCCCCAGGCGTAGTTGCGGTTGAGGTCCACGCCGGTCGAGCCGTCGGCGTTCTTGGCCATGTTCTTGCGGTGCATGTGGTACTTGCCGCCCTCGATGTCGTACTCGACGCCGTCGGGGTTGACCATGGGGATGAAGTAGACGTCGCGCGTGTCGAGCAGGCGGGCGATCTCCGCGTCAGCGCGGTTGTCGACGAGGTGCTTGGCGATCAGCAGGGGAACCTCGGTGGAGAGGTGCTCGCGCGCGTGGTGCGTGCCCATGAAAACGATGCCGGGCTTCTTGCTCGGCTTGGTTCCCTTAGCACCCCGGGTCAGGCGCACGGCCCACAGGTCGCGGCCGCGCGTGGACTTTCCGATGGAGAAGATCGAGACCAGGTCCGGCGCGCGCGCGGCCAGCGAGCGCATGTCCGCCTCGAGCTCCTTGTAGTTGTGGTAGACCGCGTCCTTCTCGGGGAAGTCGAGGGTGCCGAATCGCTGGCGGAGCGTGACCGTGGTGCGGATCTTCAGGCCCGCGGCCTTGATCCGCTCGAGCGCCTGAGGCGTGGCGAAGCCGGCGGCCATCCCGGGCTTGATCTCCTCGATGCTGATGCCGGCGTCGACGGCGGTCTGGCGCTCGGCCTTGCCCGGGGCCTCGATCTCGACCCAGACCCTTGAATCGATCTCGCTGATGGCGGCCGCGGAGGCTTTCGTTGAGACTGCGGGGGCCGTCTTCCCTGCCTTTCCGTCAAACCCCGGATCGGGGAGAGCGAGCGCGCTTCCGGCGAACAGAACGAGGGCGGCGGCGAGGCTTTTCATTGGGGGCTCCGGGGCGGGACAGCTTTAATTATAAACGCAGCCCGGAAAGCGAGTCAAGCGGAAAAAGGACTAAAGACCTATTTTCTTTTAGGCCCTTCGGCCCCGTCTTTGCGGCGGACCTTGTCCCAGCGGATGGCGCGCTCGTCCTTGGGGACCGAGACGAGAAGGAAGGGTGCGGTGGCGCCGTCCGCAACGGCTTCTCCCTCGCCCGGGCCTTCCTCGTACCAGTGCAGAAGATAGCGCGCCGGCTCCGCCTCGATCCCGATGAGCTTCGCGCGATAGCCGGATGTGGGGCGCGGCCCAACGAACACCGCCGCGATGCGCGTCTTCTCGAAGTCAGCCGGGGGAGGGGTCTCGCGCGACAGGCGGCCCCACAGTTCGGTCCAGGCCGCTGCGTCCGACACGACGCGCTCGCCGGTCTCGACGGCCCCGCCATAGGCGCCGCTCCAGACCCCGGGGCCGTCCTCGACGGCGCCGAGGATGCCTCCGGACTCGCGGCCTTTGATGATGGCCGCCGTCGTGCCCGGCAGAGCGACGCTCTTGTCGCGCGCGCCGTCGATGCCGCGGCGCATGCGCGTGAACTCCATGCGCATCTCCTTCAGCTGATCCAGACGCTCTTTCTTCTCGACCGCCGACAGCGGCGGCGGGGCGCCGCGCTTCTCCTCGCGGGGATCGCCTTCCTCGATGTTCTTGCTGATGTGCTGGATGCCCATCGCGGAGGTCTCGCGGCTCAGGTTGGCGGCCTGCATCTCGTTGGTGTAGCCGGTGGCGGCGGCATCGAGCGGCGTCGATATCAAGGACGAGGACGGCTCGGGGGCGGATAGCTCGGGGGTCTCGGCCGGGACCTCGACGGGCGCGCGCTTGCACGCGGCGCCGAGCAGCAGCGCCGCGGCCAGCGCTATAAGGCTATTTGCTCTTGGGACTGCCAAATTTCAGCTTGAGCCGGCGCGCCACGAAGGACGGGACGAACTGCTCGGTGCCGGCGCCCAGGCGCGCGATCTCGCGGACCATGGAGGAGGCCAGGTAGGTGTATTGGTCGTCCGGCATCAGGAAAACGGTCTCGACGTCCTTGTTGAGGCGGCGGTTGAAGGAGGCGAGCTGGAACTCGTAGTCCATGTCGGAGACGACGCGCAGGCCGCGGATGAGGACCCGCGCCTTCTTGAGGCGCATGTAATCGACGAGCAGGCCCGAGATGGTGTCGCAGTCCACGTTGGGCAGGCTGCGGATGGACTCCTCGACCATCTCGATGCGCTCCGAAACGGAGAACACGTTCCTTTTGGACGCGTTGTTGGACACCGCGACGATCACCTGGTCGAAGATCTTGGAGGCGCGCTGGATGATGTCGAGATGGCCCCGCGTGAGGGGGTCGAAGCTGCCCGGGTAGACCGCGATTCGGCTCATGACCGCAGTATAACGGCGCGCGCGCCCCTTGTCAACGCGCGGCGCCGAGCCTTAGCCGACCGCTTTGACGAGTTGGTAGGCGAAGGGCTCGCCTTCGTCGTTGTCGACGGCCTTGACCAGGCCCACGCCGGGCGCGTAGTGGCGCTCGCCCGAGCCGCCGTCGCCTTCCGCGATCAGGTAGGCGACCTTGAGGCAGTCCTTGAACTTGCCGGCCGGCGTCTCGATCGCCGCGTCGAGCGCCTCGATCCAGTTCCGGCGAGGCGGGCTGGCCCACTGCGTTCCGACCTTGAGCGGGGTCTTGAACTCGACGTTGGCGCCCTCGTGGACGCCAGTGGCGTCCTTGGTCAGCGTGACCTCGGCGACCGTCTCCGGCTCGCTCGGCAGCTTGACCGTGCGGCGGCACTTGGCCGTCGTCACGGTGCCCTTGGTCGAGACCTCGAGCACTTCGAATTTATACGTGCCGGCGCCTTGCGAGTTTTCCGTCGCGTACTCGCGCACGGCGCCTTTGACGAGGGGAAAGTAGTCGAGCATGGGGAAAAGTATAGCAAGGGCGGCGCGGCGCTAGCGGGCGCGGCGAAGGGCCGCCACGGCTTTTTCGAGGCGTGCGAGCAGGGCGGCGGGGTCGGGGCGGCCTTCCTTGGGAGAGAAGCGCGGGTCGTTCAGGGCGCCCGCGACGACGGAGTCCAAAGCGGGGATGGTCTCGATGCGCTTGAGGGCGGCGAGCGCCTCGGCGGCCTCGGCCAGGACCTCGGCGTCGGGATGCTTCGTCAGGCGCGTGAGCGCCGGCACGGCCTCGTGGCCGAGCGCGGACGCGAGATGGATGAGCGGGATCATCGTGTCCCATCGAGCGCTCTCGGAGCGCAGGGCTTCGGCGACGACGGGCAGGGCCTCGGGCGCCAGCCAGGTCGAGATCTCGGCGCGGCGCGCGGCGAGGGCCGCGATCGCGGCGGCGCGAGGCTCTCCCTGGGGCGGGAAGTGGGCGATGAGGCCGATCAGAGCTTTCCCGGAGGCGGCGCCGCGCGAACGGCCGAGGGCCGCGATCGAGGCGTTCAAGAGGACAAGATCTTTTTCATCGGGGCGCGGGCCGAAGGAGCGCGCGATGCGCGTGAGCGCCGCCGGGTCGGGGCAGCCGAGGCGCGACAGCGACAGCAAAGCCTCGGAGAGAACCTCGCGCGGAAGGTCCTCTTGGGCGAGGGCCGAGCATAGGACATTGCTCACGGCGGCGTCGGGCGCGCCCTGGCCGGGCAGGCTTTGCGCGGCGAGCGCGCGCA